>NZ_JBEAJL010000094.1:0-80178 GCF_040065275.1 Klebsiella sp. JB_Kp042
GCGTTTAAAAAGAACCCCGTCCCGAAAGGTGCGGGGTTTTTTGCTGTGTGGGGTATATCTCCCCGGTGGCGCTGCGCTTACCGGGGCTACGGATCTGACATGGGGCTACGCCCCTGTGGCGCGGACAAGATATGCAGCACCGACTCAGGAAAAATATCGTCTGAAGTCCTGCTACTGCTTCGCTAATCCGCCAACCTGACGCTCTCCGGGCGGGTGGTGTCAGAAACCTGCAACACGGGTATGGTGAATAAACAACCTCTGCAACGCTGCGGATAAAATACCTATCTTTTTGCCTCGAAAAATACTGAGAATTACGCGCGTGGTGTGGTCGCTCGTACCGTGAATTTATCCAATGATACGAGTCGAAAAATAATTATCAGTAGCTACGGTTAAATATCTCTCTCTATTTCAGCGCTATTATCTTGTGCTCTGCGAAATAATAGCGCTGCTTCTTCTTTCGGGATATTAACGCGTTAGCGAAATTACGAAATTATTTCCGCCGCTGAGGACTTCACTCCCCATTTATTGCAACAATGGGTATGCATCTTGCCGGTTTTTGGGCTTGATGCGCTATATCATTAACACTTTGTTAACTTGATCTGGTTTATATGACAGCAAATTTGATATACAAAGAGGGATGATTGCCTGTATGGATGCTGTCCGACGTACCTTGCGCTATCTGCTCTGGTTATCGGCTGGCAATATGAGAATAGAAATGAAAATCCTGCTTAACTGGTCGCCGTTGCGCCGGCTCTTCACCTACCTTCAGGAGCGCTTTACCTTTCTGGTGCTGCTCTGCTGGCCAGCGATAATCTGGCTGTTCTGCCGGGTCGGCGTGTGGCTGACGGATAACCTGTATGAACTGCTGGGGAAATCACCCGCCCAGTCCTTCACTGTCTATCTGCAGCCGTTTATGAACCCCGGCACGCTGCTGCGCATCTCCATCAGCTGGGTGGTGCTGCTGTTCATTCTCTTCAGCATGGCGATGGCCTTCACCTGGGGTCTTCGCCACTTTATGAATCGCCACAAATAAACCATTCGGGCCGCCGGGAGTCGACGGCCCTTCTTAAGCCCTTACGCCATCTGACCAATCGTTTTGCGAAAACGCAGCAGGGCGATAGTAAAGAACACCGCTCCGATAGCCAGCAAGGTTAAGAACTGCGGCCAGACGATACTGAAGCTGGCGCCGCGGTACAGAATCGCCTGCGCCAGACTGACGAAGTGGGTGGTCGGCATGGTCAACATGATATCCTGAACCAGCTGCGGCATACTTTCCCGGGGCGTGGAGCCGCCAGAGAGCATCTGCAGCGGCAGCAGCACCAGGATCATCAGCAGCCCCAGCTGCGGCATCGAGCGGGCGAGGGTGCCCATAAAAATGCCGATCGAGGTGGTGGCGAACAGGCTGAGCGCCACCCCCAGCATAAACAGTGGAATCGACCCCTCAATGGGCACCTGCAAAATCCCCTGAACCATCAGCAGCAGCGACAGCCCGGAGACCACCAGCACCACCAGCCCCATCGACCAGATCTTGGCCATCATGATCTCAAATGGCGTAACCGGCATCACCAGCAGGTGCTCGATGGTACCGTGCTCGCGCTCGCGGATCAGCGCCGAGCCGGTGAGGACAATAGCCAGCATGGTGATGTTGTTGATGATCGCCATCACCGCGCCAAAGCGCTCCTGTTCCAGGTTAGGGTTAAAGCGCATTCTTACCGCCAGCTCTACTGGCAGCACGCTGTTCTCCCGGTAGCGGGCAATGAAGCCGTTTACTTCGCCGTTAATAATATTCTGGATATAGCCGTTGCCGGTAAAGGCCTGGCTCATGCGCGTGGCGTCGACGTTGACCTGCACTTCCGGCTGGCGGCCGGCCAGCACATCGCGCTGGAAATTTGGCGGAATATTGATGGCGAAAGTGTAGCGCCCGGCATCCAGGCCGGCGTCCATCTCATCAGCGGTGATCAGCTCCGGTTCGAGAAACCAGGGGCGGTAGAAAGCGTTAATGATGCGTGAAGAGAGCTGCGACTTATCCATATCGGCAACCGCAATCGGCGCCAGGTGCAGCGAGCCGGGCATCACCGTAGCTGAGGAGTACACCGACACGGTAAAAGCAAACACGATCAGCGCCAGCATCGCTTTATCACCCAGCAGGCTGCGCAGCTCTTTAACGCCGAGGTTATAAATATTACGTAATCCGCGCATCACCCCTCCTGCTTCTTCAGCAGCAACACGCTCAGCCCGAGCACCAGCGGCACCGCAATCAGTAGGGGAATAAAGGAGCCCCACAAATCGCTGAGATTCAGCGCCTTGGAGAAGGTGCCGCGGGCGATAGTCAGGAAGTGGCTGGTCGGGTAGATTTGTCCAATCCAGCGCCCGGGGCCTTCCAGCGACGCCACCGGATCGATCATCCCGGAGAACTGGGTCGCCGGGATGAGCGTAATGATGGCGGTGCCGAAGATGGCGGCGATTTGGCTCTTCATAAAGGTTGAGATCAGCAGTCCCAGTCCGGTGGCGATGGTGACATAGAGCAGCGCCGCCAGGCTCAGCGTCAGGAAGCTGCCCTTATGTGATACGCCAAAGACGAAGACCGACAGCGCGCACAGCAAAAAGAAGTTAAACATTCCCAGTACGATGTAAGGCACCTGCTTGCCGAGCAGGAATTCGCTGCGGGTGGTCGGCGTCACGTACAGGTTGATGATCGACCCGAGCTCCTTCTCGCGTACCACGCTCAGGGCGCTGAGCATCGCCGGGATCATCATCAGCAGCAGCGGGATCACCGCCGGGACGATGGCCGGCAGGCTCCTCACGTCCGGATTATAGCGATAGCGGGTCTCAATGGAGATGAGAGAGGTAGCGCGCTGCGGACTGCTCTGCCGGGCGGCCATCTCCTGCAGCCAGGCCAGATGCATGGCCTGCACGTAGCCGCGTACCGTTTCCGCGCGGTTTGGCATTGCGCCATCCACCCAGACGCCGATTTGCACCGGCGTGCCGCGGGCGATATCGCGGCCAAAGTTCGGCGGGATCTCTATCGCCACCGCCAGCTCGCCGTCGCGCATCCGCCGGTCGAGCTCATCGTAACTGCGCAGCGGCGCCTGTTCGATAAAGTAGCGTGAGCCAGCGATATTCTGCGACCAGCCCTGACTGCTCAGTGTTTGATCGCGGTCGAGTACCGCAAAGCGCAGATCCTCGACGTCCATGCTGATCCCATAGCCCATGATAAACATCAGGATCACCGTTCCCAGCAGCGCCAGCGTCGAGCGCACCGGATCGCGGCGCAGTTCCAGCGCTTCGCGGCGGCTGTAGCTGAACAGCCGTTGCAGACTGAAGGCCTGGCGCGGGGCCGCGCGTTCTGGATGGGATGCTGCAGCTGGCGCAGGTTCCTCAGGAGCTGCGGCGGTTGGCTGCGCCTCCTGGAGCCAGGCGATAAACGCCTCTTCGAGGCTGGCGGCACCGCGCTGCTCGACCAGCGCCTGCGGCGTATCGCTGGCCAGCACCTTGCCGGCGTGCATCAGCGAGATGCGGTCGCAGCGTTCTGCCTCATTCATAAAGTGGGTGGAGATAAAAATGGTCACCCGATCCTGACGCGCGAGGTCGACCATCAGCTGCCAGAACATATCCCGTGCCACCGGATCGACCCCGGAGGTGGGTTCGTCGAGGATCAGCATTTCCGGGCGATGGATGACCGCCACCGCCAGCGACAGACGCTGACGGATGCCCAACGGCAGGGCGGTGGGCAGGGCGTCTTCCACCTCGCTGAGCATGAAGCGCTCGCTCATTTCCGCCACCCGACCGGGGATCTCGCCGTCCGGAATATGAAACAGGCGGGCGTGCAGTTCGAGGTTTTGCCGGACGGTCAGTTCGCTATAGAGCGAGAAAGCCTGCGACATATAGCCCACCCGCTGGCGGGTAGCGATATCTTTCGGGTCGACCGGCTGGCCGAACAGCCAGGCTTCGCCTTCGCTGGCGGGCAGCAGGCCGGTGAGCATCTTCATGGTGGTGGATTTGCCGCAGCCGTTGGAGCCGAGGAAGCCGAAGATTTCACCGCGGGCGATGCGGAAGTTAACGTGGTCGACGGCGACGAAGTCGCCAAAGCGCATGGTCAGCCCACGGGCTTCGATGGCGATCTCTTCCTCGCGGTCGTCGCGCGGCGGGATTACCACTGCCTTATGCGCCTGGCGCTGCGCTTCCGGCAGCAGGGCGATAAACGCCTGCTCCAGCGTCTGACTGCCGGTCTGCGCTTTCAGCTCCGCAGCGGTACCGGTCGCCAGCACCTCGCCGGCGTTCATCGCCACCAGCCAGTCAAAGCGCTCAGCCTCTTCCATGTAGGCGGTAGCCACCAGTACGCTCATCTCCGGCTGGCGCTGACGAATGCTGTCGATAAGCTCCCAGAACTGCGCCCGGGAAAGCGGGTCGACGCCGGTGGTGGGTTCATCGAGGATCAGCAGCTGCGGGTCGTGGATAAGGGCGCAACAGAGCCCCAGCTTTTGCTTCATCCCGCCGGAGAGCTTACCCGCCGGGCGATCGCGAAACGGCGCCAGCCCGGTGCTCTGCAGCAGCTCGTTGATACGAGATTCGCGTTCGGCTTTATCGTGGCCAAACAGGCGGGCGAAGAAGTCGACGTTTTCATACACCGAAAGGGTGTGATAGAGGTTTTTCCCCAGCCCCTGCGGCATCCAGGCAATCTTCGGGCACACCTCGCGGCGGTGATGAACGTCGCGCATATCCCCGCCGAGCACCATCACGTTACCCTGCTCAATGGCCCGCGCCCCGGCGATGAGAGAGAGCAGGCTCGATTTGCCGACGCCGTCCGGGCCAATCAGGCCGACCATGCGCCGCGCCGGGATCGCCAGACTGATATCCCGCAGCGCCACGGTGGTGCCGAAGCGCTGGCCAACGTTGTCCAGCCGGGCGACGGGGGGCGAGGTATCCTGTGGCGTCAGTATCATTGCGGCAACCTCACCGTCAGGGCTTCAGGCCAGGACTGCTGGTTATCCAGCCGCACGTAAGCCATGCCGGGCAGACCGGTTTTGACATGCTCCAGGTGCTGCGCCAGCAGCTCCGGCGGGATGCGCGCTTTGACGCGGAACATCAGTTTGAGGCGCTCGTCGCGGGTCTCCACCGTTTTCGGCGTGAACTGGGCGACGCTGGCGACAAAGCTGATATTGGCCGGGATCACCAGATCCGGAGCGGCATCGAGGATCAAGCGCGCTTCGCTGCCGAGCGCCAGCAGACCTGCCTGTTCGGTGGGCAGAAAGAAAGTCATATAGACGTCGGCGAGATCGACCATATTCAGCACCCGACCACCGGCGGCCAGCACTTCGCCGGGCTCGGCGACGCGATACTGAATACGGCCGTCGCGGGGGGCTTTCAGCTCGCTATCGTCAATATCGGCGAGGATCCGCCGCTCGGTCGCCTGGGCGGCTTCGACGCGGGTTTGCGCCTGAATAATACTGGTGCGGGCGGCCTCGATGGCGGCGCGGGCGGCAGAGACCTGGGCTTTCGCCGACTCCAGCGCCGCGCGAGCGCTCTCCGCCGCGGCGCGATCGTCATCCAGCTGCTGAGCGGAGACGGCGCCGCGCTGGGAGAGAGTGTGCGAGCGGACGTGACGTTTCGCCGTGGAGTCGAGCTCCGCCTGACGCTGCTTCACTACCGCTTCGCTGGCGCGCATTTCACTTTGCCGCTGATCGAGCAAGGCTCTGGCGGCCAGGACCGCGCTTTCCGCTTCCTTGATTTGCGCGGCGGCTTCAAGACGCTGCTCGTTCAGTACACGGGTATCCATTCTCGCCAGCACCTCTCCCTGGTGCACGAACTGACCCTCTTTGACCAGAATGGTGTCGATACGCCCGGCGATTTTGCTGGCAATATCCACCTCGGTGGCTTCGATTCGTCCGTTGCTACTGGCAAAACCCTCCGGGAGGCCCGGCGGGCGCAGCAGCCACCATGCAGCGGCGGCGAGTACCACCAGTAAGCCGACAAAATACCCTGTCCAACGTTTCTTTATTTTGTCCATACGCGACTCGCTTGATTCCCTGTGCGAAGTGATACGCGTGTCTTCTCCGACGGGCGGAGCGTCCTCCTTGCGAAGGACGAATGAGTGGGGAAGGGCCGCTGACGCAGCGCTCTACCGCGTCGATGCGCAGCCGAACGCTGTACTACTTATGTGGTCATCATCAGCGATCCTGGCCTTAATGAAACACGCATAGTGAGAGCTACCGTTAACGTGATAGTAACATCCGCGGCGGTGTTGTCCACACTAAAGGCAGGGTCTTGTCGACGCGTTAACAAAATATCCACTACCGGAAACCTTTCATCACCTCAGAACAGGACCGGCAGCCCCAGACCTCGTTTCACTTCATGCAGCGTCTGCTGCGTCAACTGGTGGGCGCGCTCGCTGCCCTGACGCAACAATTCCAGCAACATCCCTTTATCCTGAATAAAGGTGGCCCGCCGTTCGCGGATCGGCGCCAGGAGCGCCTGCAGGCAGGTTTCCAGTTCATTTTTACACTGGCGATCCCCCAGCCCGCCGCGCTGATAGTGGTCTTTCATCTCAGCCACCAGTGCCTTATCGCTATGGAAAGCGTCGAGATAGGTGAACACCACGTTGCCGTCGACATGCCCCGGATCGCTGACTCTCAGGTGCGTCGGGTCGGTATACATCGCGCTGACCGCGCGGTGGATCTCCTCTTCACTGGCCGATAACGTCAGCGTATTGCCCAGCGATTTCGACATTTTGGCGTTGCCGTCGACGCCCGGCAGGCGGCTCACTTCGCTGAGTAGCGCCTTGCAGTGGCGCAGCACTGGCGCGCCGGTGAGGCTATTCATCTTGTGGACGATCTCGTTGGTCTGCTCAATCATCGGTAGCTGATCGTCGCCCACTGGCACCAGTTCGGCTTTGAAGGCGGTGATATCTGCCGCCTGGCTAATCGGATAGGCGAGAAAGCCCACCGGCAGCGAACGGGCGAATCCCTTCTGGGCAATCTCATTTTTGACCGTCGGATTACGTTCCACGCGGGCGACGGTGACGATATTCATATACAGCGCGCTGAGCTCCACCAGCGCGGGCAGGGCGGACTGCAGGCAGATCGTGGTGAGCCTGGGGTCAATGCCGACGGCCAGATAATCGGCCATCACTTCGAGGATATGATGGCTTATTTTTTGCGGGTTGCTGCCGTTGTCAGTGAGCCCTTGCAGGTCGGCGATAAGGATAAACTGCTGGTGGTCGTGCTGCAGCGCGACGCGCTGGCGCAGCGAGCCGACGTAGTGGCCAAGATGTAGCTGGCCGGTGGGGCGGTCGCCAGTGAGGATGGTTTGCGGATGGTTCATCAGGGACTCCTTATCAGACTGTTCAGCCGAAAGACGTCCTGAAAACACCAAAGCCGCCTTCCGGCGGCTTTGAAAATGGAAACGTGTATCGTGCCGCCTGTTATGCAGGCAGCCACCAACGGCGGGGATAGGTTACGATCGCGTTTCTGTTCATCTTTTTATCCTGCCACGGAATAGGCCAAGAGCGCAATCAAAAACCATATGATTTTTCTGGTATTATTTTTTTGTTGTTTTGCGGTAAATGACCAGACGGGAAAATAGGTTTTCTCATAGACCTGATAATTATTATGGAACAATAAAGTATGTTGCAGGCTTTTTGTGAAAAAGCTCACGTCACAGGATTATAGTATTATTATCCATATTTATAGCTGGATACTACCTGTCTGCTGTTACAGCTTGTGTTTATTCTCTTCTAAATTATTAACATTATTACTATTTATATCTTTTTTCCATTTTGCGTCATACCCCTGTCTGACTACAACGTATTGAGGCTAATTATTATGCATAAACGTCTGGTCGTTAATATTTTTTCATCCTTGCTGTTGGGGGCTGCGCTTATTTCCGCGCCGGTATATGCGGCGGAAAAAACGGTAGTCAATATTTCAAAAGTAGATGGCATGCCATGGTTTAACCGGATGGGTGAAGGGGTAGTCCAGGCTGGGAAAGAGTTTAACCTCAACGCCTCTCAGGTTGGGCCGTCCAGCACCGACGCGCCGCAGCAGGTGAAAATTATTGAGGACCTGATTGCACGTAAAGTGGATGCCATCACTATCGTGCCTAACGATGCCAACGTGCTGGAGCCGGTATTCAAAAAAGCCCGTGACGCCGGCATCGTCGTGCTGACCAACGAATCGCCCGGGCAGCCGAGCGCCAACTGGGATGTGGAGATCATCGATAACGAGAAGTTCGCCGCTGAATATGTGGAGCATATGGCCAAGCGGATGGGTGGCAAAGGCGGCTACGTTATCTATGTAGGTAGTCTTACGGTACCGCAGCACAACCTGTGGGCCGATCTGCTGGTGAAATACCAAAAAGAGCATTATCCGGACATGCATGAAGTCACCCGCCGCATGCCGGTAGCGGAAAGTGTTGATGATTCCCGCCGTACCACGCTCGATCTAATGAAAACTTATCCGGATTTGAAAGCGGTGGTCTCTTTTGGTTCGAATGGTCCGATTGGCGCGGGGCGCGCGGTGAAAGAGAAGCGTGCGAAAAACAAAGTTGCGGTCTACGGGATGATGATCCCATCGCAGGCGGCCTCCCTCATTAAGAGTGGTGATATTACAGAAGGCATTACCTACGATCCGGCGACAGCCGGCTATGCCCTCGCGGCCGTCGCCAGCACCCTGCTGAACGGCAAATCCATTGAGCCAGGATTTGAACTGAAAGAGCTCGGTAAAGCGGATGTCGATAGCGACAAGCATATTATCCGCTTCCATAAAGTGCTGCTGGTAAATAAAGACAATATTGATTCGCTCTACTAATCCATCTTCCGGGGCGCCTGGCGCCCCGGCTTAACCTGCCAGGGGATGTTATGGAACCTTTCCTTTCCCTTCGTCACGTCAGCAAAACCTTCCACGCCAACCGCGCGCTCAATGATATCAGCATCGATTTTATGCCCGGGGAAGTACACTGCCTGGCCGGGCAGAACGGTTGCGGGAAGTCGACGTTGATCAAAATTATCTCCGGCGTCTATCGCCCGGATGAGGGCGCGGCGATGGAGCTGGGCGGCAAGACGTGGCCCAGACTGACGCCTGCGGCCTCTGTCGCCCATGGGATCCAGGTGATTTATCAGGATCTGTCGCTGTTTCCCAATCTCAGCGTGTGGGAGAACATTGCCATCAACCACTATCACCGCGGCGTGCTGGTAAAGCGCAGCGAACTGCGGCGCAGTGCGGAGCAGGCGATGCGGAGTATTAACGTCTCGCTGCCGCTTGATGCCACCGTTGAGTCGCTCTCCATCGCCCGCTGCCAGCTGGTGGCGATCTGCCGCGCGCTGGCGCAGGACGCCCGGCTTATCATTATGGATGAACCCACGGCCTCATTGACCCATCAGGAAGTGGAGGGACTACTGAATGTCGTGCGCCAGCTACGTGAGAGGGGGATCTGCATCGTCTTCGTTAGCCACCGTCTGGAAGAGGTCATGGCCGTATCGGATCGCATCAGCGTGCTGAAGGATGGCAATCTGGTCGGCACCTTACCGGCAGCAGAGGTGACTACTCGGCGACTCGGTTTTCTGATGACGGGCCAGGAGTTTGATTATCAGGTGCGCGAGCTGTGGCAAGGGAAGGGCAGCACGCCGGTACTGGAAGTGCGCAATCTCAGCCGCAAGGGGGAATATCACAACGTCTCTCTGAAGGTCGAAGCCGGAGAAGTGGTGTCGATAGTCGGCCTGCTGGGTGCGGGGCGAACAGAGTTGTGCCTGAGCCTTTTCGGCATGACCCGCCCCGACAGCGGCGAGATCCTGATAAATGGCCAACCGGTGCGGTTGCGTAGCAATCAGGACGCTATCCGCCACGGTATCGGCTATGTCTCTGAGGACCGTATGTCACGCGGCCTGGTGATGAGTCAGTCGATTGAAAATAACATCATCAGCACGGTGTTTCATAAAGTGAAAGGCACTTGCGGACTATTGAGTGACAGTAAAGCTCAGCAACTGGTCACGAGAATGGTCAACGCGTTGACCATTAAAGCGCCGGATACGCATTTGCCGGTGAATACCCTCTCCGGCGGCAATGCCCAACGCGTCTCTATCGCCAAATGGCTGGCGATCGCCCCTAAGCTGCTGATCCTTGATAGCCCGACGGTGGGGGTGGATATCGCAAACAAAGCCGGGATCTATCATATCATCAGCGATTTGGCTGCCCATGGCATCGCCGTGCTGATGATTTGTGACGAGATCGAAGAGGCGTGGTACCAGAGTCATCGCATCCTGGTGATGAAGCAGGGCGAATTGACGCATAGCTTCCTGCCGGACAGCAGTAACCAACAGCAGATAGCGGAGGTGGTTAATGGCTAATCTGTTGAAACAACATGAATTCTGGTTAGGTATGTTTATTATCGCGCTGTGCCTGATGCTGGGCTGGCGCAGTGAGGAATTTTTCACTTTCGGTAATATTTACGACCTCGCTAATAACTACGCGATGCTGACTATCCTCGCCTGTGGCCTGTTCGTGGTGCTGATCGCCGGCGGGATTGATATCTCCTTCCCGGCCATGACCATTATCGCCCAGTACGGCATGGTGGTGATGCTGCAAAAAGTGGGCGGCAACTTCGCGGTGGCCTTTGTGCTTGCCGGCGGTATCGGCGTGCTACTGGGGCTGGTTAACGCGCTGTTGGTCAATCGTCTGCGGGTCCCCTCGATCATTATCACCATTTCCACGCTCAATATTTTCTACGGTTTGCTGCTGTGGTTAAGCAAAGGTGTCTGGCTCTATGACTTCCCCCCGTGGTTTGAAAAGGGGGTCATGCTGTTCAAATACACCGATGCCGATGGTTACGATTACGGCCTGGGGCTGCCGCTGCTGACGATGATAGCGGTGGTGTTGTTGACCGCGTTTATCATGAATTTCACCACCGTTGGCCGCAAGATCTATGCCATGGGCGGCAACCGGGAATCCGCCAGCCGCGTCGGCTTCAGTGTGCTCCGCCTGCAGTTGTTCGTTTATGGCTACATGGGGCTGATGTCGGGGGCCGCAGGTGTCGTGCAGGCATGGACAGTGATGACTGTCGCGCCGGATTCATTGCTGGGCTATGAGCTGACGGTGCTGGCCGCGGTGGTGCTGGGCGGTACCAGCCTGATTGGCGGGCGCGGAACCCTCACCGGTACGCTGCTGGGGGTGATTTTACTGGCGGTGATGCAGAACGGCCTGAACCTGCTGGGGGTCTCCTCCTACTGGCAGACCCTGATTACCGGGGCGATCATCGTCGTCAGTATCAGCGTAACGGCCTGGAGCCAGCATCAGAACCGGAGCTTGTTATGAAAAAATCATGGCGCAATAACGTTGAGTTTTACCTGATCGGCCTGCTGCTGCTGACGGTTATCGCCTTTAGCATTGCCATGCCAAACATCTTCTGGTCTGTCACTAATTTCCAGTCGATTGCCTCGCAAATGCCGGTGTTGGGGATCCTGGCGCTGGCGATGGCAATGACCATGCTTTGCGGCGGCATTAATCTGTCAATTATCGCGACCGCCAACGCCTGCTCGCTGGTGATGGCCTGGGTAGCGACAAGCTATCCACCGGGTGCCGCCACTGCGCTGGCGACGCTGCTGGCCGGCGGAGGGGCGGCGATGATCATTGGCCTGTGCAACGGGATACTGATCGCCGGGATCCGTGTTTCGCCGATCCTGGCTACCCTCGGTATGATGACCCTGCTCAAAGGGATAAATATTTTGATCACCGGCGGCAGCGCCATCGCTAACTATCCTCAGTGGGTACTGTGGCTGAATCATGCCCAGTGGTTTGGTATTCCGCTACCAATGTGGCTTTTTGCGGTGGTGGCGATCGGGCTGTGGGTGCTGCTGGAGAAAAGCCCGCTGGGTCGAGCGATCATGTTGATCGGATCCAACGAGCGGGCGACCCATTATTCCGGGATCAATACCCGACGGGTGTTGATGTGGGTATATGTCATCTCGGCCCTGCTCTGCGCTGTGGCCGCGTTTCTGATGATGTCGAAGCTGAACTCAGCCAAAGCGTCTTATGGAGAATCGTATCTGTTGGTGTCGATCCTCGCGGCGGTGCTTGGCGGCGTGAATCCGGATGGCGGCAGCGGGCGCATCGTCGGGATGGTGCTAGCGCTGTTCCTGCTGCAGATCATTGAGAGTGGGTTCAATATCCTCGGTATCAGCCCCTATCTGACGATGGCGCTGTGGGGTGTATTGCTGCTGTGCTTTATCCAGGCGCGAGGCATGCTGGGGCTGGAGAGAGTCGGATAAACTACCCATCCTCGGTGGCGAAGACGGGCAGCGTTTGTCTGCTACTTGCTACGCAGATGCACCGCCAGGCCGCTTTGCCCCGGCGCCAGCTCCGGGCGAAGCGTCAGCGATGGGATCAGATAGTCGCCATGATTTTGCCGGCGAAATGGAATGGGCTCAGTTTGCCACAGCGTGTCCAGCCGCCCGGCCAGGGTGGCGCACTGGTCGGCGAACTGCGCGGCATCGGTTTTGTCCGTGCGGTAGAACACCAGCGGCGGAAGCACCTCGAAGCCGGGATAGAACAGCATACCGTGCTGAATGGGGAACAGGATGTCGTCGATGGGGCCATTGATCCCGCGCGGTGAATAGTGTTCCGCCCAGCCGCCGGCGGTGACGATCAGCATTGCCCGCTTGCCGACGAAGGTGCCTTCCCCATAGCGATCGCCCCAGTGGCGGTCGCTGTGCTCGCCGACGCCATAGGCAAAGCCCCAGGCGTATACCCGGTCGATCCAGCCTTTCATGATCGCCGGCATCGAGAACCACCACAGCGGGAACTGAAAAATCACCGTATCGGCCCACAGCAGCTTTTCCTGCTCGGCTGCGATATCCGCACTTTGAGTTCCTTGCGAAAAGGCCTGTTTTGAATCAAGGGTAGGACGCCAGAACTCGCCGACCGGCGGCGCGCCGCTGTCGTCGGCGTCATACCCGGCCTTCCAGCGCATGGCGTAGAGATCGGACACCTGGACTTCATGACCGGCCTGCTGCAGATGACGGATGGCGAAATCTTTGAGTCCGCCATTGAGGGAGCGCGGTTCCGGATGGGCGTAAATCAGCAGTACTTTCATAACATCACCTCTGAAGTGGGAAGATCTGCAGAGTAGGAAAGCTGGCGCTATAGTAGAAATTAATTACTTCAATCCCAGGTATAGCTGTGATTAATTTACATCGTCTGGATCTCAATCTGCTGCGCACGCTCGACGTGCTGCTCAGTGAAAACAACGTCACCCGGGCGGCGCAGCGGCTGAATCTGTCGCAGCCGTCGGTGAGTATTCAGCTCGCCAGGTTACGGGAGATGTTTGCCGACCCGCTGCTGATGCCGGGCCCGCGCGGCATGCAGCCCACCGCCCGCGCCGATGAGCTTCGCCAGCCGCTGCGCGCCGCGTTAGCCGCGCTGGAGCAGGCGGTGGCGCCGGTCAGCCCTTTTGATCCGGCGACGGCGGCGGAGACCTGGCGGGTGGCAGCGACGGACTATATGGCCTCGGCGATCCTCCTGCCGATGCTGGGCAGGCTACGCCTGGCCTCTCCCGGCAGTCGGCTGGCGGTGTTCGAGCTACAGCCGGCGCGGCTGGAGCAGCAGGCAGCCAGCGATACAGTAGATCTCTGCTTCCATACCCGCGAGGGCGCGCCGCCGGGGCTGCATCAACGCCTGCTGTTTCGCGAACGCTACGTGCTGGCGGGTCGGGCCGGGCATCCGGCGCTGGGGCAAGGGTTGAGTCTGGAAACGTTCTGTCAGCTGGAGCAAGCGATCGTCTCCCCGGATGGGGGCGGCTTCAGCGCGGCGACCGATACCGCGCTGGCGAATCTTGGCCTGGCGCGGCGGGTTGTCCTTTCCGTGCCACATTTCCTGTTTATGCTGGAGACTCTGCGCAACAGCGATTTGGTGGCGGTGCTGCCGGAGCGGCTGGTGCGCGGGCAGAGCGGGCTGGCGGTCGTCGAGCCGCCGCTGGCGGTCGCCGGCTTTGAGATGCTGATGCTGTGGCACGAGCGCTGGCACCGCGACCCGGCGCATCAATGGCTGCGTCAGTTCATTGTGAATTCACTGGAGGAACAGACATGCTGAGCGGACTGAATCACCTGACCCTGGCGGTCAGCCAGCTGGCGCCGAGCGTGGCGTTTTATCAGCAGCTGCTGGGTATGACGCTGCACGCCCGCTGGGAGAGCGGCGCCTATCTCTCCTGCGGCGATCTGTGGCTATGCCTGTCGCTGGATCCGCAGCGGCGAATCACCCCGCCGGAGGAGAGCGATTACACCCATTATGCGTTTAGCATCAGCGAAGCCGATTTCGCCTGCTTCGCCGCTCGCCTTGAGGTTGCCGGCGTGGCGGTGTGGAAGCTGAACCGCAGCGAAGGCGCCTCACACTACTTCCTCGACCCCGACGGCCATAAGCTGGAGCTGCACGTCGGCAGCCTCGCCCAGCGTCTGGCCGCCTGCCGCGAACAGCCGTATAGGGGGATGGTGTTTTTTGACCAGTGAAGCGCTTTGCTGACGCGGGATCATCTGTAGCCCCGGTAAGCGCAACGCCACCGGGGAGAACAGGCTAAACCTCACTCCATCGCCACCTTCACCGCTTCTCCCAGCTTCACCATCACCGCTTTATGTTTCTCGGTCGGCGGCAGGGCGCAGTTGATCCTGACGCAGTTGCGATACTTGCCCGCCGCGGAAAACAGCGAGCCCGGCGCGACCTGGATCTTCAGCCGGCACAGCTGTTTGGCGACGCAGACCATATCCACCTGCTCCGGCAGCTCCACCCACAGCATAAAACCCCCCTTCGGCCGGGTGACGCAGATCCCGCAGGGGAAAAATTCCCGCAGCCAGCAGGTATAGATCTCCATATTGCGCTGATAGATCTGCCGCATCCGCCGCACATGACGGTGGTAGTGGCCTTCGCGAATAAAGTTACAGGCCGCCAGCTGAGTGGAGGGGACGTTGGTGCCGCTGGCGGCGTACTTCATCTGTAGCAGCTTGTCGTAGTAGCGACCGGGGGCGATCCAGCCGATGCGCAGCCCGGGGGCGATGGTTTTGGTAAAGGAGCTGCAGAGCATCACCCGACCGTCGATATCCCAGGAGTGAATCGTGCGCGGGCGCGGGTACTCGGTAGCCAGCTCGCCGTAGATATCATCCTCGAAAATAACGATATCGTGGCGCTGGGCCAGGTTCAGCACTGCGCGTTTGCGAGCGTCCGGCATGATAAAGCCCAGCGGGTTGTTGCAGTTCGGCACCAGGATCACCCCTTTGATCGGCCACTGATCCAGCGCCAGCTCCAGGGCCTCAATGCTGATCCCGGTTTCCGGATCGGTGGGGATCTCAATCGTCTTTAATCCCAGTCCGCGCAGCATCTGCATGGTGCCGTAGTAGCAGGGGGATTCCACGGCGATGATGTCCCCAGGCTGGCACACCGACAGCAGGGCCAGCGACAGCGCGCTGTGGCAGCCGCTGGTGAGCACCAGATCGTCGGCAGTCACCACCGATCCGCCGTCGAGCATCAGGCGGGCGATCTGCTCCCGCAGCTCGCGGCGCCCGGCCAGTTCGTCATAGTTCAACACCTCAGTGAGGTTGTGCTGGATCGCCCGGCTCAGTTCGCGCCAGATGGGCTTCAGGCTTGGCTGCGTCACGTCCGGCGAGCCGCCGCCGAAGGGGATGATCGTTTTATCGTAGCGGGCGTCGAGCATGGTCAGCACCTGATCCCACTGGGTGATCTCCACCGGGCGCTGCACCGGGCGCGACATCGGCGGCACCGGCGGCTGGGCCTTGCGGGGGGCGACGAAATAGCCCGATCGCGGCTGCGGCACAATCATCTGCTGCTGCTCAAGCAGCTGATAGGCCTGCTGGACGGTGCTGATGCTGACGCCGTGCTCCTGGCTCAGGCTGCGCACCGACGGCAGCTTTTCGCCGTGGCGATACAGGCCCTGTTCAATGCGTTCGGCCAGCAGCGTCGCGAGATGTTGATAGCGGGTCATGTGTATCCTTAATTGCCGCCATACAGATGGAATAACCAGTACAGATGGCCGTAAAAAGTGGGGTCTGCTGTACGTTTTAGCTAATCTGTATGTTAAAGAAAAGTGTTTTGTGAATCTGTATTCCTTACCCCCAAATCCGTGAAGATAAAGCCTCTGGCAAGGTGAGGAGGTAGAGGATGGAATTTCACGAGAACAGGGCAAGACAGCCATTTATCGGTTTCGTACTGCTGGCGCGGTTTGTAAAAAAATGGTGGCTTCGGGAGCAAACGCGCAGAGCTTTGCAGAAAATGAGCGACGAACAGCTGAAAGATATCGGCCTGCGTCGGGATCAGATCAATTAAAAAGTGCGGTTTTTTTCAGACATCATTTCTTCTTTGCCCCGGTAAGCGCTGGCGACGCCGGGGAAACATTCACGAAATTTATCAATTGATGCGACGCGACCTTCCGTTTCTTGATACTTACCATGATAAGTATTATTTTCTTCTCAACAATGAGAGGAAAAGCTGTGACTGAAGACGAACTGTTTGCCCGCCGCCCGCTGGGGATGCGGATGGCCATGGTGGTGCGCCAGTGGCGTGCGATTATTGACTCCGCTATCACCGATACGGGACTCACCCAGTCCAGCTGGACGGTGCTGATGCAGCTGCATCAGCTGGGAGACAACGTCTCGGTCAGCGAACTGGCGGAGGTGCAGGGGATTGAACTGCCGCCGCTGACGCGCACCCTCTCATTACTGGAAAAGCAGGGCTATCTGTTGCGTTCCACATCGCCATATGACAAACGCATTCGCCTGCTGACGCTGACCGCCGAGGGGCGGGCTATTCTGGAAAAACTGAGCCGCGTGATCGAGACCTATCAGGAGCGCGTAACCCAGACCATCCCGGAGGCCGACCTCGCCACCTTCAGCGCCACGTTAAATCAAATCGCCTGCCGTTTGCGGACTATCCGCGAAGAAGATAACAAGATCTAACACACTATGATGACGCCTGAACAAAAATTTGCCCGCTGGGTACGGGTGAGTATTGCCGCTTTTCTGGGAATATTCGCCTGGTTTATCGTTGCCGATATCTGGATCCCGCTGACGCCGGACTCCACCGTCATGCGCGTGGTGACCCCGGTTTCGTCGCGGGTCTCCGGCTATGTCTCGCACGTCTACGTGCATAACAATAGCCAGGTGAAAAAGGGCGACCTGCTGTATGAGCTCGACCCAACGCCATTCATTAATAAAGTTGAAGCGGCACAGATCGCCCTTGAACAGGCGAAGCTGAGCAACCAGCAGCTGGACGCGCAAATCGCCGCCGCCCGCGCCAACCTGCGCACCGCGCAGTACACCGCCCGTAACGATAAGGTCACGCTCGATCGCTATCAGCGCCTGAGCACCATGCAGAACGTCTCGCAGTCCGATCTCGACAAGGTGCGGACCACCTGGCAGACCAGCGAGCAGTCGGTCTCGGCGCTGAACGCGCAGATCCAGAACCTGCTGATCCAGCGCGGCGAGCGCGACGATAAGCGTAACGTCACCCTGCAGAAATACCGCAACGCGCTGGAGGAGGCGCAGCTGAATCTGGCCTGGACCAAAGTGCGTGCGGAAACTGACGGCATGGTCAGCAACCTGCAGCTTAACCCGGGGATCTACGCCACCGCGGCGACGGCCGTGCTGGCGCTGGTCAATAACAATACCGATATCGTCGCTGACTTCCGTGAGAAGAGCCTGCGCCACACCGCGGTAAACACCGATGCGGCGGTGGTCTTTGACGCCCTGCCGGGGGAAGTCTTCCCGGCGCATGTCACCAGCAGCGATGCCGGGATTCTGGCGGGGCAGGAGGCAGTTAACGGTCAGCTGTCGCAGCCGGAACAGTCCACCCGCTGGGTGCGCGACGCCCAGCGAATGCGCATTCACGTCGCGCTGGATCAGCCGCTGGAGAAACCGCTGCCGACCGGCGCCCGCGCCACGGTGCAGCTGTACAATAGCGAGGGACCTTTCGCCCGCACCTTCGCCGGCCTGCAGATCCATCTGGTGAGCTGGTTGCACTATGTCTATTAATACCCTGGCGCACGTCTTTACCCCGCACGGCAATATCGTCTACACGGCGAATGATTTTCGCCAGACGGTGCGTATCGCCGTGGCCGGGACCATTGCCCTCAGCATCTCCACCTTCTACGACGTGCAGTACGGCGTATTTTTTGTGGTTTATCCGCTGATGCTGATGTCGCTGGTGCCGGTGTTCAACCGCCATGTCGCCCGCCAGTTTGTATTCAGCGCGGCGGTGAACTGCGTCGAAATGGTATTGATCGTTGGCTATCTGTCGCAGTGGCCGGTGATCATGACGCTGGTGGTGTTCGCCTTGTATGTGATGCGTTTTCGCTTTATGAGCCAGGGGCCGCTGTTTCTGCTGGGGTCGATGGGGGTGGTGTGTCAGAGCACGATGCTCAACTTTATGAGCTACCCGACCAGCAACTGGCACACCCTGATGTTCTCCAACATGGAAGCGTGCGTGCTGGCGGTGGCGCTAAGCGCGCTGCTGCATTACCTGATCCCGGACGTCGAGCCGCGCAAGCCGCCGCCGCGCCTTGAAAAAGACGCCGCCCGCATTCGCCACGAGTCGCTGCTCTCCGGCACGGTGGCGACGATCATCTTCGTGGTGTTTCAGATCTGCGATCTCAGCGACTCGCTGTCAGCGCTGATGGCCGGGATCCTGATCCTGTTCCCGATGCACTATCGCGGGGCGGTGATCAGCTCGATCTGGCGCGTGGCGGGGGTGGTGCTGGCCTGTCTCTATATTTTGGTGGTGCAGTTGATTATCTATGACTTCAGCAACCACATGGTCCTGATGATGCCGCTGATTGGCCTCGGGCTGGCCTTCAGCGCCCGTCTGCACGTGATGGAGAAAGTGGGCGCCGGGGTGGGCTTCGCCAGCATCACCACCATCGGCATTATGTTTGGCCAGAATCTGCATCCCTATCAGGATCTGGTATTCAGCGATCTGTACCGCATCACCTCGGTGACGGTCTCGCTGGTGGTGACGCTGACCTTGGTCTTTCTGATGCACCGCCTGCTGAACTGCTTCGCGGCGACGCGCTTTGTGGTAAGCGATTAACCTGCCGATGGGAAGGTGGCGAGACAGCGCCACGCTTCCCCGTCCTGCTGATACAACGCCGCCGTCAGCTCCGGCAGGATCCAGCTTCGCGCATCGGCTTCCGTCCCCTCCAGCAGGATGCACAGCCCGCAGCCGCTGCGCAGCTGGCGGGGAATATCTTTGACCTCGAAGGTCATTCCCGCCGCCTGCAGGGCTTTGCGCGTGCGCACCACTCCCACCGTGGAATGAAATAAAAACAGAAAGGTTGTCATCCGCGCCTCCGCCGACGCTGGCCGATCAGCGCCGCGCCGATCGCCCCGGCATACTGGGCGTCGGGATGGGTTGTCACCGCCATGCCGACATGGCTTTCCAGCATGCGGGCAAAGGCGGCGCAGTGGCTGACGCCGCCGGTAAACAGCAGCGGTCCCTGCGCCGATAAGCGGCCGATAAAGTTCGCGCTGCGCCGGGCCATGGCGTTAATCACCCCCGCCAGAATCGCCTCCGGCGCGACCCCGGCCGACCGCAGGCTGATGACTTCCGATTCGGCGAATACCGTACACATGCTGGTGATGGCGTGCGGTTCCACGCCGTCGGTAATGACGTCCAGCTGTTCGACGCTGGCGCCGAGGGTTCGTGAAATGACCTCCAGAAAACGGCCGGTGCCGGCGGCGCATTTGTCATTCATCAGAAAGTCGCTGAGGTTGCCCCCGGCATCCAGCTGGATAACCTTGCTGTCTTGGCCGCCAATATCAATCACCGTGCGGGTGTCCGGCGCCAGCAGGCGGGCGCCGAGGCCATGACAGGAAATCTCCGTCACCTGTTTATCGGCAAAATCCACCAGCTGGCGGCCATAGCCGGTGAGGGTTAAAAAGGGCGTTTCCGCGAGGCCAGCGCGCAGCGTCTCCCAGGCCTCATGGATGGCGTCGGCAGGGCGAAAGGTGGTCGGGCAGAGGAAACGACGCGTAATCACCCCGTCCGCCAGCAGGATGCCTTTCGTGGCGGTGGAACCGGAATCAATACCAACCGTGTAGATCACGCGTGCTCCTTACAGCATTTCGATAAAGGCGGCGACGCGGGTGCTGAGCTGGCCGAGGTCCGCTGTCGAATAGTCGGTTTCAATCGCCATATAAGGAAGGTCGTGCTGCTGGCGCAGATGGCGTTTAATGGCCAGCGATTCCACGGCATAGGTATGGCAGGCCTGCAGGATGACGTCGATTACCCCGTCGGCCTGGTACTCCTCCACCATCTGGCTCAGCAGCTGCAGGCGCTGATCGTTAGGGGAAATACAGGAGCAGCCGATGGCGAGATATTTATCGGTTAAGGCGTCGTAGACGTCGCCCTCTTCCGCCACGCAGCGCTCGGTAGCCTTCGCGCCGGTGCAGTTTTCATAGCCCACCACCCAGCCGCCGTTTTCTTCGATGGCGCGAACCACTTTCTCCGCCGCGCCGCCGATCGGGCAGCCGGTGATCAGAATGCGCGGGCGTGAGGCCAGTCGTTTACCCTGCCGCCACTCCTGACGGATGCGCTCCGCCATGGCGTTGAGCTCGTCAATCAGCGCGGTTTTGTCGAAGCGGAAGGTGGCGCCATACACCACTTTCAGGATGTCGCCGCCGCTGAGCGCCGGCGGATTGAGCTGCCCGAGACGATAAAAGTGGGCCAGCGCCCGGCGTTCGCGGTTTTTCAGCACGATGGCCTCGCGCAGCGCCGCCTCGCTAATCGGCGCGCCAAACTGCGCCTCAATCACCTGCTGCAGGCGCAGGATCTCCGCTTTCCACAGGGCGCGGGAGGCCGCGTCGCTGGCGCTGTTCGGCAACTGCATCACGTGGACCGCCTTGAACTCGGCCATGTACTCGTACATTTTCTTTTTACCGTCGCAGGTGGTTTCCCCAACCACCAGGTCAGAGAAATAGAAGTAGGGGCATTTATCGGTTTTGCCGAAGCCGTAGCTGCTTTTGATTAACGGACAGAGGTTGCGCGGCAGATCTTTTTCCGCTTCCTCGATGGTTTCATCAGAGGTGGAGCACAGCGAGACCACCACGGCCCCCGCCGCCATGGCGATCTCCTGAGGCATAAAGGTGCAGTAGGTGCCCACCAGCGGCACGTTCTGCTCTTTAAGATCCATGACGGTGAGAAAGCCCTTCTGGCGAGCTTCCGAGAACTGGTCAAAAATGGCGGGTAGATCGGTGATAAGCGACATGGTTTTCCTTCCCCGTACACGGGAGATGCTGAAAGAGTCGCCATTATAACCCTGTTGTTTGTATGCTTTTATTGATCTCCTGCGTCTGCGCGCGGCGTTAATAGACCTTCTTTAAATCCATCTCTTCCTGGATCCGCTCGCTCCATGCCAGATGGGTGCGGATGGCCTCTTCGATACCGGCGTTGTAAAACAGCGGCCCCAGCTCCTGGGCGATAAAGTCGACAAAAAATTCAGCGTCAAACTGCTCCAGTTCGAGGTTAAACGTCTCTTCGCAGTACTTGCTGAGCCTGTCGCGCAGCAGGTCGCGCTGCGCCGGGCTGAGTTCAATCTCACTCATGATAGGGCTTTCTCCGTAAAAGGGGTCACGACTGCCGGGCTTCAATGACCGCTTGCGCACACTGGCGCTGGTGGCGTAACAGTCCGGCGAGGCAGCAGGCGGCGGCGAGCCCCGCGACCACCGCCAACAGGTGGAAGGGCAGTCTCCCGCCATGGAACCACAGCCAGCGCGCGCCTTCAATCGATAAGGCGCTGACGCTGAGGATCACGATATTCAGCGAGGCGGAGACCGTGCCTTTCGGCAGGTCGTTGGAAAAGAGGGTAAAGCGGAACAGCGTCGGGAAAATCAGCCCGATGCCAAAGGCGTAGAAGCAGGTGCCGAGCACCGACCACAGCCAGACGTGCGGCCAGGCCAGATTCCCGACGATCAGGATGGCCAGGCCGAGCATCTGTACCGGCACCGCGCTCAGCACAAAGCGCGGACGGGTGGGATCTTTTACCCAGCGCGCCACCGACAGGTTGGCAATGATGACGGCGCTGAAGACCGGCACCTGGCTCCAGGCGAACTCGCTGGTGGTCAGCCCGCCGGCGTCCATTAAAATCACCGGCGATACCGCCACCCAGCTCATCAGCGGAATATAGCTCAGCGACAGCGTGGCGGCGCCGAGCAAAAAGATGCGGTTGCGAAAGACGTTGCGAAAATCGCGCAGCACGCCCAGGGGGCTGAACGGCACATCGCCGCGGCGCACCGTCTCCGGCATGGTCAACAGCAGCCCCAGCCAGGCCACCAGCCCCATGGCGGCGATAATGCCGAACAGCGCTTTCCAGTGGATAAAATGCATCAGCGCCGCGCCGGAGAGCGGGCCGACGATCGGCGCCACCAGCACGACGGAGGTGATCACCGCCATCAGCCTGATCGACCTTTTTTCCTCAAAGGCTTCCTGTACGGTGACGTAGCCGACGGTGGCGATAAAGCAGATGCTGGTGCCCTGCACGAAGCGGGCGATCAGGAACTGGGTCATGGAGGTGGTGAACAGCGTCGCCAGGCAGGCGAGGGTGAAAATCAGCGCGCCGGTGAGCAGTACCGGACGCCGTCCGATCCGGTCAGAGAGCGGCCCCAGCAGCCACTGCAGCGCCATGCCGCCGGCCATATACAGGCTCACCGAGGCTGGAGCCAGCGCCACATCGGCGTTGAAATCCCGCACCACGTGCAGGATCCCCGGCTGGATCAGGTCGGTGGTGAGATAGGCGGAAAAATCATACAGAATGAGCGCCGCCGGGAAGAACAGCGCGGCGGCGTGCCGGGTTAGCCAGCGGGTCATCCGGTGCATCATCTCGCCCTCCCTGTGGAATATTTTTCAGCGCTATTGTTCAGATAGTATCATTGCTAACCAATATGCAGATGCAGCAGCGACGGGATCTGCGAGAGCAGCCACAACAACAGGCCGATGGTTCCCCCGACCAGGGTGCCGTTGATGCGGATGAACTGCAGATCTTTACCGATATTAAGCTCGATCTGCCGCGACATATCGCGGGCGTCCCAGCTCTTCACCGTGTCGCTGATATGCCGAGTGAGGAAGGCGGCGAACTCCGGGGCCACCCGGTGCGCCGCCTGCTCCAGGTGTTCGTTAAGCGATTCGCGCAGCGCGTCGTCGCGGAGTAAGGTTTCACCGAACCACTGGCCAGCCTCGGCGATGCGCTGCTTGATACGCGAGTCGTCGCTGCTGATATCGTTTTTTACCCAACCGCGCAGGTCGCCCCACACTTCGCCAAGATAGCGGTTGAAGGTCTCATCATTTTTCAGCCAGGCTTTGATGTTATCGGCCTTCTGCGCCAGTTCCGGGTCGGATTTCAGGTTATCGATTAGCTTTTGCGTCGCGCGGTCAAAGGTCTGGCGGATCTGGTGGGTGCGATCGTGAGTGACCTCGTCCAGCAGGGTATTCACGGCGTCGGTGACCATCTCGGCGCTGTGCTCGCCGAGCCACTCGGTGGGTAATAGCCTGGCCTTCAGCGGGTGTTCGGTCTCCAGCCAGCGTACGATGCCGCGGGCGATAAAGGCGCGGGAGCTGTCGCGCTGCAGCAGGGCGATCAGCTGATTTATCAGCGAATCCAGCAGCTTTTGATGGCGGTTGTCGCGGGTCAGCCCCTCCAGCATCATGGCGCTGGTCTGCGTCAGGTCGACCTTATCGATCGCCTTATGCACCGCGCGCCGCAGCAGGCGCTGAATGCGGGCGTCATCGGTCAGTTCGAGAAAACCGCTCATCACCTGTAGCAGGTGCTGGCCGACCCGCCGGGCGTTCTCCGGCTGGCTGAACCAGTTGCCGAGCATCAGAGCTGGTTGATAGCGGCGGATCAGCGCCACCAGCGACGGGGTATCGAGGAACTTCTCTTCCACAAAGCGGCCGAGGTTGTCGGCGATGCGATCTTTGTTGCGCGGGATAATCGCGGTATGGCGGGCGACAAAGGGCAGCGGAATACGACGAAACAGGGCCACCACCGCAAACCAGTCGGCCAGCGCCCCGACCATCGCCGCTTCGGAAATGGCCTTCAGCGCGCTGACCCATGGCGTCGGCGGCAGCAGCAGGGTGGTGATAAATAGCGCGGCGGCGATCAGCAGCAGCGACAGCGCCAGCAGTTTGGCGCGTTTCAGTTCAGCGAGTTTTTCCATAAACTTAAGCATATAACCTGACGGCGAGGTCGTGCAAAAATCGCCAGATAATCCACAGACCGAACATCATCAGGATCGCCCCCGCCGCCCGCTCGACCCGCCAGACGATGGCGCTCAGGCGGTGCTGCACCTGCGGCAGCGCAATCGCGCTCACCAGCAGTAAATCCCAGAAGAACACCACGCTGACCATCCACAGGCCACTTACCGTTTGCTGCAGCAAGGTAACCGCCGGCCCCAGCAGGGAGGTCATCAGCGCCAGATAAAACAGCGCGTTCTTCGGGTTGAGCAGCGATGACCCCAGCCCCAGCAGCAGCTGCTTGCCGAACCCCGGACACGATGCGCGAACGCTCTCCACCGCCAGCGCCGCGGGACGGCTGCGAATCAGCAGGCTGCCAATCCACAGTAAATAGCCTGCGCCCAACAGCTCGATGAGCAAAAACAGCAGCGGCGCCTGGCGCAGAAGCCCCCAGCCAACGATGGCCAGGACTATATACAACGCATTCCCGGCGGCGATGCCGAGACACAGTCCGAGGCTGCCGCGGATCCGGTAGCGTACAGCGTAACCGACCAGCAGAAAAAAATCGGGGCCCGGGCTGAGCAGAGCGACAAAGTGGGACAGGGCTAACGCCGGAAAGGCGGCGGGGAAGAGAGTCGATAAGGTATTCATAGTGGCCTCGATAATGGTGCTGAGGCCACCCTACGCCAGGTGGAAAATTACTTATTGTCGGAAATTGATCGGCTTTGCGCATACTGCCGCGGCGTGGCGGCGGTATAACTGACGAAGGTTTTATGGAAATGGCTCTGATCGGCAAAGCCGGCCTGATAGCCGACGTCGGCAATAGGGTCCCCGGCACGTAAGCGCGATTTCGCATATTCAATGCGCGCCATATTGATCAAACTGGCGGGCGTCAGGCCGGTATCCTGTTTCACGGCGCGGATAACGGTCTCTTTACGTAGCGCGCTGTCGTGGGCCAGCTTATCCAGCGATGGCGGCGCCGGCAGATCTGTCGCCAGGCGCTGAAACAGCAGGGCGCTGGCGTGATGTGGCGCCTGCGGCGCGGCGGCGCACAGCGGCAGCGCGTGCAGGAGCTGCGCCAGCCGGGCGGGCAGTTGCTCAATGCGGCCGCGGCTCATCAGGGCGACAATCTGCTGGAAGCAGGCAAAGAGAGGGCTGTCGCGCAGCAGCGGCTGCGGCGAGGTGATACTGGCGCCAGGGGGAATATCCGGACGCTGCGCATGGCACCATGCCGCCTCCAGGTACAGCATATGATAGCTGCGCGGCCGGTCACGCAGCGGATTACAGCTATGCGGCGCGTGCGGCGGGATCACGATCAGATCCCCGGGCTGCAGGAGATATTCCTGACCATTGCACAGGCAGCGCGTTTCACCGTCGATAATCGCCCCCACCGAGAGCTGCGGGTGGCTGTGGCGCTTATAGGCCTGACGGCTGCCCCAGGTGCTGCGCAGCTCCAGCCACGGCAGGCGATCGTCTCGCCAGAAGGTTTGGGGAATATCTCGGGTATGGTTCACCGCATCGACCTTTGCTGAGGGGATAAATCGTTCATAGCATGCTGCGCCGAGGCTGTCGCCCGCCGGGATTTGCGTACCGCGTCGAAAAAGGATGTCACGCTTGCAGTCCGGGGAAGTATGTTTTCGTCGCGGAATGTAAAATCCCGGTTTCCGGGGTGTCAGCGACATTCATGGGAGGTAGAGTCCCTGCAGGATAAGCAGGCAGGGATGAGCCGATGGCAAAGGGCACCACCTCGACGCCGCATGATGCGGTGTTTAAACAGTTTCTCACTCAGGCCGACATCGCGCGTGATTTCCTGGCGATCCATCTACCGCCTGCGCTGCGTCAGCGCTGCGACCTCGATACCTTACAGCTGGAGTCGGCAAGCTTTATCGAGGAGAGCCTGCGGGCCTGGTACTCCGATGTGCTGTGGTCACTCAAAACCGCGTCTGGCAAGGGATACATTTATGTGGTTATCGAACATCAGAGCTCACCGGACGTGCAAATGGCTTTTCGCCTGATGCGCTACGCCATCGCCGCGATGCAGCGCCATCTGGATAACGGTCATACCAGACTGCCGCTGGTAGTGCCGATGCTGTTCTATCACGGAGCGACCACGCCATACCCGTGGTCGCTCAGCTGGCTGGACTGCTTTGCCGATCCACAGCTGGCGAGGGAGCTTTATGCCTCGCCCTTTCCGCTGGTGGATATCACGGTGATCCCCGACGATGAGATCGTTCGTCACCGGCGGGTGGCATTACTCGAGCTGATACAGAAGCATATTCGCCAGCGCGATTTAATGGCGATTGTTGAGCAGCTGACGACGATTTTACTTAGCGGTGACGCTAATGACAGGCAGATAAAAACGCTGTTTAATTATCTACTGCAGACTGGCAACGCGCGTCGCTTTGGCCGGTTTATCCAGGAAGTGGCGCAACGGGTTCCTCAGCACAGGGAGAGATTGATGACCATCGCCGAACGATTACAGGAAGTGTGGCGCAGAAAAGGCAAGCGTGAAGGACAGCATGCCGAGGCGCTGCGCATTGCCCAGAGGATGCTGGCCGACGGCATTGCCCGCGAGACGGTGGTGAAAATCACCGGCCTGACCGCCGACGAGATCGCCGCGCTGGCGCATTGATAACGCCGGGACGGCCTGACGGTCGCCCCGGTTAGCCACCGTTATGGAATATTCCGGATATACCTAACTTTACCCGCATCGCCAGCCATCTCGACTACCCTTAATATCCTTAACGGCATTTTTGACTGCCTTAATAGCGATAACAAGGAGACATGCGATATGGCCTATCAGACGGTGAATCCTGCGAACAATCAGCTTATTAAAACGTACCCGGCGCACAGCGATGCGGACGTGGAGGCGGCGCTGCGGCAGGCGGATGCGCTCTATCATTCGGCCTGGGCGAAAGGGGATATCGAACCGCGCCTGGCGGTGCTGCATAAGCTGGCGGATCTGATCGACAGCCGGGCGGAAGATCTGGCGAAAATCGCCAGCGAGGAGATGGGGAAACTCATTAAGCAGAGCCGCGGCGAAGTGAAACTGTGCGCGCAAATCGCCCGCTATTACGCCGATAACGCCAAATCGATGCTGGCGCCGGTGAAATATCCCACCGAACTCGGCGACGCCTGGGTTGAACACCATCCCATCGGCGTATTAGTGGCGGTGGAACCGTGGAACTTCCCCTATTACCAGCTGATGCGCGTCCTGGCGCCAAACCTGGCGGCCGGGAACCCGGTTATCGCCAAACACGCCAGCATTGTGCCGCACTGCGCGGAGACCTTTGCTCATCTGGTGCGCGAGGCCGGCGCACCAGATGGGGCGTGGACCAATCTGTTTATCTCCCAGGATCAGGTGGCGAAGATTATCGCCGACGATCGTGTGCAGGGCGCGGCGCTGACCGGGTCGGAAAAAGCTGGCAGCGTGGTGGCGGCGCAGGCGGCGAAGCATATTAAAAAATCGACCCTGGAACTCGGCGGCAACGATGTGTTTGTGGTGCTCGACGATGCCGACCTCGATCGCGCGGTGAAAATCGGCGTCCAGGCACGGCTGAACAACGCCGGCCAGGTGTGTACTGCCGCCAAGCGGTTTATCCTGCATGAGAACATCGCTGAGTCGTTTCTGACGAAATTTAGCGAGGCGTTTCGCCAGGTAAAAATAGGCGATCCGCTGGATGAAAGCACCACGCTGGGGCCGCTCTCCTCTAAAGATGCGCTGGAAACCTTAAGCAAGCAGGTTGACGAGGCGGTCAAAAACGGCGCCACGCTGCATCTGGGCGGCAAACCCGTGGCTCGAGACGGTAACTTCTTTGAACCCACTATCCTGACCGGTATCACCCGCGACAACCCGGCGTACTTCGAAGAGTTCTTTGGCCCGGTGGCGCAGATCTACGTGGTGAAAAACGATGAGGAGGCGATTGCGCTTGCCAACGATTCTCACTATGGCCTGGGCGGCGCGGTGTTCAGTCAGGATATCGAACGCGCTAAACGGATGGCATCCGCCATTGAAACCGGGATGGTCTATATCAACTGGCTGACCGATACCGCGCCCGAACTGCCGTTTGGCGGCGTGAAGCGTTCCGGTTATGGCCGGGAGCTCTCCGATCTCGGCATCAAAGAGTTTGTGAACCAAAAGCTGGTGGTGGTTCGCCGCTAAGCCCGACCATAAAAAAACCTGCCATCCGGCAGGTTTTTTTATAATAGATTTATTGCACTTCGACTTTATCCCAGCCGCTTTTGAACATACAGCTGTCGACTAAGGTCTCCCGCTGATATTCATTCGCGTCTTCTACCGTATAACTTGTTTCAACATCCTGTTTCTTATGCTTTTTGTCGCTTTTTTCTGAACTGGACCCGGTCACCACGTTATCCGGAGGGAGATCGACCAGGGCCTGCGCTTCACATTCGGTGAGCTTTTTATGCATGTCGGCATCGCTTAAACCCGGCTTCACCCAGGTATACTGAGTGCAGCCGGTGAGCAGCAACGCCAGGCTCAGCGCAGAGAGCGCGGCGAGACGTGATTTCATCAGAAGGTAATCCCGCCGCCCACGTAGGCGCCATCAATCAGGGTGTGGTTTGGGCGGCCCTCTTTGCCGTCAACGCTCACGTGACGGTAACCGACCTTCAGGGTCAGTGAACCAACCGGGGACCAGCTCACGCCGCCGTTCGCCTCAACATAGTTTTTCACGCTGTTGTTCAGGCCGTCGGGGGCGACATACCCTTCGCCAAACACGTGGATGCTGTCGGTCAGGGCCACGTTCACTCCGCCGCCGACCGGAAACGCGACGCCGTTATCGCCTTTTTTCGGCCCGAGGTAGATAGCTTTCGCGCCAGCGTTGAGCATCACCGGGCCAACTTCCAGATTGTAACCCGCGCCAACGCCGCCGGTCTGGCTACCATCATCGGTATTCTTCAGCCAGTGGCTTTCGGCATACAGGCCGGAAGAGGATTTACCCATTTCCATATTCAGGTTGGTAAAATTCTTACCTTGTTCAACGGTAAACCCCATTGCCATGGCGGAACCAGAGACCGCGGTCAGGGCAGCAACAATCAGGATGTTAAGCTTTTTCATGGTTTGCTCCTCGTCATTAAATTTGTCTGAGGGCACCTTAACAATCGATGTTTACCTCTGCAAATGTGACTTGCGTCGATTTTTTATGCTGTGTTTGTCAGGGAAGTGTTTTGAAAATGTTGTAATGACGTTGGGTTACGGCGAGGTCAATCATCAAATTTGGTCTGTTTAGCCACAGTTTAATGGGGGGGGCTAAACAGAAACTGAACAGGGCGGGCATTAATTATTAAGCATCCTATTCATTAAATTTCTTATTATTTCCAAAAGTGTTTCTGCTGTTACTTATAAAAACGTTGATTTACATTTTTCGACGCGATGACGACGTTTTATCCCTGTCTTTGACGATGTACGGGGAGAGAAGGGGGCCTGCGCCTTAGCGCGCAGGCGGGCAGATTAGCGTCGTAGCCCGGCAAATGCCGCGCGAATCTCCTCTTCCGGCAACTGAATGCCGATAAACACCAGCGTGCTGTGCGGCGTTTCATCGCCCCACGGGCGATCCCAGTCGGCGCTGTAGAGGCGCTGCACGCCCTGGAACAGCAGGCGATTTGGCTCGCCGTCGATCCACAGCATCCCTTTATAGCGCATCAATTGCTCGGCGAAGGAGAGCAGCAGATTTTCCATTACACGCGACACTTCGCTGATATCCACCGGGTAATCCATCTCAACCACGATTGATGACACGTCGTTTTGCTTCTCTGCCATAAAGTGGAAACGCGGTTTGCTGTTTACGACGTTCTCTTCCAGCATAAAGCCGCTGGTGTTAAACAACTGGCTAAGATCGATATCGCCGTGAATGACGGTATAAATCGGCGCCCGGGCATTAATGCGCGCCAGCCGTTCGCGCAATTTTTCGGTGTCGCCGGCAACATCAGTTTTGGTCAGCAAAATGCGGTCTGCATAGCCTACCTGCGACTGGGCGATGGTGAACTGATCAATCTGCTGGTCGGCATGGACCGCATCCACCAGGGCGATCACGCCATCCAGCAGATAGCGCTCGCAAAGCACCTCGTGGGAGAAAAAGGTCTGGATAATCGGCCCCGGGTCGGCCATGCCGGTGCATTCAATCACCAGCCGGTCGAACTCGATTTCACCGCGGTCGCGGCTGTCGAGCAGATCGAGCAGGGCGTCTTCCAGTTCGTTGGAGCGCGTACAGCAGATGCAGCCGTTGGTCAGGGTTTTAATCTGCGTGGCGCGGTCGCCGATCAGCTGATCGTCAACGGCGACTTCGCCAAATTCATTTTCAATCACGGCGATTTTAAAGCCGTGCTGTTCGTTGAGAATATGGCGCAACAGGGTGGTTTTACCTGCGCCGAGAAAACCGGTGAGTAGGGTGACTGCAATCGGTGCCATTATTGCCTCCATTAACAGCAGCGGACGCCGCCTTTGCCGTCGCCGCCGTAGCGGGCCTGCTGGCGTTCGCGGAAGAATTCTTCATAAGTCATGTACGGCTGATCCGGATGGTTGGTTTGCATATGGGTGACGTAGTTGTCGTAATCCGGAATGCCAATCAGCATCTTCGCCGCCTGACCGAGATATTTTTTTGCCTGACCTAAGTTACCAAACATTGTAAGTTCCAGATAACGAATAAAGCCGGATGGCGGCTAGCGCCTTCTCCGGCCTACGTTGATGCGCTTTTTTGTAGGCCGGATAAGCGTAGCGCCATCCGGCATCGGGGTTAATGATGTGACGAGGTCTTCACGCCGCCTTCCGGTACCGGCACGTACGGGGTCTCTTTGTCGGTACGCACTTTATTGTTGCGGACAGTGAGCCAGGTTTTGATGCCGTAGAAGATGATGCTGTACACCACCACCAGGAACAGGATGCTCAGGCCGGCGTTGGTGTAGTTGTTGACCACGATATGGTTCATGTTGGCCACCTGCTGGGCGGTCAGCTCGCCACCGGAAGCGATCTTCTCTTTGTACTGCTGAGCCATGAAGAAGAAGCCTTCCATCTGCGGGTTGGTGCTGAACAGCTTCAGACCCAGCGCCCAGGTGGTGCACAGCAGCAGCCATGCAGCCGGGATCACGGTGACCCAGATATATTTGGTGCGCTGCATTTTGACCAGCACCACGGTACCGAGCACCAGCGCCACCGCGGCCAGCATCTGGTTAGAGATACCGAACAGCGGCCACAGGCTCTTCACGCCGCCCAGCGGGTCGACCACGCCCTGATACAGCAGGTAGCCCCACAGCCCGACGCAGCCGGCGGTACCGATAATCCCGGCGACCAGCGAGTCGGTTTTTTTCAGGAACGGCACGAAGTTACCCAGCAGATCCTGCAGCATAAAGCGGCCTGCGCGGGTCCCCGCATCCAGCGCGGTGAGGATAAACAGCGCTTCAAACAGGATACCGAAGTGGTACCAGAAGCCCATATCCGCCATCGGGATGATTTTGTGGAACACATGAGCGATACCCACGGCCAGCGTCGGCGCGCCGCCCGCGCGGTTCAGGACCGACGGTTCGCCGATATCTTTCGCGGTTTGCAGGATTTGCTCAGGTGAGATCACGAAGCCCCAGGAGCTGACGGTCGCTGCCGCGTGAGCGGTGACATCCCTCAGCTGGGCGGCAATCAGCGCCGCGTTTTCACCGCCCATTTCGTGCAGGTTCGGCATGGTGATGCCCAGACCCGCCGGCGGGGTGTTCATGGCGAAGTAGAGGCCCGGTTCGATAATCGATGCCGCTACCAGCGCCATCACCGCCACGAAGGACTCCATCAGCATTGCGCCGTAGCCGATAAAGCGGGCGTCGGTTTCGTTGGCCAGCAGTTTCGGCGTGGTGCCGGAGGCGATCAGGGCATGGAAGCCGGAGACCGCGCCGCAGGCAATAGTGATAAACAGGAACGGGAACAGGGCGCCTTTCCACAGCGGACCGGTACCGTCAATGTACTGGGTCACCGCCGGCATTTTCAGGTCCGGGTTAAGGATCACGATACCCAGCGCCAGGCCAACGATGACGCCGATTTTCAGGAAGGTCGCCAGGTAGTCGCGCGGCGCCAGAATCAGCCATACCGGCAGCAGAGCCGAGATAAACGCGTAGCCAATCAGGGTAAAGGTGATGGTGGTGTCTTTAAAGGTCAGCGCCGGGCCCCAGTACGGGTCGTGGGCAATCACGCCGCCGAAGTAAATAGACGCCACCAGCAGGACGATACCGATGACCGATACTTCGCCTACGCGGCCCGGGCGCAGGAAGCGCATGTAGATCCCCATAAACAGGGCAATTGGCACCGTCGAGCAGACGGTGAAGACGCCCCACGGGCTTTCCGCCAGCGCTTTCACCACGATCAACGCCAGCACCGCGAGGATGATGATCATTATCAGGAAGCAGCCGAACAGCGCGATGGAGCCTGGTACGGGACCCATCTCCTGTTTGATCATCTCGCCCAGCGAGGCGCCGTTACGCCGTGAGGAGATAAACAGCACCATAAAGTCCTGTACCGCGCCTGCCAGCACGACGCCCGCCAGCAGCCACAGGGTGCCCGGCAGGTAGCCCATCTGCGCGGCGAGCACCGGGCCCACCAGCGGACCGGCGCCGGCAATCGCGGCAAAGTGGTGGCCAAACAGCACGTAGCGGTTGGTCGGCACATAGTTCAGGCCATCGTTATTAATGACCGCCGGCGTGGAGCGCGTCGGGTCAAGCTTCATCACCTTCTGCGCGATATACAGGCTGTAATACCGGTAGGCGACGAGGTACACGGAAACCGACGCCACCACGATCCACAGGGCACTGACGTGCTCACCGCGGCGCAGGGCGACGACTGAGAGGCAAAATGCCCCGATGATCCCGAGAATCACCCAGGGTATGTGCTTGAATAGTTTTTTGGTATCCATAGTAAAACCTGGCGTTAATGAGATGAATAATTGGCCGAAGCCGTCTGGTTTTAAGTAAGAGTTGATGGAGGTATTGATTAGCTAGGCTGCCTCCGATCTTGCCAGACCGGCGCGCGCGTAAAGATGAGTAAATGGGTGAGTGGTTGTATAGGAGGTTAAGCGGTTACTGGAAGGGGTAAGCGGTTGGCTACGAAGTGAACAGGGCGGGATTATGTGATTGTGATCACAGGAGATTGTGGCCTGCGACGCTGTGGGTTAACGCTCCTCCCCAACCGGGGAGGAGCTGACAAGGCGATTACACTGCGACTTCCATTTCCATCATTACCGGGTGGAAGCGGCGCTTAAAGTAGATCAGCCCGTGGCCCTGCTGGCTCAGGGTTATATTCCTGATTTCTACCAGATAGACCAGGTGGGTGCCGATGGTTTGTACCTGGCTAATCTCCCCCTCGAGACTGGCCAGCGACCCCTTCAGCACCGGCTGCCCGAGCGCGCCCTGCTGCCAGCCGCTGAGGGCAAAACGCTCTTCCATCGTCACCCCGGTCATCCCGGCGAAATGACGGGCCATGATTTCCTGTTCATGGTTCAGCACGTTGATGCACAACTTGCCGTTGCCCTGAAACACCGGGTTCATCGCGCTGTTGGCGTTGATACACACCATCACCGAGGGCGGCGTATCCGTCACCGAGCACACCGCCGTGGCGGTTATCCCGCAGCGGCCGGCTTCGCCTGCGGTGGTGACCACGTTAACCGCCGCCGACAGGCTGGCCATGGCATCGCGAAAACGCAGGCGTTGTTCATCTAATTGCATTATGACCTCCCGCTGCGAATTACTTCAGCAGCTTATCCAACATGTTGATATCAGCGTTATTGTGCAGATGCGGCACCGTCCAGCCGTTCTGGTCGTACTCGGACAGGCAGCGGTCGACCATCGCCATCATCTTGTCCATATTGCCGGAGCTCTGCGCCTGGCGCAGACACTGCAGGCGAATCTCATCCTGGCTACCGGAGTAGTTGATTTCATACAGCTCGTGGCGGCCGCCGAACTCGCTGCCGATGGCGTCCCACATCAGTTTGAGGATCTTGATACGTTCAACGTGATCCATACCGTTGGAGCCGCGCACATACTTCGCCAGATACTGGTCAATCTGCGGGTTGTTCAGATCGCGGGCGCTGGACGGCAGATAAATCAGGCCGCTGGTGACGTTGCGCTCGATGATGTTCTTGATCTTGGCGTAGGCCATCGGGGCCATCACGCGATAGGTCTGCAGCGCGGCGTGATCCGGCAGCCATGCGCCGTTGACCCACGGCGTCGCTTCCGAGCACATGGAATCGCTCAGCGCCCAGAACATGTTGCGCCATGCCACCACTTCGCCGAGGTCGGCCTGCACGCCGCGGAACTCGAGGGTGCCGGTACATTCCAGCGAGCGCTTCAGCAGGGCGGTGATAAAGTCCAGTTTTACCGCCAGACGCACGCAGGCCTGCAGCGGGTACATGCGGGCGAAACCCCCTTCCATGGTCCAGCGGCGGCAGCGGTCGAAGTCGCGATAAATCAGCACGTTCTCCCATGGGATCAGCACCTTATCCATTACCAGAATCGCGTCGTTCTCGTCGAAACGGCTGGAGAGCGGATAGTCGTACGGGGAGCCGGTCGCGCCGGCGACCATCTCATAGGAGGCGCGGGAGATCAGCTTGACGCCTTCGGCGTCCATCGGCGCGACGAACATCAGCGCGAAGTCCGGGTTTTCGCCCATCACCTGCGCGGAGCCGAAGCCGATCATGTTGTAGTGGGTCAGCGCCGAGTTGGTGGCGACCACTTTCGCGCCGCTGACGATGATCCCGGCATCGGTCTCTTTTTCCAGCTTGATGTAGACATCCTTCACTTCATCGGCCGGCTTGTGGCGGTCGATCGGCGGGTTGACGATCGCATGGTTAAAGTACAGGCCGGTTTCCTGAATGCGGGTGTACCAGTTGCGGGCGTTCTGCTCGAACTGGCCGTAAAACGCCGGGTTGGCGCCCAGCGCGCAGCCGAAGGCGGCTTTATAGTCCGGGGTGCGGCCCATCCAGCCGTAGCTTAAGCGCGACCACTCGGCGATGGCGTCGCGCTGCTGGCGCAGATCGTCGGCGCTTTTCGCCACGCGGAAGAATTTATGGGTGTAGCCGCCGCTGCCGGTATCGGTGCCCCAGCACAGGGAATCCTGCATCTCCGGTTTGTGCAGCGCATCGTACAGTTGAGCGACGGAGGCCGCGGCGTTACGGAAGGCCGGGTGGGTGGTGACATCCTTCACGCGCTCGCCGTAGATATAAATTTCGCGGCCATCCTGCAGGCTTTTTAAATACTCTTCGCCAGTTAACGGGCGTTTCGCGTCGGCGCGGAAATCTTCAGGTTTCATAGGGGCCTCTTCAGTATTTATCGGAAAATTATGTTAAATATATGTTTTGTTTTTGTTGTTCAATTGAAGCGGTTATTGCGCTTGTCGTGAAGGGACGTTTGCGACAACGACGGGTACTTTTCAGGCGGGAGTGAATTTTGTGATCTCTGCAGCGTTTGCCGGCTGGCGCGGCGCTGAACCGACCTGTGGACCATCGCCCGGCAGGCGCAGCGCCAGCGGGGAATTACGATACCGGTACTTTTTGCGCCCGGTAGCTGCTGGGCGAGCAGCCGACCTGGCGGCTAAAAAAGCGCGCAAAATAAGCGGGGTCTTTAAACCCCAGCTGCCAGGCTATCTCATTGACGGCGCTATCGGAGAACAGCAGCAGGCGCTTCGCCTCGCGCAGCTGGCGGTCGAATATCAGCCGTTTGGGCGAACGGTTGGCAAAGCGGCGACAGATATCGGTCAGCCGCGATTCGGTCAGGTGCAGCTCCCTGGCGTAATCCGGTACCGTCCAGTGCTGATGGTAGTGGCTGTCGATCATCTGGTTAAAGCGCTGGAATAGCTTCAGCTCGCCGCGCATGCCGCTGGCGGCGTGATCGTCGAGCTTTGCGTTACGCAAAAGCAGGGTAAAGACCGCCTGCGCCAGCAGCGCCAGGGTGTGCTCGCGCCCCGGCAACTGGGCGGTGGATTCCCGGCGGATCAGCTGCCAGTAGTGGGTCAGCGCCGCCAGCTCGTCGGGTTTGTCCGCCAGCGACAGGCAGATCCCCGGCAGGCCGAAGGTCTCCCGCGTGCCGGGATAGAGCACCTCCAGCAGCGGCCAGATGAGTTCTTCGTGCACCGTCAGCACATGGCCATCGCTATCGGACTCGGTAATAAAGGCGTGCGGCACCGAGGGCGGCGTTAACACAAACAATGGCGCCTGCACCGAATAGCGATGGTCATCAAGCTGCAGCTCAATCTGCCCGGTATCAAGATAGTGCATCTGGAAATAGCGGTCGTGGCGATGCGCCTGCATGTCGCGGCCAAAAAAGGCCGCCATGCGGGAAAACGACTGATAGTGCACCTCTTCGGTGCCCAGGCTCTCGTCGTAATCTTTATTGATATCGATATTGGCGATGGAATGCTGGCACATACCCGCTCCTTAGTGGCCTTTTTGCGCCGCTAAGCCCGGGGCGGCGGCGGCGTCCTCACGCTGGCTCATTGGAATGCGGGTGAGCACCAGCGCGCCGACAATCAGCAGCCCGGCGACAAACCACAGCCCGGAGCTAAAGCTGCCGGTGGTATCGCGCAAAATGCCGATCAACAGCGGGCTGACGGCAGAGCCGACGTTGCCGATGGCGTTGATCACCGCCAGCGCCACCGCGCGCGACTGCAGGCTGATCACCCGATCCGGGGTGGTCCAGAAAATGGCCATCGCGGTAAAGGATCCCACAGAAGCCATAATAATGCCGATCAGCTGGATCAGGCTGTGGTGAGTTGCCGAAGCCAGCAGCCAACCCGCCGCGGCGAACAGGTAGGGCAGGATGGTATGCATCTTGCGCTCTTTGCGCCGGTCGGAGCGGCGGCTCCACCAGATCATGCCGAAAATAGTGCAGAACTGCGGGATCGCCGCCAGCAGGCCAATCATGATGTTGCTACTGCCGGTGTTGAAGCTCTGCAGGATCTGCGGCGTCCAGATATTAATGGCGCTCAGGGTATTGGTCAGGCAGAAGTAGGCCAGGGTATACATCAGCACCGCTGGCGTCAGGACTTCGCGCAGCGTGGAACGCGGCGAAGCCGGAACGACCGTCGCATTTTCCCGTTCACGATCGATCATCGCCTTCAGCGCCTGTTTTTCTTCGCTATCGAGCCAGTTGGCTTTATCCGGCGTGTCGTTGAGGAAGAACCAGGTGACGACGCCGAGCACCACCGACGGTAGGCCTTCCAGCAGAAACAGCCACTGCCAGCCCTTCAGGTTCCACAGGCCGTCGAGCGCCAGAATATAGCCGGAAAGTATCGAGCCGAGCATCATGGTCACCGGCATGGCGATCATAAACAGGGCGTTGGCGCGGGCGCGATGGTAGGCCGGGAACCACCAGGTCAGATAGACGAGGATCCCCGGTAGAAAACCAGCCTCGGCGATGCCGACCAGCATGCGCAGGATGTACAGCGTATGCGGGCTGGTGGCGAACATGGTGCAGGTCGAGGCGATCCCCCAGACCACCATAATTCCGGCGATCCAACGGCGCGCGCCGACTTTCGCCAGCATGATATTGCTGGGGATCCCGCACAGTACGTAGGTGACGTAGAATAGCGTCGCCGCCAGGCCGAACATGGTGGAGGTCAGACCGAGGTCTTTGCCCATCGTCAGGCCGGCGAAGCCGATATTAATGCGGTCCAAAAATGAGAAAACAAAGAGAACAAACAGGAAGGTAATCAGGCGGCGGAACAGCTTTTTGATCACCCGGTTTTCTACTTCAACGGCTTTATTATCATTGTGTTGCAGGGTAGAGGTAGTCATGTTGCGCTCCACATTATCCGTTCAATAGACGGATTTATTGTTATTGGTTGTGGTCGTTGCGGTGTGGGTAAAACGGGCCGCCAGCGCTTCTGCGCCGCGCGCCAGCAGGGTGGTATCGACGCCGACGGCGACGAACAGCGCGCCCAGTTCGAGATAGCGCTTCGCCAGCGCTTCATTGGCCATCAGGATCCCCGGCGCCTTACCGGCCTGACGGATTTGCTGGATGGCCTGTTCAATGGCGGCCTGCACTTCCGGGTGCTGCGGATTGCCGCCATGGCCCATATCGGCGCTGAGGTCCGCCGGGCCGATAAACACGCCGTCCACGCCGTCGACATCGAGGATCTGCGGCAGATTTTTCAGCGCTTCGCGGGTTTCAATCTGTACCAGGACGCACATGGCGTCGTTGGCCTGGTGAAGATAATCCGGCACCCGGTTCCAGCGCGAGGCGCGGGCCAGCGCGCTGCCGACGCCGCGAATGCCGGCGGGCGGGTAGCGGGTGGCTCTGACCGCCAGCCGCGCTTCGTCGGCGTTCTGCACCATGGGCACCAGCAGGGTTTGCGCGCCGATATCCAGCAGCTGTTTGATCTGTACCGGGTCGTTCCACGACGGGCGGACCACCGGCTGGCTGGGGTAGGGGGCGATGGCCTGAAGCTGGGTCAGCACCGTTTGCACATTGTTGGGCGCGTGTTCGCCGTCGATCAGCAGCCAGTCGAAGCCGGCGCCGGCCAGCAGTTCGGCGCTGTAGCTACTGCACAGCCCCAGCCACAGGCCGATTTGCGGGCGCCCGGCCTTGAGCGCCGCTTTAAAAGCGTTGTTCATGTTGCTCTCCTCAGACAAAGCGGCAGCTGATGGCGCCCATGTTGCCGTAGTCGACGTGGAAGGTATCGCCCTTGCGCGCCGGGACCGGACGGGTGAAGGAGCCGCCGAGGATGATTTGCCCGGCTTCGAGCTGGACATCGTACGGCGCCAGTTTGTTGGCCAGCCAGGCCACGCCGTTGGCCGGGTGATTGAGCACCCCCGCGGCGACGCCGGTCTCCTCAATCACGCCGTTGCGATACAGCAGGGCGGAGATCCAGCGCAGATCCAGCTCGTCGGGCTTGATCGGGCGGCCGCCGAGGATCACCCCGGCGTTGGCGGCGTTATCGGAAATGGTGTCGAACACTTTACGCGGGCGCTGGGTTTCCGGGTCGATGTTGTGGCAGCGGGCGTCAATCAGCTCCAGCGCCGGGATCACGTAGTCGGTGGCGTTGTAGACATCAAACAGAGTGCAGTTCGGGCCGCGCAGCGGTTTGGCCAGCACGAACGCCAGCTCGACTTCGATACGCGGAACGATAAAGCGGTCGGTGGGGATATCGCTGCCGTCGTGGAAGAACATATCGTCAAGCAGCGCGCCGTAGTCCGGCTCGCTGATCTGCGAGCTGGCCTGCATGGCTTTTGAGGTCAGGCCGATCTTGTGGCCTTTGAGTACGCGGCCTTCGGCGATCTTCATCTCGACCCACTCGCGCTGGACGGCGTAGGCGTCCTCAATGGTGATCGACGGATAATCCAGCGAGATCGCGCGGATCTGTTCACGCTGTTTTTCGGCCTGATTCAGCCGCTGGGCAATCAGGGTTCGGGTCTGTTTATCGAGCATAGTGATTCCTGTGGCATTGTATTGCCGGATGGCGCTTCGCTTATCCGGCCTACAAATTCATGGCCGCTGTAGGCCCGGTAAGCGCAGCGCCACCGGGCAATTTGCACGTTATTTAAATAAGGCGTGCACGTTGTTCTGTTTGTAGTTCAGCGTCGGATCGAGCTCTTCCATGGCGAACGACAGCGCCAGGTAGCGGCTCTCCATCAGCGCCGCGAAGTGGGATTTGATCAGCGCGAACAGCATATCTCCCACGTCCTGACGGCTCTCCAGGCTGCGCCCGGCACCGATCTTCAGCGTCATATGGACAAAGGCGTAATCCTGCCTGCCGTCGGCCATCTGCCAGGTATCCAGCCAGTGGGCACGGCTGCGGATCCCGCCGATCGGAAAGATGCCGGTAGCGGCCAGCGCCTCGTTGACTTTGGCGAACAGCCCAGGCAGATCGGCCTGCTCGCGGATGTTGTCGGTACATTCGGCGATAAAATGCGGCATGGGGCCTCCTTACGCCTGCGCCGGCAGCGGGAACACGGCGTTAACCTGGCCGGTGCCGGAGCTGGCGAACAGCTCGGTGATAAACTCCACCTTGCCGTCGTATTTATCCCAGCCCAGCAGGCCAAGCAGCATCACCGTGTCGTGCATGTTGCCTTCGCCGTAGCAGTAGTCGGCGTACTCCGGCAGCATGGTGCAGAACTCTTTAAATTTGCCCTCGCGCCACAGCTTCACCACCCGCTCATCCATCTGATGATCGAACTCGCGGGTGTAGCTGTTCATGCCTTCTTCGGCACGCTGATCGTCGATAAAGCGGTGCGACAGCGAGCCGCTGGCCAGCACCGCCACGGTGCCGTCATATTTCTCAATGGCTTTGAGGATCGCTTCGCCCAGCCTGCGGCTGTCGGCAAAGTCATGAACGGTACAGAAGGCGGAAATGGACACCACCTTGAAGTGCTTATCGCTGTTCATGTAGCGCATCGGCACCAGGGTGCCGTACTCCAGCTTCAGGCTCGGAATATTGTGCGCTTTGGCGCGCACTCCGAGCTTCACCGCCTCGTCGGCGATGAGCTGACCCAGCTCCGGGTTGCCGTCATAGTCGTAGGTCATGTCGCGAATAAAGTGCGGCAGTTCGTTACTGGTGTAGACGCCCTGGAAATGGTCGGCGCAGTTGATGTGGTAGGCGCTGTTGACCAGCCAGTGGGTGTCGAACACAATGATGGTATCGACGCCCATTTCCCGGCAGCGCTTGCCAATTTCTTTATGCCCGTCGATAGCGCCCTGGCGGCAGCCGTGGTTTTTCCCCGGCAGCTCAGACAGGTACATCGACGGCACGTGAGTGATTTTTGCTGCTAACGCTAACTTACCCATATCAGACTCCCCATTTCGGGATCGGATGGTCGCCCATCGAGATGCAGACGTTTTTCATTTCGGCGAACACTTCAAAGCTGTACTCGCCGCCTTCGCGGCCGGTGCCGGAGGCCTTCACGCCGCCGAACGGCTGACGCAGGTCGCGGACGTTCTGGGTGTTGACGAACACCATCCCGGCTTCAATACCGCGCGCCAGACGCAGCACTTTGCTGACGTCTTGGGTCCAGATATACGACGCCAGGCCGTATTCCACATCGTTCGCCAGGCGCAGCCCTTCCGCCTCGTCTTTGAACGGCAGCAGGCAGGCGACCGGGCCAAAAATCTCTTCCTGGGCGACGCGCATGCGGTTGTCGACATCCGCCAGCACCGTCGGGCGCAGGAAATTGCCGGCTTTCAGATGCGCCGGCAGGTCGGACGGTTTATCCGCGCCGCCGGCCAGCAGGGTCGCTCCTTCTTCAATGCCGAGGCGGATATAGCCGGAGACTTTCTCCCAATGTTGCTGGCTAATCAGCGCGCCGACCTGGGTGTTCGGGTCGGTTGGATCGCCGACGCGCAGGCGGTTAGCGCGCTCGGCGAAGCGTTTAACGAACTCGGGGTAGATGCTCTGCTGAATGAAAATGCGCGAGCCGGCGGTGCAGCGTTCGCCGTTGATCGAGAAGATGGTGAACAGCGCGGCGTCGAGGGCGCGCTCAATATCGGCGTCTTCGAAAATCAGCACCGGCGATTTGCCGCCCAGCTCCATGGAGTACTTTTTCAGACCGGCATTTTTCATGATGTTGCGCCCGGTGGCGGTACCGCCGGTAAACGATACCGCGCGCACGTCATGGTGGCGTACCAGCGCATCGCCCGCCGTCGCGCCGTAGCCCTGCACCACGTTCAGTACCCCCGCCGGAATACCCGCTTCCAGCGCCAGTTCGCCCAGACGGTCGGCGGTCAGCGGCGACAGCTCGGACATCTTCAGCACCGCGGTATTCCCCAACGCCAGGCACGGCGCCACCTTCCAGGTGGCGGTCATAAACGGCACGTTCCACGGCGACACCAGCGCGCAGACGCCCACCGGCTGCACCAGGGTGTAGTTCAGCATCTTGTCGTCGACCGGATAGGTCTTACCGTTCATCTGCTGGCACACTTCGGCGAAAAACTCGAAATTGTGGGAGGCGCGCGGGATCAGCACGTTTTTGGTCTGGTGGATAGGCAGACCGGTATCGGCGGTTTCCATCGCCGCGATCTCCGGGACGTTCTGATCGATCAGATCCCCGAGGCGGCGCATCAGGCGCGCGCGCTCTTTCATCGGCAGGTTAGCCCACTTCGGGAAGGCCTCTTTCGCCGCCGCTACCGCCTGATGGACTTCGGCTTCACCGCCGGCGGCGACTTCCGCCAGCACTTCGCCGGTGGCCGGGTTGGTGGTATGAAAATAGTCTGCGCCGGCAACGTTTTTACCGTTGATCCAATGGTTAATCTTTTTCATGACAGTGTCTCCTCATACGCTTGCTGGCTGATGATATGGTTGACCAGGCGGCCCACGCCCTCGACTTCAACGATCACCTCGTCGCCTGGCACCACGTCGGACAGCCCTTTCGGCGTGCCGGTGGCGATCATGTCGCCCGGTTGCAGGGTCATAAATTCGCTTAAGTAAGCGATGAGAAACGGGATGCTGAAGATCAGATCGGCGGTGGTGCCCTGCTGGCGCAGCTCGCCGTTGACCCAGGTGCGCAGGGCCAGATTATGCGGATCCGGGATCGCCTCTTTGCCGACGATCCACGGGCCGATCGGCGTCAGGGTGTCGCGGCTTTTCACCCGCAGGTTTGGCCGGTAGTAGTTTTCCAGATAGTCGCGGATCGCGTAGTCGTTGCAGACGGTATAGCCGGCGACATAGTCCATGGCCTCGGCTTCGCTGACGCGGCGGGCGGTTTTACCGATCACCACCACCAGCTCAGCTTCGTAGTGCATGTATTCCACGTTATCCGGGCGTACCGACTGCTGCTGGTGGCCAGTAACGGTGTTTGGCGCTTTGATAAACACCAGCGGCTCGGTTGGCGGCTTAAACGCCAGCTCGCTGGCGTGGTCGGCGTAGTTCAGCCCCAGCGCGAACAGCGTGCCGTCGGCGGGCGGCAGCCAGCGGAATTCACCTTCTTTCAATACCGTGCCATCGTCCAGGCGCACCTGGTCGCGTTCATCGACCACCGCATCGCGTACCTGTCCCTGCCATTCAATACGTGCCTGTTTCATGCCAGCTCTCCTTCTGCGACAACCGGGTTTTCCAGCGCCGGGAAGCCCTCGGCGAGAATGCGTACGCGATCGCCGGGACGCAGCGTAACGCGGGAGTGGGGCGTACCGATGAGGATCGCGTCGCCGGGATTGAGGGTGGCGAACTCGCTCAAGGCGCTCAGCAGCTGCGCGGCGTTACGCTGCAGATCGCCGGTATGCCAGCTGTCCGCTTCGCGGCCGTTGATTTCGGTGATGATGGTCAGGTTATCAACGTTGCGCACCGGCGACAGCGCGCCGACGGGGCAGAAACCATCGCGGCACTTGGCCTTGATCGCCGGGCGATAAAAACTCTCTTCCGGCAGGCTGACGTCGTTCGCCAGCGCGTAGCCGGCGATATAGTTCGCTGCCTCTTCCGCCGCCACCTTGCGCGCGGTTTTGCCGACAATCAGCGCCACGGTGGCGCCGCTTTGCACGGTTTCGCCCTGCGGATAGGGGATCGCCTCGCCATCGCCAATCACGGTATTGCGCGGCTTGATAAACCAGACCGCGGTTTTCGGCGGCGTTTTGTAGGGGGCCTGTTGAAACGCCTCGCGCCAGGCGTCGAGCTGGCTGCGATGATTGAGCGCAACGGCGAAGATGGTACCTTTCATTCACCACTCCTCTGGGACTGATTTCGGTTCAAAGGGATTTCGTTAATATATTAATGATCATCTTTTATGCTTTGCGATGAGGTTTAGCAACTGGAAGTGAATGTTTTGTGATCGGATTAACACAATATTTACACATCAATAACTTATTCGTTATTAATCAAATATTTGAATATTTTTCTGAGAAAGGCTGGTACTTTTCAGGTGCAGAAACCGGTTGTACATGGCAGGATTAAAGCTAATTATTAAGTTGTTAATAAGTTTTAGATGAGGCCGTTGAGGGGATACTATGCATGATTCATTAACCATTGCCTTGTTGCAGGCGCGTGAAGCGGCGATGGCCTACTTTCGACCGATCGTCAAACGACACAATCTCACCGAACAGCAGTGGCGGATCGTGCGTATCCTCGCCGAACGTCCGTCAATGGACTTTCACGATCTGGCTTTTCGCGCCTGTATTCTGCGCCCCAGTCTGACCGGGATTTTGACGCGCATGGAGCGGGATGGACTGGTGCTGCGGCTGAAGCCGGTTAACGATCAGCGCAAGCTGTACGTCTCGCTGACGCCTGCCGGAACCGCGCTGTACGAAAGCGCCCAGGCGGAGGTGGAAGAAACCTATCGCCTGCTGGAGGCTCAGTTCACTACGGAAAAGCTGCAGCAACTGACCTCGCTGCTGGAAGAGTTTATTGCGCTTGGCGTCCCTGCCGGGCGCGGTGATGAAGAAGAGTAGCGGTTACGGCTCGGCGCTCAGCCTGGCGAGGGCAATAAGCGTTTCCGCGCGGGCGGGGGACAGCGGCTCTCTCGGCTGCGGCAGCGGCCAGCCATACAGCCAGCGGGCGCTGGCGGCGCAGGTGCGCCCCTGACAGGCGCCCATTCCGCAGCGCTGGGTAAGCTTGGCCTGCAGCCAGTCGTCGGCGGCTGCCACGTCGCCGCAGCGCACATCTTCGCAACGGCACAGCAGGCTCTCCGGCGTCGCCGCGTTTTTCAACGACTCCGCCAGCCGGAAGGTGCGGTTGATGGCCGTGGCGAAGCGCTGCCAGCGGGCGCGACGGGCAAATAACGCCTGGGCCTGCTGGCTGGCCCCGGCGGCGGCATACCCGGCGATTTCGCCCTCCGCCAGCGCCAGCTCGCTCCCGCCGAAACCGGTGCACTCCCCGGCGGCGTAAATATCCGCGAGGCTGGTCTGCTGCCAGCGGTTAACCTGGATCGCCTCCTGCGCTGCGGCGCAACCGAACAGCAGCCCCGTCTCGATATTGGGCACCAGCCCGTAGCCGATAGCCAGCCGATCGCAGGCGACAGTCCGCTCGATGCCGCGCTGGCGCAGCGTCACGGCTTCCAGCCGCGTTGCGCCGTGGGCGCGGATCGCCTGGGCGCCGCTAAGATAGCCTTTCGGAGCCAGCGTCGCTAACTGGCGCAGCTTCTGCGGCCAGCGCCACAGCCCGCTGGCGAAGCGCAGCAGCGCCGGGAGCGGCGCTTGCTCAACGATATTCGTTACCTGGCCTCCGGCCTTGTTCACCGTATCCGCCACCGCCAGCAGCAGCGGGCCGCTGCCGGCAATCACCACTTTTTCGCCTTTCAGCGACAAGCCATGTTTGATCTGCGCCTGCAGGCCGCCCGCGCTGGTCACGCCGGGTAAGGTCCAGCCGGGAAAGGGCAGCGACAGCTCGCGCGCGCCGCAGCAGAGGATCAGTTTCTGCCAGTAAACCACGCCACCGCCGTCGGCGGTTTCAAACAGCACGCTGCGCGCGGAGGGGCGGGCAATCAGCCGCGCGCCGTTCACCACCCGGATGGCGGCAGACGCGGCGATGGCGTCGCGGTAGCGCCGGGCCAGGGCGGGCAGCGTCGCCTGCGGGCCGGCGCGCCAGATTTGCCCTCCGGGGGCGGGGTTATCGTCGAGAATAATGACCTGTTTATCGCAGGCGGCGGCAGCGAGGGCTGCTGCCATGCCGGCGGGGCCGGCGCCGAGGATTAAAATGTCACAGCGCAGCGTGTACATAGCGGCTCCTTTCTATTTGCATACCGGCCCGGCACAGGGTCTGGCAGGCCAGCACCCGCCGGCCGTCGACGGTGATCCGGCACTCCTGGCAGACCCCCATGCCGCAAAACGGCGCGCGGGGGTCGCCGTTAACCGCCTGGCGGGTGGTGGGATCGCCGGTCAACGCCAGCGCTGCCGCCACGCTGATACCTTCCGGCACCGTCAGCGCTTCGCCATCGACAGTGATATTGAGCGTGCTATTCATGCGATCGCCTCCTGATGGTACAGACGGGCCGGGAGCCAGGCCTCAGGCGCCAGCGGGCAGCGTTCGCCGAGGATCTGCGCCGCCAGCAGCTCAGCCGTCGCCGGGGCGGTGGTGACCCCCAGTCCTTCATGGCCCAGCGCCAGCCATACACCGCGGCGCGTGGGGTGCGGGCCGATCAGCGGATTGCCATCCTGCGAGGCGGCGCGCAGGCCGCTCCAGCAGCGGATGATATTCAGCGTCGCCAGCGCCGGCACAAAATGGCGGGCGCGGTCGAGCATCTGCCCCAGCAAGGGGAGATCCAGCTGGCGCTCGCGATTATCGAACTGGCGCGAAGAGCCAATCAGCAGCTGGCCAGTGGGCCGCGGCTGCAGGTTAAACGCTACCGAGGTGCCGCCGCCGTGGGCGCTGGCGCCGTAGCCCAGCTCAACCAGCTGGTGATGCACCCGCGGCCCGTAACGATCGGTAATTGCCAGCTGACCCTTCCTGGGCCGCAGCCAGTTTTCCGCCAACAGCGTATTGGCCTCCAGGCCGCAGGCCACCACGATGGCCCGCGCCTGTAGCCGTTTGCCGCTGGCGAGCAGCACCTGCGGTTCGGTAATCGCCTGCGCGCTGTCGTGCAGGCAGGTGAGATGGTCTCCGGCATCGGCCATTAGCCAGCGGGCGACGTTTGGCGCGTAGACGATGCTGTCGCCGGGTACCCATAGCCCGCCGGCCAGCCCGCTGCGCAGCAGCGGCTCGCGCCCGGCGATCTGCTGTGGGGTCTGCAGTTCGCTGTGGACCTGATAGCCAGCCAGCCGCCGCTGTTTTTCACCCGCGACGGCCATCTCTTCTTCGCTTTCCGCCAGCCACAGCGTGCCGCAGCCGCGCCAGGCGCAAGTGGCGGGCATCCGCGGGGTGATGGCGCGCCAGCGCGCCAGCGACCACGCCGACAGCGCCAGTTCGGCGGGGTCGTCATCCATGCACACCAGATGGCCCATACCCGCCGCCGTGGCGCCGGGTTGACCGTCATCGATAAGCGTCACTTTCTGCCCCCGCTTCGCCAGCTGCCACGCGCAGGCGGCGCCGATGATCCCGGCGCCGATCACGATGACATCGCACGGCTTCACGGCGCGATCCCCCAGCAGAAGGGATCGTCCGGGTTGAGGATCAACTGGTTATCGCCGCACACCCAGGCTTCGCCGCGGATCGTTGGAATGATGCCTGCGGCGGCGCGCTGGTAGCTGGCGGTAAACTGGCTGCCGATGATGCTGGCCTGGCGCCAGATCGCTCCCGGCTGGAGTTTGCCATCCTGCGCCAGGCAGGCCAGCTTGGCGCTGGTGCCGGTGCCGCACGGCGAACGATCCCAGGCCTTTCCCGGACAGAGTACGAAGCTGCGGCTGTCGGCGGCATCGTCATCGGCGAACAGCTCGATATGGTCGATAACGCCGCCGTCGTCGCCGCGGATCCCCGCAGCCTCCAGCCCCTCGCGCACCGCCCAGGCGTAGTCGGTGAGCTGTGGAATGTGCGCCGGGGTAATGGCGAACGGGTGATCGTTAATCAGGAAAAACCAGTTGCCGCCCCAGGCAATATCGCCTATGACGGGACCCCGCGCGGTCTCCACGCGGACCTGCTTTTTCCAGCGGCGGGCCGGGACGTTTTGCACCGATACGCTGCCATCGTCGTGCAACGTGGCGCTTACGTCGCCGACCGGGGTTTCAATCAGATGAACGCCTGGCAGGATACGGCCAAGCCACGCCAGCGAGGCGATAAGCCCGATGGTGCCGTGGCCGCACATATTCAGAAAACCGGCGTTGTTGAAGAAAATGACGCCAGCGGTGGCCGCCGCCGAGACCGGTTTGCAAAGCAGCGCGCCGACCAGCACATCGCTGCCGCGCGGTTCGAGAATCACCGCCTGACGCCAGCGATCGAAGTCACGGGCGAAACGGTCGCGACGCTCCGCCATGCTGCCGCCGCCGAGGTCGGGGAAGCCGTCAACGATCAGGCGGGTGGGTTCGCCGCCGGTGTGTGAATCAATGGCTCTCAGCGTAATAGGGGGGCGTGGCGCGGTCATTCTGCTCTCCGGAAGTTAACAACATGTTTCATCATGCTGGCGCAACCCGTGACGGGCGGCTTGAACGCTTTCGGCAGAGATAATGACGAAATCGGCATAATAGCACCGGGGCGATGTTCATGTGGCGCATAATTATTTCTTATTTATCATTCTTTTAATGGCGTGGTAAACCGAAAGTGGCGATTGCGCCAGTGGATAAACCAGGGGAAGGCGTAAAGCGGATCCAGGATCGCAAAACCGGCGGTTGCCGCTTGAGGTGTTAACAGGAAGTGAATAAATATCCTTCGGTCACTTACCATGAGGAAGCCCTATGATCGGTGTTTCTGAAGCGGCGCCGCCGCGCGCTGTTAATCAACCGGAGCTGGCGGTCGATGAGCTGAGCCAGATCTGCGAAGGGCTGGCGCGCCAGCGGCCGGAGAATATGGCGGCGCTGCTCAATGCCCTGGCGCTGATCGCCCCCTTGCTCAATGCCATCCCCAACGTGGTCTTTTTTATCAAAGACAGCGAAGCGCGTTATCTGCTGGCGAATCTGACGCTGGCCCGCCGCTGCGGTTTCAAAACCGTCTCCTCGCTGCTGGGGAAAACCTCCGCCGACGTCTTTCCTTCCGCGCTGGGTCAGGGTTACACCGAACAGGATCTTCGGGTATTGCGGGAGGGCGTGACCCTGCGCGACCAGCTGGAAATGCATCTCTACAATGGCCGGGAACGCGGCTGGTGCCTGACGCAGAAGCTGGCGCTGCGCGATGTCCGCGGACAGGTGATCGGCATGGCCGGGATCTCTCACGATCTGCAGGAGGCCCACGCCCGCCATCCGGCGTGGCAGCGGCTGGCGATCGTCGACGATCATATCCGCCGCCACTATCACCGGCCGATCGCCATGGAAGAGCTGACCGCCTTGAGCGGGATGTCGATTGCGCAGATCGAGCGCTACTGCAAACGGATCTTTCATCTCACGCCGCGGCAGATGATCCACAAAGTGCGTCTGGAAAAAGCCACCGAATTGCTGGCCGGCGACACGCCGATTACCGATATCGCTTTGCAGTGCGGCTATACCGATCACAGCGCCTTCAGCCGCCAGTTCAAAGCGATGACCGGCTCGACGCCGCGCGATTTTCGCCTGACGCTGCAGGGATAACGGCTGGCTCAGACTTTTGTCGACTGTGCTAATTTCGTCATCGGATTAAGGGAAAACCGACAAGCCGCCGGTTCCGCGACGCGTCAATCTGTCAGTGAATATTCACCAATCATTCACCTCGACTTAACAAAATGACGACAAGGAACCGAGCATGAGCAATAAAGCGATTCACTGGAGCGGCGTATTCCCGGCGGTTAGCACGCAGTTTCGTAGCGATTACTCCCTCGATTTAGACGCCACCCACGCGGTGATGAAAAACCTGGTCAAAGATGGCGTTTCCGGGCTGGTGGTGTGCGGCAGCGTAGGGGAGAACACCTCCCTGAGCACTGATGAAAAATTGCAGATTATCGAGGTGGCGAAAGATGCCGCTGGCGGCAAAATTCCGGTGATCGCCGGGGTGGCCGAGTTCACCACCGCCTTTGCCCAGAAGATGGCGAAAGAGGCGGAGCGCGTCGGCGTCGACGGGATCATGGTGATGCCGGCGCTGGTCTACTCCTCAAAACCGCATGAAACCGCCGCTCACTTCCGCAGTGTGGCCACCGCCACCGACCTGCCGATCATGGTCTACAACAACCCGCCGATTTACAAAAACGACGTGACGCCGGACATTCTCGCCACCCTGACCGATTGCGACAACATCGTCTGCTTTAAAGACTCCTCCGGCGATACCCGCCGCTTTATCGACCTGCGTAACACCGTTGGCGACCGCTTCGTGCTGTTTGCCGGGCTGGATGACGTGGTGGTGGAAAGCATCGCCGTCGGCGCGGAAGGGTGGATCTCCGGAATGTCCAACGCCTTCCCGCGCGAAGGGGAAACGTTATTCCGTCTCGCCCGCCAACAGTGTTACGAAGAAGCGATGGCGCTGTACCGCTGGTTCATGCCGCTGCTGCATCTCGATGCGCGTCCGGATCTGGTGCAGTGCATCAAGCTGTGCGAAGAGCTACTCGGGCGCGGCAGCGCTGTGACCCGTCCGCCGCGTCTGGCGCTGGAAGGCGAAACGCGCCAGCAGGTGGTGGCGATCGTGGAACAGGCGCTGGCGACTCGTCCTGCCCTGCCGGACGTTGGCCTCTGAGCACAGGAGTCAGTATGAATGCATCTCAAACCACGGCGGGACGGCAGTTTATCGCCGGACGCCGCGTTGCCAGCGGCGAAGCGACGCTATTGAGCCTGCGGGCGGTGGATGGCGAGGCCACCGGCCATCGCTTTTATCCGGCTTCCCACGCGGAGGCCGCCCAGGCCGCGGAGGCGGCGCAGCAGGCGTTTGCCATTTATTCACAGACCGCGCCGCAGCAGCGGGCGCACTTTCTCTGCGCCATTGCCGATGAGCTGGACGCGCTGGGGGAGGCGTTTTTTGCTATCGCCGAACAGGAGACCGCGCTGCCGCTGGCGCGGCTGCAGGGCGAGCGGGCGCGAACCAGCGGCCAACTGCGGATGTTTGCTGGCGTGATCCTGCGCGGGGATACCTTCGCCGCCCGTATTGATACCGCCTTAGCCGACCGTCAGCCGCTGCCGCGCCCGGACCTGCGTCAATATCAGCAGGCGTTAGGGCCGGTGGCGGTGTTTGGCGCCAGCAACTTTCCGTTGGCCTTTTCCACCGCTGGCGGCGATACCGCCTCGGCGCTGGCGGCTGGCTGCCCGGTGGTGGTGAAAGCCCATGAGGGCCATATGGCCACCGCCGAGCTGACCGCTGACGCGATCGTCCGGGCGGTTGCGCGGTGTGGGTTACCCGGCGGCGTATTCAATATGATTTTCGGGGCGGATATCGGCGCCGAATTAGTCCGCCATCCAGCGATTCAGGCCGTTGGCTTTACCGGCTCGCTGGCCGGCGGTAAGGCGCTATATCAGCTGGCGCAGCAGCGCCCGCAGCCAATCCCGCTGTTTGCTGAAATGTCGGCGATTAACCCGCTGATTATTCTGCCGCAGGCGCTGCAGACGCGGGCCGAGGCGCTGGCGAACGAGCTGGTGGCGTCATTCACCCTCGGCGGCGGCCAGTTCTGTACCCGTCCGGGACTGATTCTGGCGCTGCGCGGCGCCGGACTGGAACGCTTTAAGTCGGCGCTGTGCGCGGCGGTAGCGGGCTGCGCGCCGCAGGTGTTGCTCAATGCGCCGACCCTTCAGCACTACCGCCAGGGCGTGGCGGCGCTGGCGGCGCATCCGCGTATCGAGAGGCTGGCGAGCGGCCTCGCCGCCGGCGCCGGGCAGGCGCAAACCCAGCTGTGGCAGGCTCAGGTCGAGGATCTGCTGGCGCAGGATACGCTGCTGCAGACCGAAGTTTTCGGCCCGCTATCGTTGCTGGTGGAAGTGGACGACGCGGCCCAGCTGCAGGCGGTGGTGAAAGCGCTGCAAGGACAGCTCACCGCGACGCTGCACGCGGAAGCGGACGACGGCCCGCTGGCGGCGAGTCTGCTACCGCTGCTGTGCGAGAAGGCCGGACGGGTGCTGTTTAACGGTTATCCCACCGGCGTGGAAGTGTGCGATGCGATGGTCCACGGCGGCCCATGGCCGGCGACGACCGATGCGCGCGGGACGTCGGTCGGCAGCCGGGCGATTGAGCGTTTTCTGCGCCCGGTCTGCCTGCAGAATGCGCCGGCCGCCCTGTTACCGCCGGCGCTGCAGGATGCGAACCCTTTAAACCTGCTGCGCCTGGTCAACGGCCAGTGGACCCGGGAAGCGATTTCCTCCTCTCATTGACGCAAGGGCATCACCATGACCATTCACACTACGCATAACAGTCAAACACGCGTTGCGGAGTCGGGTAAGTTTAAAAAACAGCTGACTCTGACCGACCTCACCTTTATCGGCCTGGGGGCGATCTTCGGCTCCGGATGGTTATTCGCCGCCAGCCATGTGGCATCCATTGCCGGTCCGGCCGGTATCGCGTCGTGGGTGATCGGCGGCTTTGCGGTGCTGCTGCTGGGGATTGTCTACTGCGAGCTGGGGGCGGCGCTGCCGCGCGCCGGCGGCATTATTCGTTACCCGGTCTTTTCCCACGGTGAGCTGATGGGTTATCTGCTGGGGTTCATCACCCTGATCGCCTTCTCCAGCCTGATCTCGATAGAAATTGTCGCCGCCCGGCAATATGCCGCGGCCTGGTTTCCGGCGCTGACCCAGCCGGGCTCCAGCTCGCCGACGCTGCTGGGGTGGGGGGTGCAGTTCCTGCTGCTCTGTTTCTTCTTCGCGCTGAACTACTACAGCGTCAAGACCTTCGCCCGCTCGAACAACTTCATCAGCGTGCTCAAGTTTCTGGTGCCGCTGCTGGTGGTGGTCACGCTGTTCGCCTTCTTTAAACCTGAGAACCTGCATGCTCAGGGCATTGCGCCGTTTGGTATGTCCGGGGTGGAAGCGGCGATCAGCGCCGGGGGAATTATCTTCGCCTATCTGGGACTGACGCCGATTATCTCGGTGGCCAGCGAAGTACAAAAGCCACAGCGGACTATCCCTATCGCGTTGATTTTATCAGTGGTGCTGTCGACGATTATCTACGTGCTGCTGCAGTTGGCGTTCCTTGGCAGTATTCCCACCGAGATGCTGAACGGCGGTTGGGCCGAAGTGAGCAAACAGTTCTCGCTGCCGTATCGCGATATCGCCATTACCCTCGGCATGGGCTGGCTGGCCTTTATGGTGATAAGCGATGCGATCATCTCCCCGAGCGGCACCGGCAATATCTATATGAACGCGACGCCGCGGGTGATCTACGGCTGGGCGAAGGCGGGTACTTTCTTTAAAGCCTTTACCCATATTGATAAAGCGTCCGGTATTCCGCGCCCGGCGCTGTGGCTGACCTTTGGGCTGTCGATTTTCTGGACGCTGCCGTTCCCCTCCTGGGAACAGCTGATAAGCGTGGTGTCGGCGGCCCTGGTGCTGAGCTACGCCATCGCCCCGGTGACCGCCGCCGGGCTGCGCCGCAACGCCCCGGATCTGCCGCGGCCGTTCCGCGTGCGCGCCTTCGGCATCATCGGCCCGGTGTCGTTTATGGTCTCGGCGCTGATCGTCTACTGGTCCGGCTGGAATACGCTCTCGTGGCTGCTGGGGCTGCAGATCGTGATGTTTGTGGTGTATGTGATGTGCAAAGGCAAGGTGCCGGAACATACCGTGAGCCTGGCGCAGCAGGTGAAGTCTTCGCTGTGGCTGATCGCTTTTTATGCGTTGATTATCCTCTTTTCCTGGCTGGGCAGCTTCGGCGGGCTTAATGTTATTGGTCACCCCTGGGATACGGTGCTGGTGGCGGCGATGTCGCTGGGGATTTATTACTGGGGCGCGCGCAGCTGTCTGCCGCAGGCTAATTTTAGCGGAGACGAAGAAGAGTAAAGGAGAACAGTATGGGGTCGGTAACTCTATCGTTACCAGAAGCTTATGACCTGGCGCTGGCGGTGCTCAGCGCCAATGGATTCAGCGCCGACCACGCGGCGGCCATCGCCCGTAACGTGGCTGCCGGGGAGCGCGACGGCTGCGCTTCCCACGGCCTGTGGCGGCTGTTGGGCATTGTCGATACCTTGCGTAAAGGTAAGGTTTCGCCTGATGCCGAGCCGCAGATCCACGACCAGGCGCCGGCGATTGTGCGGGCGGATGCCGGGGGCGCCTTTTCGCTGCTGGCCTACGAACGCGCGCTGCCGCTGCTGCTGGAGAAAGCGCGGCACAGCGGTATTGCGGCGCTGGCGATTAACCGCTGCGTCCATTTTTCCGCGTTGTTTGCCGATATTGAACCGTTGACTGAGGCAGGGCTGGTGGGGCTGGCCTGTACGCCAAGCCATGCCTGGGTCGCCCCGGCGGGCGGCACCCGTCCGCTGTTCGGCACCAACCCTATCGCCTTTGGCTGGCCGCGGCGGGAGGAACCGCCGTTTATTGTGGATATGGCGACCAGCGCCGCGGCGCGCGGCGAGATCCAGCTGCATCAGCGCGCTGGCAAAGCGCTACCGGAAGGATGGGGAATCGACAGCCAGGGGCAGCCGACTACCGATGCCACAGAGGTACTGAACGGCGCGATGTTAACCTTCGGCGGCCATAAGGGCTCGGCGCTGGCGGCAATGGTTGAGCTGCTGGCCGGGCCGCTTATCGGCGATATGACCAGCGCCGAATCGCTGGCGTGGGATAACGGCGCGGGCGGTTTACCCTACGGCGGAGAACTGATTCTGGCGCTGGATCCGCAGCGTTTTCTCGGCGCGCAGGCACAGGAGCAGCTGGCGCGCGCCGAAACGCTGTTCAATGCGATGCAGGATCAGGGCGCGCGGCTGCCGGGCGAGCGGCGTTTCGCCTGCCGCCAGCAGAGTGAGCGGCAGGGGGTCGCCATCAGCCGTTCATTGCATGATGAGATTTGCGCCTTGCGCCAGGGCGGGTAAGGCGCGAATCGCCGTCACCGGGGCATCCCCCGGCTTGCGCTACGCTTAGCCGGGCTACCGAACGTCGCGGGTTGTGTAGCCCGGGTAAGGCGCGGAGCGCCGTCACCCGGGATGCCTGTCAAAACAGCGTCTCGAGCTCGTCCAGCACGTTGTAGTCGTCATCGACCAGCAGCAACGTCTTCCACTTATCAAAGGTCAGACACGGATGCGAGGTGCCGAACAGCAGAATATCGCCAACCTGGACATCGCTGCCCGGCGCCAGGCGCAGCATACAGTGCTGATCCATGATACCGATGCTGACGATCGACTCAGCGCGCAGCGCTAACTCCCTGCCGTGACGATAATGGGCGATCGGCTGCGGCAGCCCGGCGTCGAAAGCGCAGTCGCGCTTGCCGAAATTCACCACCGCACGATCTGCCTCCGGCACCGATTGCACCATTGCCATCAGCTCCAGCGCTGAAGTGAGATCGCCGGCGAGATCGCAGGCAATCGGATCGCGGGCGATCAGCGCTTGTTGGGCGAGATCGTAGATCCCGCGATCGTGGGTGATATAACAGCCAGGGCGAATGACGATACGGCAGCGGCGCGGTTTTGCCGCCGCCAGCCAGATGTTGCACACCACGTCATACCAGACGGTGCCCGCGCCGGTGAGAATAAATTCGCCGTCAACCAGCGGCTCCATGCGGCAGGCTAGCGCTGCAGCCTGTTGTAATAGCGCTTCCACCTGCGGTTGCGGATCGTCGCCGTGCAGGACCCCTTCATACAATTCCAGACCGCGTAGCCGTAGCCCCGGCAGGTCGCTGACCCGCTGCGCCAATGCCAGCGCGTCATCCACGCTACGACAGCCGCAGCGCCCGCCCGGCACGCCAAGTTCAATCAGCACATCCAGCGTTTGCCCCTGGGCGGCGAAGAACGCGGAGAGGGCGCGCACGTTGGCCTCGCTATCAACACAGCAGATAAAATCCACTGCCCGGTAGTGGGCTTTTAGCTGCGCGACCACCTGCATATTGGCCTTACCGACCAGCTGATTGACCATCAGGACGCGCTGGATGCCGCTGGCCATCGCCGCGCTGGCCTGCCAGGCGCTGCCCACGCCGATCCCCCACGCTCCCGCTCGCTGCTGCGCCTGAAATATCCATGGCGTCATTGTCGTTTTACCATGCGGCGCCAGCGATACGCCGCGGGCATCGGCGTAGCGCTGCATCCATGAAATATTATTTTCCAGCGCCGACTTTTTTAGCAGCGCGGCAGGCAGACAGCCCTCTTCCGCCAGCAGATTAGCCGGCGCGGACATGAGGGCGGATTTGTGCGGAATGAGCGGTGCTGAATGGTATTTCATAACACTATCCTTTCAGGGTTTATAATCGGTGAGTTGCTAGGTATCATTTATAAATCTTTGATAATAATGTTTTTAATTAATAATTGTTGTTTCTTTTGAATAAAAGTATCACAAAATGATCTGGTTTTTGCGTAGTTTTCCACTGTTTTTTGCACTTGTAAATGGTTAACTTGTCGGTATGTCGAAAGGGAGTAATTGCTATGAAAGTTGACTGGCTTTTCAAAAACGTCACGGTGATCGACGGGAGCGGCGGGCCGCAATACCGTGCCGATGTGGCGGTGAAGGGCGACCGAATACTGGCTATCGCTCCGGCGCTTGACGTCGCGGCGGAGCAGGAGATAGATGGTCAAGGGCGGGTACTGGCGCCTGGCTTTATCGATGTTCACACCCATGACGATATCAACGTCATCCGCATGCCGGAGTATCTGCCTAAGCTCAGCCAGGGGGTGACAACCGTGATCGTCGGCAACTGTGGGATCAGCGCGGCAACCGCCACCATGCGCGGCGAGGTGCCGGACCCGATGAATCTTCTCGGCGAACGACAGCACTTTATCTATCCCACCGTCGAAGCCTATGCCCATGCGGTAGAGGCCGCGCGACCATCGCTTAACGTCGGGACGCTGATTGGGCACACCGCGCTGCGCAATAACCATATGGATGACCTGTTCCGCCCGGCGAGCGAGACGGAAATCGCCGGCATGCGCATACAGTTGCGCGATGCGCTGCGCCAGGGCGCTTTAGGACTGAGCACGGGACTTGCCTACGCCAGCGCCTTCCAGTCGACCACCGAAGAAGTGATGGCGCTCGCTGAGGAGTTGACGGCAGAGGGGGGAATTTACACCACCCACCTGCGTTCGGAGTTCGAGCCGATTCTGGAGGCGCTCGACGAGGCGTTCCGCATTGGTCGCCACGGCAACGTGCCGGTGGTGGTCTCGCACCATAAGTGCGCCGGCGCGAAAAACTGGGGTCGCACGAAGGAGACGCTGGCTTTCTTCGATGAGATGCGCCAGCGCCAGGAGATCGCCTGTGACTGTTACCCCTATTCCGCCAGCTCGTCGACGCTGGATATGAAGCAGGTCACCGATGAGTTCGATATCGTCATCACCTGGTCGGAAGCACAGCCCGAGCAGGCCGGAAAAACGCTGCAGCAGATCGCCGATGAATGGCAGGTGAGCCTGCACGACGCCGCGGCGCGGCTGATGCCGGCAGGCGCTATTTATTACAACATGGACGAGCAGGACGTACGGCGGGTGCTGGGTTATCCGGTGACCATGATTGGCTCCGACGGGCTGCCGAACGACCCGATGCCGCATCCGCGGCTGTGGGGCGCGTTTCCGCGGGTCCTGGGCCACTACTGCCGCGATGAACGGCTGTTTCCGCTGACTACCGCGATCCACAAAATGACCGGGCTGTCGTCGGCGCGCTTCCAGCTGGCGGATCGTGGGCTGGTAAAAGTGGGCTACTACGCCGACCTGGTGCTGTTTGACCCGCTGACGGTGCGCGATGTCGCCAGTTTCTCCGACCCGAAACGTCCGGCGGACGGTATTGAGGCGGTGATGGTTAACGGCGTGATGAGCTACGGCAGCGACAAACAGATTATCGGGCGCGCGGGGCGTTTCCTGCGCCGCCGAATGAACTGAGGAGTGAAAAATGAGTATTAAACGTTATGGCGTAGAGGGCGGTACCGGTACCGGCGGGCAGCACCTGCCGTTCGCGCGGGCGGTGGAAGCGGGAGGCTGGCTGTACGTCTCCGGCCAGACGCCGATGAAGGACGGGGAAGTGGTGGAAGGCGGGATTGTCGACCAGTCGCGTCTGGCGATTCAGAACTGCGTAGATATCATGACCGAAGCGGGCTACACCCTGGCCGACGTGGTGCATGTTAAAGTGATCCTCACCGATGCGCGCTATTTTCAGTCTTTCAATAAAGTCTTCCGCGAGTTCTTTGGCGACAACCCGCCTGCCCGCATCTGCTGCGTAGCGGACCTGGTGGTGGATTGTAAAGTCGAAGTGGATGTGACCTGTTATAACGCTTCTCGCGCATAAAAAGTTAGTAACCAGAAATATAAACAGTCATTTTGAGCGCTGAAATAATTCAGCGCTTCGTAGCCTTTTACCTTTACAAAATTAACTGGCAGGATGTGAATTATGAATAGTCATGTCTTTTTAGTCGGCTTTATTATTTACGCGTTGGCCATGATTTGGCTTGGCTGGTACGTGTCCCGTCATCAAAAAAGCGGTGAGGATTTTTTACTCGGCGGCCGTTCTTTGCCGCTGTTCCTGACGCTGGGGTCCACCGTGGCGACCATGGTGGGAACCGGTTCAAGCATGGGCGCTGTCGGCTTCGGCTACAGCAATGGATGGGCCGGGATGCTCTACGGCGTGGGCGGCGCCATCGGTATTTTACTGGTGGCCTGGCTGTTTGCACCGGTGCGAAAGCTGCGCTTTATGACCATGAGCGAAGAGCTTTCTTATTACACAGGGGGCAGCCATTTAATTAAAAACCTCGTCGGGATAATGATATTTATTGCCTCAATTGGCTGGCTGGGGGCGCATATTCTTGGCGGGAGTATGTATTTAGCCTGGGCGACAGGAATTAATCTGACGGTGGCAAAAATTATTATTGCCATGGCGTTTGCGATTTACGTCATTATCGGCGGTTATTCTGCTGTGGTGTGGACAGACACCATTCAGGCATTAATTCTGTTTTTCGGTTTTATCCTGATGGCGATTCTGGCGGTGGTTCACGTCGGGGGCTGGGATGCCATCGTTCAGGCGATGGATCCCAAGGCGATGAGCCTGTTTGCGGTCGATAAGTTGGGGGCCATTCCGGCGCTATCGCTGGCGATGGTCATCGGCGTCGGCGTGCTGGCGACCCCTTCCTATCGCCAGCGTATTTACTCGGGAAAAGACGTCTCTTCGGTGCGGCGCTCGTTTGTCTATACCGGCGTGCTGTATCTGTTTTTCTCGGTGCTGCCGGCGATCATCGGCATGGCGGCCTGGACGATGAACCCCAATCTTGAGAACAGTAACTACGCCTTCCTGTTCGCCACCAGCTTCTTACCGGCGATCCTCGGGCTGGTGGTCCTGATTGCCGGACTTTCCGCCACCATGTCTTCGGCCAGCTCCGATGCGATAGCCGCCGTGGCCATCATGATGCGGGATGTCTATACCCTCGTTACCGGAAAAATGCCGCCGGCGCATAAGGCGATAACGCTCTCTCGCTGGATGCTGGCGTTCGTCATCGGCCTGGCGATGATCTTCGCCCTGACCTCGAACGATATCATCAGCTATATCACCAAAATGATCTCCATGCTGATGTCCGGGCTCTTCGTCTGTTCCATTCTCGGCCGCTTCTGGCTGCGCTTTAACTGGCAGGGGGCGCTCACCGCGCTGCTGAGCGGCATGCTGGTGTCTATTGTGGTTCTGGTTAAGGCCGACTGGCTGGCTTACTGGGGCAATCCGTGCATTCCGTCGGTCGTTGGCAGCTTTGTTTCCGCTATTTTTGTCACCGTCATGACGCCAGCCAGCAAAATCAGCCGTCAGCAGGCGCTGGAAATGATTACCCAGGAGCGGGAAGGGGAGGCGATCCCGGCGAAGACGGCGGTGCAGGTCTCAGGAGAAGCACAATGAAGGATTATATTGCCGTCGACTGGGGCTCTACCCAGCTGCGCGGCTGGCTGATTCGCAACGGCCAGTGCGTCGAAACGAAGCAGCTGCCGCTGGGTATTACCCGCCTGAACGGACGATCGCCTGCCGATGTATTCGCGGAGCATTTGGCCCCCTGGCGCGGCGCACAGGCGCTGCCGGTGCTGATGGCCGGGATGATCGGCAGCGACGCGGGCTGGCAGGCGGTGCCGTATCTGGACTGTCCGGCGGCGATCGACGCGCCTGGGCGGCAGTTATGCGCCGTTGCTGAAGGCGTGTGGATTATTCCCGGCCTCAAGATTGAACAGGACCGGGATTTCAACGTGATGCGCGGCGAAGAGACGCAGCTGCTGGGGGCCTGCCAGCTGGTGCCGGCGGAGTGTTACGTGCTGCCGGGCACCCACTGCAAATGGGTCCAGGTGGCGGGCGGCGCGGTGCGTTATTTTGCCACGGCGATGACCGGCGAACTGCATCATCTGCTGATGTCGCAATCGCTGATCGGCAAAGGGCTGCCTGCCCAGCAGCCGGACGAGGCGGCGTTTGAACGGGGGCTGGAAAAAGGGCTGGCGCAGCCGTCGCTGATTAGCGAACTGTTTGTCGCCAGGGCCGCCCGGGTGCTGGGCGGTCTGGCGGCGAGCTCGGTCAGCGATTATCTCTCCGGGCTGCTGATTGGCGCGGAGGTGGCGACCCTGGGGCAGCGTTTCCGTGCTTCTGCCGTCACGCTGGTTGGCGACCCGGCGCTGAATGCCCGCTACGGTCGGGCGATGAAGGCGCGCGGAATGACGGTTAACAGCTGCAGTGGCGATGAGGCATTGCTGGCTGGCATGGCGAGGATAATGCATGAACAAGATTAAGCTGGTGGCGATTTTACGCGGCATTCAACCCGCTGAGGCGGCAGATCATATTGAGACGCTAATCAATGCAGGCTTTCGCTATATCGAAATCCCGCTCAATTCGCCAGACTGGCAGCAGAGTATTCCGCAGATGGTTGCGCGGTTTGGCGAGCAGGCGATGATAGGCGCGGGAACGGTACTGCGCGTGGAACAGGTCGATTTTCTCGCTGAGGCCGGGGCGAAGCTTATCGTGACGCCGAATACCCAGCCTGCGGTGATCCGTCAGGCAGTGGCGCACGGAATGCAGGTTTGTGCCGGATGCGCCACCGCGACTGAGGCGTTTAACGCGCTGGATGCCGGGGCGCAGTGGCTGAAGATATTTCCGTCTTCTGCTTTCGGTCCGGACTACATTCGGGCGTTGAAAGCGGTGCTGCCGTCGGAGGTGCCGGTGCTGGCGGTGGGCGGCGTGACACCGGAGAATCTGGCAACCTGGATGCGGGCTGGGTGCGCCGGAGCCGGTCTGGGCAGCGATCTGTATCGCGCCGGACAGGCCGTGGAACGTACCCGCCTGCAGGCGGAGAGGTTTATCGCCGCTGCCGGTGGCTAGTCGCCAAGAGGCTGTCGATCGACGCCGCCGCGGTGGCTGTCGAGGGCCAGCTTAATACGACGTAATTTGCCTTTTGCCTGAGTTTTGTTGGCCATCGCCAGTTCGGTGGCCAGCACATCGACCATCGCCAGCATCGCATAACGCGAAGTGCTGGGCTTGAAGATATAGTCGTTTTCCCGCACCAGCAGCGGCAGCACCAGATCCGCCTGCTCAGCCAGCGGCGTCCCGGCGGGGGTAATCGCAATGACCTTCGCGCCGTACTGGCTGGCAATCGCCGCGCTCTCGATAATCTCCGGGGTATAGCCGCCCAGAGACAGCACAATCACCACATCCTGCGGCGTCACCGCCGAGCTCATCATGCGTACCAGCAGACCGTCGCTCTGACTGACGACCGGAAGACCAAGACGAAACAGGCGATATTGAATCTCCTGAGCGCAGATGGTTGACCCGCCGCCCATTCCAAGGGCGAGGATCTGCCGCGCTGCACTCAACCAGCTCACCGCACGCTTCAACGCCTCGATATCCAGCGCCCGGCGATTGGTCTCCAGCACGCTGATGATTGACTCATAGATCCCCTGTACGCCTTCGAGGTCCGGAACATCGAGGATAAACCGCTGGCCGACCGCAAGGGATTGCGCAAGCTTCATCTTCAGCTCACGGACGTCTTTACAGCCGAGCGCCCGGGCAAAACGGGTGACCGACGCCTGGCTGGTCTGAGTCAGACGCGCTATCTCGGCGATGGGTAGCTCCGCCGCCGCCGCGACATCATCGAGAATAAACTGCGCGATGCGCTTTTCGGTCGCCGTGAGCTCCACAAAGCGATCGGTAATACAGGAAATAATATCAATTGACCAGGACATACGGGTAGCAACAGGTAAGTTTTGATTGGTACTTTGTACCATATATCGCCGCTAAATTCAGCGCTGGCGTCTACAACGCCAGGCGCATGGCGCAGCGCGTCTCCGGCGGCAGTCCGTGCCGGGTCTCCTGTTCTCTTTTCGCCGCCAGCCCGGCGGGCAGGGTCAGCTCATCGAGTATGGCGAATCCCAGGCGGGTATAAAACGGCGCATTCCACGGCACTTCGCGGAAGGTGGTGAGGGTCACCGCCGGGTAAGCCATTTGCCGGGCGCGCTCGATAACCTGCTCCAGCAGCATCCGCCCGATGCCCTTATGCTGCCAGGCCTGGTGGACGGCGATTTCGGCGATAAATAAGGCATCGTCGAGCGGTTCGGTAAGAATAAAACCAACCGGCTGCCCGGCGGCTACCGCCAGCAGACTATGTTCCGTTTCCAGATAATCATGATGGCGCGCAACGCTAATCACCTCGCTGTCCGCCAGCCAGGCGAGAGCGGGGATCTGACGAAATGCCTGAGCGGCGGAACGTTCAATGGCCGGCAGAAGGGCGATATCACTCTCCTCGGTCAGGCGTAATCCGGCGCCGGCAGTTATAGTGTTAGTTTTCATCACCTGAGCATAGCAGTCTTCGGGAGAAAAATATGGAGCTGACCGCCGTTCCCGCCACGCAGTTCAGCAGCGTGCAGTTAACGGATATTCTTAACGCCTGTTTTGAAGCCTATATGGTACCGGTGACCCAGTCGGTGGAGGGATTTGTTCAGCGCTTTAGCGCCGAGGGGATGAGCCTGATCGATTCCCGCGTCTGGCTGGCCGGAGATGAACCGGCGGCGATCGCGATCGTCGCGCGTCGGGGGAATATGGCTCGCCTGGCGGCCTTTGCCCTGCGCCCGGCCTGGCGCGGCAAAGGTCTTGGGCGGAAATTGATGCAGGAGCTGCTGACGTTTCTGCAGCAGCAGGAGATCGAGACGGTTTCCCTGGAGGTGATCCGCGATAACCACGCGGCCGTCGCGCTGTATCAGTCGTTAGGCTTTACGCGGCGCTATGGGCTCTGCGGCTACCTGAGCGCAGAGCCTCTGGCTGCGGCGCCTGGCGTGTTACAGCCTTATCCGATCCTGGCACTGCTTCGACGCGCCGTTGAGGAGAGTAACAGTCAGCTCCCCTGGCTGATGGATCCGCTTACCTTCGCCACCCTGCCATGCCGCGTCGTGACCCTGGAACAGCGCGCCTTCGCGGTACTGAGCACCTCGGGCTCACGGCCTGTACTGCAGTTTTTATGGGTGGAACCCGCCGCCCGTCGCCAGGGGCTGGCGCAAGCGCTGCTGATGGCGCTGGCGCAGCAGTTCCCGGGGATCGGCACGTCGGTGACGGTCCCGGAAACCTTTACGCCGCTGTTTGCCGCGGCGGGGTATGCGCCGCTATCGCTGCAGCAGTATGAAATGACGATGGAGTGTGCCGCAGCGAAGTCCGCTTAGGCGGGAGTGTGCGCTGGGCCGCAAAAAACAGCACGGGGCGTCGATAAGCCTCTCTTTTGCCGCATCATATCTCTTCGTAATGGCGACGAGGGGGATGTAATGCGTAAAACGGAACTGTTGGCTTTTTTGCAAAATCAGACCGATTTTTTCGATCAGGATAACCTGAGCGACGTTTTTACCGCCAGCTGGCTGGCTCAGCGTTTCGCGATGCAAAGAAATACCGCCAGCCACTATCTCAATCAGCTGGTCGCCCAGGACGTGCTGGTGAAGATCAACACCCGGCCGGTCTATTTTCTGCATAAAAAAGCCTTCTGCCAGCAGTTCTTCCCCCTTTCCCGCAGCGAGTACGCCAGCATGGCGGAGCTGCTCGCGGAGAGTGACCGCCAGCCGGAACAGGCGGACCATTTTTCGTTGCTGACCGGGCATGACGGCAGCCTGCGTAAACCGATCGAGCAGATGAAAACCGCGCTGTTTTATCCCAACGGCGGCCTGCCGCTACTGATCGTCGGCGACAGCGGAACCGGCAAAAGCTATATGGCGGAGCTGATGCACGAGTTCGCGATCGCCCAGGGCCTGCTGGCGCCCGATGCGCCCTTTGTCAGCTTCAACTGCGCGCAATATGCCAGTAACCCGGAGCTGCTGGCCGCCAACCTGTTTGGCTATGTCAAAGGCGCGTTTACCGGCGCGCAGAGCGATAAAGCCGGGGCGTTCGAGGCGGCAAACGGCGGGATGCTGTTTCTCGACGAGGTCCATCGACTGGATGCTCAGGGGCAGGAGAAGCTCTTCACCTGGCTGGACCGCAAGGAGATCTACCGGGTGGGAGAGACCGCCCATGGCCTGCCGATTTCCCTGCGGCTGGTGTTTGCCACTACCGAAGATATTCACAGCACGTTTCTGACCACCTTTCTTCGTCGTATTCCGATCCTGGTCAGCTTGCCCGATCTTCAACAGCGTAGCCGCGAGGAGAAGGAGGCGCTAACGCTGCAGTTTTTCTGGCAGGAGGCGCGGACGCTTGCCGCCAGGCTGCAGCTCACGCCGCGGCTTTTGCAGGTTCTGACGCAGTACGTTTATCGAGGCAACGTCGGCGAGCTGAAGAATGTGGTGAAGTACGCCGTTGCATCGGCCTGGGCCAGGTCTCCGGGCAGCGAGATGCTGACCGTGACGCTGCACGATCTGCCGGAAAATATCATGGCGGCGACGCCGGCGCTCAGTGAAGCCATGGGCCAGAAGGAGCCGCTGCTTATCGAGCCGCAGACCAGCCTGGTCTGGCTGCTGCGGGCGCGCGATCCGGTTCAGGGGCTGATCCATGACGTTCAGTGTCGGATTCTGGCGCTGTATGAAGCAGTGCTAAATAAAAAAACGGTCTGGGAAGAGGCGCAAAGAAGCATGGGGGAGGAGATTGAAACCCTCTTCGATCGGCTGATCTTTGATAACCAGGATGCCAGTAGCTCGCAGATGTTGCTGCTGATCGCCCATCAGGTGCGGGAGGAGTATTATCGCCTGGAAAAACGCTTCAATATCCAGTTTAACGGCAACTGTCTCTACGCCCTGAGCCACTACCTGATCCATCGCTCCCGTCAGGCGGCGTCCACGATGAGCAATGAGAAAATCCGTCTGCTGGCGGATTTTCTGGCAAACAAATTCCCGCTGCTGTATCGCTTTTGCGAAGCGATCCTCGACGCGCTGGCGCTGAAGCTGGATATTGAGCCCCGGCGTATTGACCTGCTGTTGCTGGTGCTGTGGTTCCAGAAAAACGGCGCTATCAGCCAGCAGCAGGTGACCCGCGCGATTATTCTCGCTCACGGTTACGCCACCGCCAGCAGCATCGCCAGCGTGGCGAACCGCTTGCTGAAAAGCCCGCTGTTTGAGTCATTCGACATGCCGCTCGACGTGACGCCGGAGGCTATCGCTAATCAGGTGATGGCGTATATTGAGCGCCACGCGCTGGCGTCAGGGCTGATCATTCTGGTCGATATGGGATCGCTGAACGCTATTCACAGCCATTTTAATCGTCGCCTGAATACGCCGGTGGCGATTATTAACAATGTCTCCACCGGCATGGCGATGTACGTCGGGGAGCGGATTTTACACGGCGATATGCTGGAAGATATCGTCCGCGAGATCGGCGACGATCTGGCGGTTGAGCACCAGCTCTATTACCCGCAGACCGATAAACCGCGGGCGATTTTGACCACCTGCGCCACCGGTCTGGGCGCTGCGGCGAACCTGTCGGCGCTGTTAAAAGCCAGCATCCCTGAAGCGCTCGGCGTTGATATTGTAGCCTGCGATATGGAGACCCTGGCCGACCCCGCGCGGCGGGAGCCGATGCTCAGCCGCTACGACGTGCTGGCGATCGTCGGCACCCTCGATCCGCATCTTGCCGATCTCCCGTGGATCTCGCTGGATTCGCTGATCTCGGGGGAGGGAAGTCGCCCGCTAATGCGTATCTTCGGCGAACTGGCGACAGCGGAGCAGGTCAGCGAGATCAACAACCTGATCCTGAAAAACTTCTCGCTGCGGCGGGTGATCGAGTCGGTGACGATCCTCGATACCGCGAAGGTGATCAACCAGGTTGAGCAGTTTTTGCTGCGCTATGAGCATTTGGCCGGGTACGAGGTGCCCAACGAACGTAAGGTGGCGCTGTATGTGCATATCAGCTGTCTGATAGAGCGGTTAATTCGCCACGCTTCCCCAACCCATTATGCGGGAAGGCAGTGTCCGGAGCGCGAGCTGGCGACGCTGCGCGAGGCCTTTAGTGTCATAGAGAGCGGATATAGTGTCAAAATCCCCGCCGTAGAACTGTACTACATTCACGATATTCTGACGCGCGAAACGGAATTTATTCAGGAAGATCAAGAGTTTTAACGCTTCTCTCCCTTTTGTCCTTACGTTAGCCGACGCGCCACTGTTTCTGGCACGTCGGTTGCAATTAAGAAAGCAGTGGAATGCGCTTTCGAGGTAAGGATGAAACGACACTATATTTTTGCCAGCCACGGCACCTTTGCTAACGGTTTGTTGAACTCTGTGGAGCTGATCCTCGGTAAACAGCCGGATATTCATACTCTGTGCGCCTATGTAGAAGAGGAGGTCGATCTGACGCAGCAGGTGGAGGCGCTGCTGGCGCGTTTCCCGGCGCAGGATGAGCTGATAGTGATTACGGATATTTTCGCCGGTAGCGTGAATAATGAGTTTGTGCGTTTTTTATCGCGCCCGCACTTCCATTTATTGTCCGGGTTAAATCTACCATTAATTATTGATCTGCTTATTTCTGCAGCGGAAGATAATACCGAAAAATTAATTTCTGAAGCATTAATCAACGCCAAAGAGAGCATTCAGTACTGCAATCAGACTATTGCCGGGGCGATGACTATGGATAAAGACTTCTGAAATGAGGATGCATGATGATTACGTTATTAAGGGTTGACCATCGATTACTTCACGGCCAGGTAGCCTTTTCCTGGACCCAATATGTCGGCGCCGATTGTATTTTAATCGCCAACGACAGTGTCCCTGAGGATGAACTGCGGAAAACCACCATTAAGCTAGCTAAACCACCCTCGGTGAAGCTGGTGATTAAAAATATAAATGATTCTATTGAGGCGATAAAAAGCGGGGTTACCGATAAATATAATTTATTTATTGTTGTGGAATCGGTCAATGACGCCTGGCGTATTGCCAGCGCTGTTGAGGACATAAAAAGTATTAATCTCGGCGGGATTAAAGCCAAAGAGGGCAGTAAAAATATCTCTAAGGCGATTAATTTATTGCCGGAGGAAATAGAGCAGTTGCAACAACTGGTGGGCAAAGGCGTCGAGGTGGAGATTCGCCAGGTCCCGAACGATCGCAAACAGCTTTTTACGGAATGCGTGTGATTCCGGAGGACAGATTATGGTAGAGGCTCTCTTACTGGGTCTGGTGGCGTTTATCGCGCAATCGGAATATGCCTTAGGGACGTCGCTGATTTCCCGGCCTATCGTCACCGGGCTACTGACCGGTCTGGTGCTGGGGGATGTGCAGACCGGCGTCATTATGGGCGCGACGCTGGAGCTGGCGTTTATCGGTTCGTTCTCCGTTGGCGCCTCGATCCCGCCCGACGTGGTGACCGGCGGTATTCTCGGCGTGGCGTTCGCCATCACCTCCGGCGCGGGCACGGAAACGGCGCTGTTACTCGGCCTGCCTATCGCCACCCTGACCCTGATCCTGAAAAACGTTTATCTGGGGATGTTTATACCGCTGCTCAGCCAGAAAGCGGACGGCTATGCGGAACGGGCGGATACGCGCGGCATTGAGCGGATGCATCTGATTGCCGGATTCGGCCTGTCGCTGATGCTTGCCACGGTGGTGACCGTCTCATTCCTGGTGGGCAGCAACGCGGTGAAATCCCTGCTCGATACGATCCCGGAATTTATTAAACACGGACTCAGCGTGGCCACCGGGATCATTCCGGCTCTCGGCTTCGCGATGCTCGCCAGGTTGCTGATTAACAAGAAGGTGGCGCCGTACTTTTTCCTCGGCTTTGTACTGATGGCCTATTTGAAAATCCCGGTGACCGGTATCGCCATTCTCGGCGCCATCGTGGCGGTGGTGATGGTTAATGTCACCGCATTGAGCGCACCTCGTACCACGACAGAACAAGGAGTCAGCGATGACGACGAAGATGATTTCTGAAGAGACCCTGCAGCCGCAGGAGCAGGAAGAAGCGCGAATTACGCCGCGTGATTTACGCCGGGTGTTCTGGCGCTCCTTCCAGATGGAGTTCTCGTGGAACTATGAGCGACAGATGAATCTCGCCTTTGTTTACGCGCTGATCCCGGTGCTGAAGAAGCTCTATCCGCGCAAAGAGGAGCTGGCCGGGGCGCTGAAACGCCATCTGGTGTTCTTCAATACCACGCCGCATATCGTCACCCTGCTGTTGGGGATCACGACGGCGATGGAGGAGAAAAACAGCCAGCAGAAAAATATGGATGCCAACGCGATTGATAACGTCAAAGCCTCGCTGATGGGGCCGCTGGCCGGGCTGGGAGACTCCTTCTTCTGGGGAACGCTGCGCCTGATCGCCACCGGCATCGGCACCAGCCTGGCGCTAAAGGGCAATATTCTCGGGCCGATCCTGTTTCTGCTGGTGTTTAACGTGCCGCACATTCTGGTGCGCTGGTGCTTTACCCGCTGGGGCTACGTGCTGGGCACCGGGGTGCTGCAGCGGATCCAGAAGAGCGGAATGATGGAGAGCCTGACCTACGGGGCGTCGATTATCGGCCTGATGGTGGTCGGGGCGATGACCGCCTCAATGATCGATATCACCATCCCTGTCTCCTTCGGGGCCGGGGAGGCCAAAACTCAGGTGCAGGACATCATCAACGACATTCTGCCCTGCATGCTGCCGCTGGTGAGTTTCGGCATCGTCTACTGGCTGCTGGGGCGGAAGGTTAAACCGCTCTCTATTATCGGCGGAATGGCGCTGGTGGGCATTCTGGGTTCGTGGATCGGATTGTTTTAACGGGAGTGAGCTATGCGACCAACAATGATGACCTATATCAGCGAAGAGCCGGCCTGTCTGGCGCAGATCCTGCGCGACTACCGGCACAAGCTGGCGGCGATTGAGACCTTCGCCCGCCAGCAGCCGGTGCGGCGTATTTTGCTGCTGGCGACCGGATCGTCGCTGAATGCCGCGCTTTGCGCGCGCTATTTCTTTGAACAACGCTTTGGCGTGCTGGTGGACATAAAAGAGCCGTACAACTTTACCCATTACGAAACTATCGACCCGCATACCGATCTGGTGGTGGCGATTTCCCAGAGCGGAAAAAGCGCGTCGACGCTGGAGGCGATGCGTAAGGTACAGGCCTCAGGACTGCCGGTATTTGCCCTGACCTCCGATCCGCAAAGCCCGACCGGGCGAGCCTGCGATGGCGTTCTGGATATCAATACCGGGATCGAGAGCGTAGGGTTTGTCACCCGCGGCTTTAGCGCGACAGTGCTCAATCTGCTGCTGATAGCGCTGATGATTGCTCGCAGCCAGGGGAAGGCCAGTGAAGCCGAGGAGCAGCACTATATTGCCGAATTCCAGCGACTGGCGGCGGCGATCCCGGAGGTCATCGCCCGCACTTCGCGCTTTATCGACCGGCATAGCGAAACGCTGCGGAGCGGCGAGCGCTTTGTCGCCACCGGCTATGGCGCGCTGGTTGGCGTGGCGAAAGAGTTCGAAACCAAATTTACCGAGACGGTGCGGGTACCTTCCAGCGGCTTTGAGCTGGAAGCCTATATGCACGGCCCCTATCTGGAAGCCAATGCCCGCCATGTGATGCTGTTTATGGAGGACTCGCCGGACGCGCGAACCCGGGCGCTGCGCGACTATATGGCGCCGTCCATTGCCCGCGCCTTTACCCTGACGCTGGGGGACGAAGAGGATGAACAAACGCTGGCGCTTAACTGCCCGTGCGAGCATCACCTGGCGCCGCTGCTGCTGATTGTCCCAGTGCAGATGCTCGCCTGGCATACCGCCGGGCTAAAAGGCATCGATCTGGCGATACGTATTTTCGACGATTTTGACCGCGTATTAAAAAGTAAAATCTGATTATTCAGGAGAAAACTATGTTGGGTTTTAATCAGGACGAGTACCTGACCAGTGCTCGCGAGATCATCGCTGCGCGTAAACAGGCTGAAACCGTGGCCGACGCTATTTATGACAGCGGCTGCAGCGCGTTATTTTTCGCCTCGGTAGGCGGTTCTTTAGCTCCGATGATGGCAGTTAATGAGTTTGCCAAAGAATTAACCAGCGTGCCGGTTTATCTTGAGCAGGCGGCGGAATTAATTCATCGCGGGCATAAAAAATTAAATAAAGATGCAGTGGTGGTGACGTTATCCAAATCCGGCGATACCAAAGAGTCGGTGGCCATTGCCGAATGGTGCAAGGCGCAGGGGATACGCGTGGTAGCCATTACCCGTCATGCCGATTCGCCATTGGCTGCCGCCGCCAGCTGGCATATTCCGATGTGCCACAAAAATGGCGTGGAATATGAATATATGCTGCTGTACTGGTTATTCTTTCGGGTCATTTATCGTCACGGCGAGTTTGCGGATTATGCGCGTTTTGCCAGCCAGCTCGAGTTGCTGCCGGAAAATCTTCTGCAGGCCAAACGCCAGTTCGATCCCCAGGCGGACAGCATTGCCGCGCAGTACCATGACAGCGACTATATGATGTGGATTGGCGGCGCGGAAATGTGGGGTGAGGTCTACCTGTTCTCGATGTGTATTCTCGAAGAGATGCAGTGGAAGCGGACCAAGTCGGTAAGCTCGGCTGAATTTTTCCACGGCACTCTGGAGCTGCTGGAAAAAGAGGTCCCGCTGTTTCTGGTGAAGGGCGAGGGGAAATGCCGGGCGCTGGACGAGCGCGTCGAACGCTTTGCCGAAAAGATAACTGACCATCTGGTGGTGATCGACCCGCGCGACTATCCGCTGAACGGCATTGATGATGCGTTCCGCTGGATTATGGCGCCGTGCGTGGTGTCTACTCTGCTGGTGGACCGGCTGGCGGCCCACTTTGAGCACCATACCGGCCACGACCTGAATATCCGCCGTTATTATCGGCAGTTTGATTACTAAATCTTGCCTATGGCGGCCAGTCAGACTGGCCGCTCCGCTATTCTCCGAGGCGCTTCCCAGAAAATCATCGTCAAAACCAACCGGTTAAAAACCGGTGGTAGAGTCCGGCTTTCCTTCTCTTTCAGGCAAGCGGATGGCCATGAAAAAACGAATAACCGCCACGCCGCATGATGCGGTGTTTAAACGATTTCTTCGCCACCCGGAGACGGCGAATGATTTTCTCATGCTCTATCTTCCCGAAGCGATCCACCAGCGGTGCGATTTCGCTACTCTGAGGCTGCAATCGGCGAGCTTTATCGATGAGGATCTACGCGCCTGGTATTCGGACGTGCTGTGGTCGGTGCAAACCACCTGCGGGGCGGGATATATTTACGTGGTGATAGAGCATCAGAGCTCGCCGGATAATCATATGGCTTTTCGTCTAATGCGCTATGCGATTGCCGCGATGCAGCGACACCTCGACGCCGGGCACAAAACGCTGCCGCTGGTGGTGCCGATGCTTTTTTATCATGGCGCAACCAGTCCGTATCCTTTTTCCCTCAACTGGCTGGATGAATTTGCCGACCCGCAGCTGGCGAAGAGGCTGTACGGCAGTCAGTTTCCATTGATCGACGTCACGGTCATGCCGGACGATGAAATCGTGCAGCATCGGCGGGTCGCCCTGCTGGAGCTGATGCAAAAGCATATTCGCCAGCGCGATCTCAGCGGCATAACGGAGTCGTTGGCGGCCGTGGTGATGCTGGGATACACTAATCCCCGGCAGTTGAGAATGCTGTTTCACTATATGCTGCAGTACGGTAACACGGCCGAGCCGGGCGTGTTTCTCCGCCGGCTGGCCCGCCGTCTGCCACAGTATGAGGAGACATTGATGTCTATCGCGCAAAAGCTTAAGCAGGAAGGTCGGCATGAGGGCCGACAGGAGGGGCGCCTGGAAGGGCGCCTTGAGGGCTTACAGGAAGGGAGCCGGCGTGAGGCGCTGCGCATTGCCGGCAGCATGTTACAGAATGGCCTCGACAAAGAGACGGTACAGAAAATTACCGGACTGTCGGCTGACGACCTCAAGCCGCTGTTTTGTTAACACCCTGCCACGGAAACCGTTGCCCGGCGCCAATATCCGCCGGGCAAGGTGGCTTTAACCTTCGCTTTTCACCACTTTGATCTCCACCATACCGATCCCCAGCTGACGCGGGGAGTGGCCGAGGATATTGCCCTCGTTGGTGGACTGCGGGTCCGGCGGAGTGATGGTCAGCGTATTGCTGCGCGTTGGGTTGTCGAAATGCAGCGTCGTGGTGGTCACATCATTGACCAGTGTAAGCACTTGCTCACTTTGACCAACCCGCACCGGGATCGGCTTATTGGCATTGGGACCGTAGGCTTTGGCGGTGATCACCAGATCAAATTTCTCCGGCAGCGGCTCTTTATATTCAATCTTCACGTCGCTGCCCAGCTGGGCATTGGACCACCGACCCCAGGACTCGGGCCGCGAAATGCCGCTAAACTGTTTCACCTCTTCCGGCGCGCCGGCAACGTTAAACACGAAGCTGTCGGCCTTATAGCGAATATCGTTGTCGACAACTTTCAGCGTATCGACGTTGCCCTTATAGCGCTCCATATCGATAAGGGTGTCCCTGAAGGCGGTCTTACCTTGCCACTGTGGCTTATCAACGTGCTGGACCTTCTGCTCACCCCCCAGTTGTCCCTGCGAGACGCACCAGTCGGTGGAGAGCGCCAGCTCAGGAGACCACAGCTGGCCCATTTTATAGCAGCGATCGACCCACACGAAATTATCCCGCGGCGCGAAATCGGCCAGCTGGAAGCGCAGCGGCGCCGAGTATTCGCTCTCCGGCAGCGGTTCAACGCGCTGGTTCGACACCCGGAGCAGCAGCGGCAGACGGAAATGGCTGCCGGAAAAGGCGATCATGTTCTTCTGCGAGTCGATGGTGAAGTTTTTCATCTCTTTCGGGAAGTTCCACAGGCGGATCACGTCGGGTTTCCAGGCCAGGACCTTCTCTTTCATATTCATGAAAATACCGGAGAGCGACTGGCCAGAGAGACTGCTGCGCCCGAGGCCGATATAGTTATCGCCACCGAGAATATCCAGCACCGTCGCGCCGTTATCCATGGTGTTGCGTTTCACCGCCAGGGTCTCCTGCTGCGGCCGATCGCCGCGCAGGACAAAGAACAAATTGCTGCGATCGTGCTTGTTGAGGTAATCCCAGGCGCTGTTCTTCATGGCCAGGTGATCGGAAGAGACCACGATGACCGTGTTTTTGAAATAGGGAGAGGCTTTGATCTTCTCGATCAGCGCGGCGATATGTTCCTGGCTGCAGCTAACGGCGCTGAAGGAGAGGTTTTTCTTGCCGTCCACGTCATAGCGTTTACGCTCGCAGGTACGCGAGATAAAACCGTCGGGATGGTGAGTGTCCACCGTCAGGGCGAACAGTGAAAAGCGTTTTCCGGACTGCGACAGTTCTTCGAATTTTTTCCACGTCTCGTCGAGTACCGTGTCGTCATAGAAGCCCCAGTCGTTGCGGTAGGTTGGATCGGCTACCGTGGTTTTGAGCTCTTCCGCCCCGAACAGGTGATCGAAGCCGTGGGATTTGAGAAACACGTCTTTGCCGGCAAAGCGCAGGTTAGCTCCCTGCACAAAATAGTTTTCGTAACCGGAGTTTTTCAGGATATCGCCAAGGCAGATATTCTGCGGAAAGAAACTGGAGACCGAGGCCGAAGCGTTGCCTTCAAACGGGGCAAACAGCGGAATGCCACACTGTGATGCGACCATGCCGGCGATGGTGTAATCGGTCCCCGGCAGCTGCATAGTATTGCTGAAATCAATGCCCTCATCTTTTATTCTGCCAAGCTCAGGGGTGAGGTTGGGGAAAGCATCGTTATCAAAATAGGTGCGCTCAAGGCTTTCGCCATAGATATAGACCAGATTCAGCTGCGGATTGTCGATACGCTTCGACGGTTCTTTGTAGTACGCCGCAAAGTCCGGATCTCCTTCCCGCGACTGCGATTTCACCAGCTCGCTGATTTGATGGAAGGCCGGGCTGGCGTCGACCGAAGCCAGCGCCAGCAGCAGCGCCGCCAGGCTGTAGCCGACGTGATGAGGATGATGCCGACGGCGGCGCAGCACCCATCCCAGGGCGCCAAAGACGGCAACCAGCGCGACGGCCACGCCGACGCCCGGCAGAATGTATTTGCCGATCCCGGCGCCGGTCAGGCTGTTGGTCAGAGTGTAGAGTACCGCGTCGTTGATGCCGTCGCCGGTAAAGTAGTCGCTGGCGTAGAGGGTGATATTCAGCACCACGAACAGACCTAACACCGTGAGCGTGGCGGCAAACCACCAGGTGTTACGACCCGCTTTCCAGGCATAAAGCACCACCGAAGCTAAAAATAAGGCGATGGATAACAACTCTGACACAGCTCATCCTCATTAACGCCAGTTATCGGCTGGCAGAACAGATTACTTTTCAAGCCACACTGTAATTGCAGCGCCATCTTGCTGCAATTCTAGCGTCATGAAAGTGTGCAGTTATTCAGAATTGGTTTAGAAGTTGCCTTTTTTGATCGGCGTCGCAACGGGCGGGGCGGGGAAGCGCAAGGAGAAAAAGGCGAAAAAAGCCGTTTCAGGCCGCGCTGCCGTCGCGAAGGCGACAAACGCGGCATTGGCCCTCTGCGTCAGGAGAGAAAGTTAACGCCCTGTTTTAAGACCAGATCGCAGGCTTTGGTTTTCACCTGTTTCGCCAGCGAACTGTTGCCGAGGGTATTCAGGTCAAGCTGCTGGCCATTATTGCTGTTGAGCAGCCCCTGTAGGCCATCAAGATAGCTGGTGTCCTGTTTTTGTTTTTCCGGCGTGCTGAGCCCCAGCTTATCCAGCACCTGGTTTTTGACGTTATCAGCGCTGGTCGCCGAGGCGAGCTTCTGTTTGGCGCAATATGACATGATCCCGGCGGCGTTATTCATGCTGCTGGCGGTCAGCGACTGGCTGCTGCCGTTGAGCAGGCTGGTCAGAGAGGAGATGGACATTCCGCCGCCGCTGGCCTGGGTGCTGCCGCCGCTGAGCTGGCTGGCGGCGCTGTTGAGAGAATCCTGCCAGGAGGCGGCGTGGGCGCCGGAGAGGGTAAATGCGCTGAGGGTAAGCGCGGCAAGCAAGCCATTTTTTAACGATTTCATAGACGGACTCATAAGCGTGACTGAAGAATCGCTTTAGTATAACGCCGTCGTCGTCCGGAAATCTCTTAATACTCCTTGCCGGTGACGCGGTGCCGGTAACTTTCCCAGTTGAAGATAACCCACAGGCTGTTGCCCAGGCGCATACGGTCCATCACCCGTTCGCCGAGCAGCTTATTCATCTCTTCCATATTACTGTTGGTCAGCATACCGGTGGGCCGTTTGGATGAAGATCGGCGGTCAACGATCTGATTGATAATGACCTTTTCATAGCGAGACTCTGTCTGCATACCAATTTCATCAATGACCAGAAGATCGACCTTGCTGAGGTCGCTCAGTAACTGCTCTTCGCTCGTCTCCCGGTTGCCGAAAGTATCTTTCATCGCCGACATAATATCGGCCACGGTGATGATTAAGACCGACTTCCCGCGCAGCAGCAGTTCGTTGCAGATAGCCGCCGCGAGGTGGTTTTTGCCGGTGCCCGGTTTGCCGGAGAAGATAAAGCTGGCGATATTGCCATCGAACTCCTCCACGTACTGACGCGCGCGGGCGAGGGCGTTCATCTGCCCCTCGCACTCGACGCGATAGTTATCAAAGGAGCAGTTCTGATGAAGGGGGCGGATCCCCGAGCGGTTAAAGGTGCGCTGCATTTTCATCGCGCGGTTCTCCCGCTCCAGCGCTTCGGAACGCAGCTTGCCTTGCTCTTTTTGCCAGGCCAGCAGCTCTTCGCCGGTTTTAAACGCCGGTTCGATATGAGCCGGCATCATTTTCTGCAGGCGCTTCATCAGATCGCCAACGTTTTTCATGCTCATCCTCGGAAACCTCGCGGAATATGACTGTCGGGTTCGCTAACGCTGTTCACATCGCGCTTCGGCTGCCCGCCGTTGCTGGCGCGGCTGATTTGCACGCTGCGAGCCAGTTTCTGCTGCCACTGCACGTGGTGAAACACTTTACCTTCCGCCTGCCAGTAAGCGACGAAAGCGGCCAGCTCTTCCGGGGTGACCGGCTGGCTCAGCGCGATGCCCCACAGCGCGGCCAGACGCTGAAAGTCGGCGTCCGGCTGCCAGGCCGCATACATGGCAAATTTGCCCATCGGCACTGCAACCGGCGCCGCGGCGGGCTCGTCGAAAAACTGCGGGTCAAGCGCGATGTCGCTGCCGGGGCGCGCCAGCCTGGCTTCCAGCTCCAGCAGCTGCGCCAGCCGGGCTGGGGTCAGCGCATAGAACGCCGGGGCGTTGTTGGCAAAAACGGCGACGGTGCCGTCAGTCGATTTCGCCAGCAGCGCCGCGTGCTGCTGGAGGAACTCTTCCAGGCCGCTAAAATGGGAGGTTAAAATTCGCGAAGACATAACTCTATCTCAACTCTGAACTGCAAAGAGTGGGGTGATCTGCACATAGTAGCACAGAGCCCGTCGCGGAAGGAGCGTCGCGGCTCTGCCGCGACGCCGGGGTTAGACGCGAGGGCGCTTACGATACAGCCACAGACCGGGTATCGACAGGCCAATGGAGAGGGCGCCCACGATCGAAGAGGCCTTTAAAAAATTGCTCAGCAGCAAAATCATCATCTCTTCAGAATAGCCAAAATGGCTGATTTTTACCGCGGAGATCATCGCGGTGTAAGCGGAAATACCGGGAAACATCGGGATCACGGCGGCGACGGTAAAAATCTTCGGATGCGCCAGATACCAGCGCGACCACTGGATGCCGATGCAGCCCACCAGCAGGGCGGCGAGAAACGTGGCCCATTCAATGTTAAAACCAGCGCTCATCATGACCATGCGCGAACCATGGCCGATGGCTCCCAGCAGCGCGCACCAGCGCAGGGCGCGCTGCGGGACATTAAAGACCATCGCAAACCCGACGGCAGGGATCGCCGCCAGCAGCATGTCTTCCGCCAGCGCGAAAATAAACGAAATTATGCCCATCCCCGCAGCCCCCATACGGTCATTGCCATCACTACGCCAATGCAGGTGGCAAGGGTTAACAGGCTGGCGATCGCCCAGCGGGCGAGGCCAGTATTTATATGCCCTTTAAACATATCGGCGACGGCATTGATCAGCGGAAAGCCCGGGACCAGCAGCAGGACGCTGGCGGCCATGGCAATGGTCGGGGTGCTGGCAAAGGTCGGGAGGCGCAGCAGCAGCCCGGAGATCGTGGTGGCCACAAAGGCGGTGATGCAGAAGTTGATCTGCGGATGCATAGAACGGTGGGTCAGCACCTGGCGAATGTACATGGCCACCGTGCTGGCGCAGAAGCTGACCAGCGCTCCATCCCAGCCGCCGTTATTCAGTTTACAGAAACAAGCGCAGGAGAGGCCCACCATGATCACCAGCAACCAGCGGGGATAGCGCAGGGGCCTAATCTGCGCGAAGCGCTTCTCGACGTCGCGATAGTCCAGCAGCTTATGCTCGGCGAGGATCACGATATGCTGCACTTCCGTCACCACATGCATATTAATGCCGCGGTCGACATTCTTACGCGTTGAGGTAAGACATTCGCCATCCTTAATGGTGGTCAGGACGATAGCGTTGGAGGAGATGGCGCTTTCGACGCTGTCCATCCCCAGCGCCAGCCCGAGACGGGTTGAAAGCTCTTCCACCAGCGCGCTTTCGGCGCCGTGCTGTAACAAAAAAAGACCACACTGGATGCATAATCGTGTGATTGCCCGCTGCTGTGCCCGATCAACCTGCATATTTCCTCTGCTGTCCGCGACGCCTGGTATCTGTCGATACTTTAACCTGAAGCGCCGGGGCGGCTGAGGGGGGTGGGATCAAATAATGTGCAAAAATCTCCCGTCCGCCGGGGTGGCGGAATTTGAAGCGTCCCACACTTTTGCCAGTTTGGTGAAAAGTGCAATTTTTGTCGCCATTCATCCCTTCTTTTTCCCGTCTGACTTATCAAAAATGCAGGAAAGCACTTTTATTAAACAAAAATTATACAAATAATTAACCCTGCAAAAGTGAGACAATCCTATGAAAACACAGGTCGCGATTATTGGCGCTGGCCCTTCCGGGCTGCTGCTGGGGCAGCTACTGCACAACGCCGGGATCCACACGGTCATTCTTGAGCGTCAAACGCCGCAGTATGTGCTGGGGCGCATCCGTGCGGGAATTCTGGAAAGCGGTACCGTCGATCTGCTCCGTGAAGCGGGCGTGGCGCAGCGGATGGATGTCGAAGGCCTGGTGCATCATGGGGTGGAGTTTCTCTTTGACGGCCAGCGGGTGCCCGTCTCACTGAGCGAGCTGACCGACGGCAAGAGCGTGATGGTTTACGGCCAGACTGAAGTGACCCGCGATCTGATGGCTGCCCGGGCCGCCAGCGACGCGCCGATCGTGTACGGCGTCAGCGAAGTGACTATCCATGACGCAAAAAGTGACCGGCCGACGATCACCTATCTTAGCGAAGGTGAATTCTGCCGCCTGGAGTGTGACTTTATCGCCGGTTGCGACGGGTTCCATGGCGTGTCGCGGCAAAGTATTCCCGCTGACATCCTCAAGACTTACGAGAGCGTCTGGCCGTTCGGCTGGTTAGGCCTGCTGGCGGATACGCCGCCGGTCAATCCGGAGCTGATCTATGCGCATCATCAGCGGGGATTTGTTTTATGTAGTCAGCGCTCACTTACTCGCAGCCGCTACTATCTGCAGGTTCCGCTGAGCGATAAGGTGGAGGACTGGTCGGACGAACGCTTCTGGCAGGAGTTGAAATGCCGATTGCCGGAGGATCTGTCATCAAAGTTAGTGACTGGTCACTCACTTGAGAAAAGCATCGCTCCCTTGCGCAGCTTCGTCGTCGAGCCAATGCAATATGGGCGATTGTTCCTGGTGGGGGATGCCGCGCATATCGTACCGCCGACCGGCGCTAAAGGGTTGAACCTGGCGGCATCGGACGTGAACTATCTGTGGCGGATCCTGCGTGAATACTACCATCACGGCCGGAGCGATCTGCTGGCGACCTATTCGCGACTGGCGCTGGATCGGGTCTGGAAAGGGGAACGCTTTAGCTGGTTCATGACCCGCCTGCTGCACGATTTTCCGCAGCAGAGCGAGTTCGACGCCAAAATGCAGGCGGCCGATCGCCGCTACTATCTGGGCTCGCGCGCCGGGCTGACCACTATCGCGGAAAACTACGTGGGCCTGCCCATGGAGCGTGTCGTCTGACTGAACAGGAGTTACTATGCCGCCCGTCCAAACTGTTCCGGTATTTAAGCTGTATGGCGAGGAGCGCGGCTGGCCGACGCCGGATCTGCTGCACTGCGAGTCGATTTTGCAGCGCAGCAGCCTGTATCAGTGGCATATTCGCGTCCACCAGCACGCCGAAATGGTCCAGCTCCTCTATTTGCATAAAGGTCGGGCGGAGATCGAAATTGAAGGCACCACCTCGGTGATGACGGAGTCCTGCATCCAGGTGGTGCCCGCCCTCTGCATTCATGGCTTTCATTTCTCACCCGGAACGCACGGATTTGTGCTCTCCCTGGCGCTACCGCTGCTGAGCCGCTTTGAAAATCAGTTCGGCCGACCGCTGGATGTGCTTAGCGTTGCGCAGTGTCTGCCGGTGGGGCGTTCCCGGGGGCGTATGCATACGCTGTTTTCAGCGCTTCGCGAGGAGTACTGTGCCGATCATGATGCCCGGGAAATGATGCTTTATTCGCTGCTGGGGACGCTGCTGGCCTGGTTGAACCGGCAGTGCCGCCCCGCACCGCCCGCGGAAGATAAAGCGGAGCGAAAGCGCAGTATGATGCGTCATTTTTCCCGGCTTATTGAGAGTCACTACCGACAGCACCTCCCGCTGGCAGAGTATGCGAAGTTGATTGGGCTGTCGGTCACGCATTTAAACTATTTATGTCGCGAGTTCTATGGCTGTAGCGCCCTTGGGGTATTGCATCAGCGACTGATGCTTGAGGCGCGGCGTAATCTGCAATACACCCGCATGACGATAACGCAACTCTCTGATTATTTGGGCTTTAGCGACGCCGCCTATTTTTCTCGCTTTTTCCGCCGCTATAGCGGTATGTCGCCTAAGGAAGGTGCGAACAAGTTCCTGATATGAGATCATCATATTCATCCGGAGCGC
>NZ_JBEAJL010000095.1:0-77061 GCF_040065275.1 Klebsiella sp. JB_Kp042
ACAACCCGCTACGGGGGAGACTTACCCGAAATCTGATTTATTCAACAAAGCCGAGCGGAAGCAGAAGTGGTCCTGACCGGATGCCGGTAGAGGGCGCTATCACGCCGCTGCATCAGTCGAAGAGCAACGGCGTCCAAAAGGGATTAGTTATCCGGGTTGTTGGAGATGCCTTTCCATACCATCCCCAGACCGATCAACATCGACGCGAAGAGGGCGAACAGGGTGGTAGAGATAAAAATGCCGGTCATAGTGATGCCTCAGAAAGTGCGTATGCAGGTTATTAGGCACGGAGGGAGGTGAAAGGTTCCTTCCCTGACGGCGTAAATTTTCGCCAGGGTCTTCCGGCTGGCGCCAGCGAGGCCAAAGTGATGTCGAGGCCGCCGCTGTTGGCGAAACGATCGTCAGGGGAACCGCATTTCTCGTGGCGCTATTGCAGGGCGACGGGTGAGGGGGCGCGATTCGGGCGTTGACATCCCCTTGAACAAGTAATATATACATGACGCTTCTGTTTATTGAATGTTAAACAGCATCAGTTATGGGACTCAGAAGCACCCCAGCCCCCGCCGTCTGGCGGGGGTCACTTTGCCACCTGACCTGGTTATTTCTTTCTGTGACTGACGAAGAAATTTTTTTATTTCAGGTCTTGAAAAACGCGCTTTAGCTATTATTTTATAAAGCGGACAAGCAATGCTTGCCTTTATGTTGAGCTTTTGAATGGATATTCAGGAGGTTAATTATGGCACTCAAAACCTTGTCAGCACTCCCGGTATTTGCTGATTCCCTTTTTGCCGATCGCTTTAACCGTATCGACCGTCTTTTCAGCCAGTTAACGGGCGATACGCCGGTGGGGACCTTACCAGCCTACGATTTACAGAAAGTGGATGACAGTAATTTCCTGCTCAGCGTCAGCGTGCCTGGCTGGAAAGATGATGAACTGGAAATAGAGACCGTAGGCGGTAATCTGCATATTACCGGTAAACGCGCGCAAACCGAAAATCATTCCGGAAACAGCCAGGGCTGGATTTATAAAGGCATTCGCCGGGCTGATTTCCAGCTTAGTTTTTCGCTTCCCGAACACGCCCAGATTAATCAGGCGCAGCTGGAGAGCGGGATCTTAAAAATCGCTATCCATCAGGAGATCCCCGAGAGCGAAAAACCGCGCAAAATTGCCATTGAGAACCAGGGGCGGGTGATCGAACACAAAGTGTGATTCCGCTTCTGTGCCAAGGTAGTTCCTTTCAAGGCCCGCGCTGCGGGCCTTTATTTTATCCACTCAGGGTGGCGTAAACGGCCTCCAGGCGACGAGAGAAATCACTATGCTATCCTGTTAACAGGGCAGTGAGGCGGTGATACTTTTCAAATTCGGCGAGGAGTCAGAATGGCTGACGAGATCGATAAAGACGCACAACATACTCATCAACTGACCGCCGAGGTGGCCCGGGCGCTTATCGCGCGCGGCTGGCGGCTCACCACTGCGGAATCCTGCACCGGCGGCAATCTGGCGGCAGCGCTCTGTGCTCAGGCTGATACTGCGGCCTTTTATGATACCGGCGTGGTCACCTTCACCGATGAAGCCAAGCGCAATGTGCTGCAGGTGCGCGCGGAAACCCTGGCGGAACACAGCGCTGTCAGCGAAGCGTGCGTGAAGGAGATGTCCAGCGGTATGCTGGCGATAGCCGGGGCCGACATCGCCATCGCCATCAGCGGCTATGCGGGACCGGAGGGGGGAGAGGATGGTACCCCCGCCGGCACGGTATGGTTTGCCTGGAACTTTCGCGGCCAGATCGAAACCCAACGGCTGCGCTTTACCGGTGACTGCGAGACAGTGGTGGCGAAAGCGGTGCGCTTCGCCCTGGCGGCGCTGGGCGAAAAGCTCCCCCACTGGCAGTGACGCTGCCGCCTACCGCGGCCTTACAGATCCGTGGCCTGACGCGCTATCGGCCAGCAAATTTCCCCGATGCCGTTCAGGCACGGTCGGGAGAAAAGGAACCCCTGAAACAGGCGAATGCCCACCGACTGCAGCCAGCACCACTCTTCCAGGGTTTCGACGCCTTCCGCCACCACCGTGATGCCCAAATCCTCGCAGCAGCGCACGACCGAGGCGACAATCGCCTGCTTGGCGCCGCTGATATGAATATTGCGCACCAGCTCTGCATCCACTTTGATTTTATCGGGCTGAAAGCGGGTCAGTAACGACAGGCCGGAGTAACCCGCGCCAAAGTCGTCGATGGCCAGCTTCATGCCCGCGACGCGCAGCGCTTTGAGCACCTTGCGGAACTGGTCAAAGCAGGTGATCACCTCCGTTTCGGTAACCTCTATCAGCACCTGGTCCGGTCTGAGGCCGGCCGCCAGCAGGCTGTTCATCAGCCAGCCTACGGCGTCAGGGTGGTTATACAGCGAACCGGGCAGCAGGTTAATGGCCAGCTGGTTTTTACCAAGCGGTAACTGACCGGCGAGAGAGAAGGCATACGCTTTGCTCTCAAGGTCGAAACGGTAGCGATCCTCCGCCGGGATGGCGGCAAACATCTCTACAGGAGATCCGCCGGTGGGGCTGCGGATCAGCGCTTCAAAGGAAGAGACCCGCTTTTTGGCCGGCTCGACGATGGCCTGCAGGGCAAACTGGCAAGGTTGATCGGGCAGGTGGCGCGCCGTAGCAGTGGCCGGGGCAGGCATCATCGTCCAGCGAGAAGGCTGCAGCGGCTCGGGTAGACAATAGCGCCCACCGTCGGCGATAAAGGCGCTAATCAGGCGGAACATCCGGTCGTTGACCGGCTCGGTGACCCCAAACGAGCTAAAGCGCAGGAGCTCCTCCAGCGCGCTGTCGGCTTCGAAAAGACGAAGATCCAGCAGGCGCATCCCGGTGTCGTGAAAACGACGGTAGGCCGAATAGTCGCGCATCAGTTCCACCACGTCGCGATGGCGCGGATCGCTCTGTATCTCGTGGAATAACGACTCAAGATCTTCCTCGCTTCCCTCCAGCACCTGGAAGAATTGCAGGCCGTTAAACAGCAGAATACCGGTGATGCCAAGAGGCATGTTTTTCCCGCTGGCGCGATGAATTAAAGCGTCGAGATCGGTGGGCGGGCGGGCAGGATTAACCTGGCTGCGGTATATCAGGGTGGTTAGCATAATCATTCCGGTCGCTGCGGCAGCGCGTAATGGTCCGCACAGCGCGTATTTAGGGAGGTATGGCCAGACCCTCGGAGAAGGGAGGCTGTTTTTTATGACATTTAACCAACCGTGATGTCCGCTACGCGGAACGGGAGCTTCACTTTGTGATTACCTTCACTCTACAGGGAATCTGAGGTTTAGCTATCTTTTTCTCATTTACGATGCAAAAGGGGGAAACAGGCCGCTCATTCCTCCTGCGGTATTGGTCCACCACCTTAAATTATCGGTTAACATTCGCCACCAGGAATTATCCTGCCATTATATTGCCCGCTCTTAAAAAGAGATACTGGTCTTGCCTGATTAAAAGCAAATCCATATTATCAACGTAAGTTTAATTCCTTTTTTCAGGTCTGATATGAGCGACTTATTTATTATTTTGTGTCTGATTTTTTGTCCCGTCATTTCTTTGTGGAGTGGTCTTTCTTATATTCAGGAAAGACGCAAAAGACGCTACGTCTTCCGTTCCAGAAGATAATCTGCAGAGGTAATATAATGACGATTGTATTAACGTCTGGCGAGTAGTTTTACGAGGTTGTTAAATTGCTGGCGGCTGTGCAAATTGAACTTGTTCATAATATTCTTTTTATGCGAGTGAATGGTTTTGTGGCTAATTTTTAGCGCCGCCGCGACTTCATGCGGACTTAGACCAATACTGAACGCGTAAATGACTTTGGTTTGCGCATCGCTGACCGACTTGCAGGCGCAATTGATGCAACGCCGCAGCCGATTGAAGGACGGGTCATGCTGAGGAGGCAAGGGGCGCTGAATCGCGCTGGCTATCTCATCTTTAAGACGCTGAACGGGAGCATGGGGTGGTATAAACACCGCCTGCCGCAGACAGTTGGGTAAGCCCTCTTCGACGGTAGCTTGTTCATTGTCCTGGAAAATAAAAAGCGAGTATTGCTCTGGGGCATGCTGAAACAGGTCATGACACAGGTACCATTCTCCCGCCACCATTTCCGTGAAGAACACCTGAGATTGCGCTATCGACTCCAGGTCCCATTGTTCAGAAAACTGATAGGCTGATCCCCCGTAGGTCTTCATCGCTTCATCCACCAGCTCCGCAATAGCGACTCGCAAATAGTGATTTTTTATATTGATCAAAAAATTCGTCATATAACTTCCCTGTGGGGTATGAAAAAGGTGTCAGAATAAATTAAAGAATATAATGGTGATGCGCAGGTCTTTTTTAGTTGGGGTAATCTAAGGGATGTTTTTCATTAATGCAATATCTACCAGGAAAAGTGAGATAACGGTGTGTTGGTATGCGAAAGTTCCTAATAAACAAAATGATAAGCCTATATTAGATGCCGTTTTAAGCACTTTAATAATTTTTTATTTTTGCGATGCATAAAAAGCTTAGTGGTAGCCAGTGTCTGTTGCTAAAATTAGCGGAGGACAAGATTACAGGAAGTATGCGGTGCTTATGAAGCAAATGCTCTATTTAAAAATGCTGGCGTGGCTGGAGGATAATATCTACTGTAACCCGGCGATCGATGACCTGGCGCAGTATATGGGCTATTCGCGTCGGTTTGTGTACGAGGTGTTTTATCAATATGGCCGGATACCCATCGGGCAGTATATTCGCCTGCGGCGGCTGACCATCGCAGCGGTCAGTCTGCGTTTAACGCGGCAACCGATCGCCGCCATAGCCTGGCAGTTAAGTTACGATTCGCCGCAGACCTTCTCCCGGGAGTTTAAGAAACGTTTCTCGCTTTCGCCACGGGAGTACCGCTGCGCGGCGCACTGGGACACGGCAAAACTGTTAAAAAAATTCCCCACGGATGATGAGAGCCTGCCTTTGGCTCGGATCTGTTCCCTGCCGGAGCGGGTCTATTATGGCTACCCGATGAAGTATGAACTGCGCCTGTCGGATATGGTGTTGCAAAGTACCGGCAAGACGGCTATCAGACAAAAGGTTGACCGCTTTTTCGCCGCTGGAGGCGGTTCGCTTTCCATACTTTCCGATTACGCCGCAGCGAGTCAAAATGAGCTTAACGTCGAGGTTAACGCCTTTGTCGGTTGTCACGAGGCGCGAAAGCCGTCGTCCGCGTTGACCACCCGGTCGGGGCTGTATGTGGGGGTTGAATTCTACGGCAGCTGGTCACGCTATGCCCGTTTGTCCAGCGATCTCTATCTGGAACAGTTGCCAACGCTGGGGGTAAGCCGTCGGGATGGGCATGACATTGAATGCTTTATGACCCGTCATGCGGAAGGAGGAGAGGCAGAGGAGAAGCGCTATCACGTACGCTATTTTATACCGGTGACGCTGTCAGCGGGAGGCCAGCTGCCGGGCAGCGATAATGAGTTAGTCCCCGCGAAGGGGACACGATAAGGTGGCCGGAGCCACCCGGGTGAATATTACAGTACAAACCACAGCAGCCAGGTGATCAGGAAGCCCGTCACCCCCATGATGGTGGTCAGTACGGTCCAGGTTTTGAGTCCGTCCGGCACCGAGAGCCCGAGATAGCGCGTGACCACCCAGAACCCGGCGTCGTTAACGTGCGATAACCCGAGCGAGCCGAAACAGGTCGCCAGCGTCACCAGCACCAGCTGCAGCGGCTCCAACCCGACGACCGCCTGTGACAACAGGCCGGAGGTGGTAAGGATCGCCACGGTGGCCGAGCCCTGCGAGGCCCGAAGCACCAGCGACAGCAGGAAAGCGGCGGGCATCAGCGGCAGATGAATCGTCTCCAGCGCCTCGGCTAAGGCATTGCCGATGCCGGAGGCGACCAGCACCCCGCCAAAGGCGCCGCCGGCGCCGGCGACGAGGATCACGTCCGCCGAGGAGGGGATCGCGCTGCCGGTGACTTCTCCCAACTTTTTCAGGTTCATCCCCCGCCGGATGCCCAGCGTCCAGCTGGCCAGCCCCAGGGAGATCAGCAGGGCGACGGGCGGGGTGCCAATGACGGTCATCAGCTGGCGAATCGCGTTATCCGGCAGCAGCAGGGCCTGACAAAGCGTTCCGGAAACAATCAGCACGATGGGCACCACGATCAGCCCGCCGATAACCAGCGCATTCGGCGGCGCCAGTCGGGTCTGCTGGGCGTTGACGGAGAGGTCGGGCACCTCGGCCGTTTGCTGCTGTTCCAGCACGTTAATCGACAGATGATAATGGCGCTGATTGATAGACCGGGCGACAAAATAGCCCACGATACCCACGACGATCGACACTCCAATTCCCGCCAGCATCAACCAGCCGACATCGCTATGCAGAATACCTGCCGCCGCCGCCGCGCCAGGGTGGGTTGGCAATGCCACATGGACGGTTAACATCACTCCGGCCATCGGTAGGCCAAATTTCAGCGGCGACAGATGGGCGACTTTACTGAAGCCGTAAATTAACGGAATGATAATAATAAAGCCGACTTCAAAGAAGACTGGCGTGCCGAGAATAAAAGCCACGATGGTTAAGGCGGCAATAGTCCGTTTAGAACCCAGCACGCCGGTCAGCGTTTTCGCCAGCGATTCGGCGCCGCCGGATATTTCAATAAGCACCCCCAGCATTGATCCCAAAATAATTATGCTGGCGATGTGGCCGAGCAGGCCGCCCATGCCTTTTTCAAGGGTGGTAATGATTTTATCCGCCGGAATGCCGGTGGCGAACGCCACCAGCAGGCTGACGATCAGGAGCGCCACAAAAGGATGCGCTTTCGCTTTGATCACCAGCAGGAGCAACAGCACTACGCTGGCTAACGCAATAAGTAACAGCGCCGATGTCGACATAGTTTTGCCTCGGGTATTAACAGGTGTACAGAGAGTTATATTTTTAGAACCGCGCTTTATTTTTTCCGGTAGGGCGAGAACCATTCCAGTCCGGAAAGGGTATCCGCCCTGGGGATATATTCGCAGCCGATCCAACCGTCATAGCCGACGTTATCCAGCAACGCATAGATCCATGAATAATTAATCTCGCCCTCGTCCGGTTCATGGCGGTCGGGCAGGGAGGCTATCTGAATATGGCGGTACTGACCGGCATACTCGGTAATAAGATGGCTTAAATTGCCGTCCACTTTCTGCGCATGAAACAGATCTAATTGCACGGCGATGTTTGGCCGGTCGACCCGCTGCGCAATCTCCAGCGTCTGATATTGACTGTGGTAGAAATAGCCCGGTTTGGTCTGCGGATTCAGGGCTTCAATAAGCGCCCGCTTGCCTTGGCGGGCAAAGCGCTCGGCGGCGTAGCGCAGGTTATCGAAAAGCTCCGCCTCGCAGGCCGCGCGATCCATTTCCGGCTGCACCACGCCGGCCATAATATGCACCTGCGGACAATCCAGCTGGCAGGCATACTCCAGCGCCAGCTCGATATCACGCCGGGCCTCAGCGCTCCTGCCCGGTAGGGCGGCGAGTCCCCATTCCCCGGCGTTAACGTCGCCGGGCGGGGTATTGAACAGCACCAGCTGCAGCTGGTTTTCCTGCAGGCGCTGTTTAATATCCCCGGCGGCATACTCATAGGGGAACAGAAACTCCACGGCTTCGAAACCGGCGCGGGCGGCGGCGGCAAAGCGGTCCAGGAACGGCAGTTCGGTAAACAGCATGGATAAATTTGCAGCAAATTTTGGCATGGTTTTATCTCAGTTCATCCACTTCGTCAGCGGTCAGGTAACGGATCTCGCGATTGCCGAGGGTAAACATCAGCCGCGCGGTCTCTTCCAGCTCTTCGGTATTATTGGTGGCTTCGCGCAGCGATGAGCCAGTGACCACCGGACCATGGTTGGCCAGTAAAAAGGCGTTATAGCGCGGCGCCAGGCCGGCCAGCGCCTCGGCAATGCGGTCGTCGCCCGGTCGGTAGTAGGGAACCACCGGGACGTCGCCGACCCGCATCACTACGTAGGGAGTAAAGGGGCGAATGCAATTCTGCGGATCGAGCCCCTGCAGGCAGGAGAGCGCGGTCAGATAGTGGCTATGCAAGTGGACGATCGCCTTGCAGGCCGGGTTATGCAAATAGACCGCCCGGTGAAAAGCGATCTCTTTCGACGGTTTATCGCCGGCGATCCATTCGCCTTGCAGGGTGACCACCGACAACCGCTGGGCCTGCAGCTCGCCCAGGCAGGAGCCGGTCGGCGTCGCCAGCAGGTTGCCGTCCGGCAGCAGGAGCGACAGATTGCCGGCGGAGCCGGTGGCATAACCGCGGTTAAACAACGAGGCGCCAATCTGCACCATCTCATCTCGCAGCTGTTGCTCAGTCATGACAAAACTCCTGCTGGGCACGGGCAAAGAACTGGATATCGCCGAAATTACCTGACTTCAGCGCCAGGGAGAGCGGCTGGCGGGTGTCACGCACCCAGGGAACCCCAGGGGAGATCGTCGGCCCGATATGGAACGCCTCGACCCCCAGCGTCTGCGCCACGATGCTCGACGTTTCCCCTCCGGCCACAATAAACCGGGTGAATCCTTTCTCCTTCAGCGCGGCGGCGAGGGCGGCGAACAGCTGTTCGATCCGTTCGCTGCTGGCCTTGTCGCCATACTGCGCCTGGATCCGCTGCAGCGTTTGCGGCTCAGTCGTGGCATAGACCATCGGCGCCAGCGGCGAATCGCGGTTTGCGTCCACCCAGGCCGCCAGCGTCCCGGCATAGCCCTCCAGATCGGTAAAGCAGGCGCTTAAGTCGACGGCGCGGGCGGGAGCCTGTTCACGATAGGCCGCCACCTGGCTGTTGGTCATCAGCGAACAGGAGCCCGAGAGCACTACCGCCGGGCCGGGCAGCGGCATGCCCGCCTGGGATCCTTCACCCTGGGTTCCGTGGCGCTGCGCCCAGTCGCGGGCGAGGCCGATGGCGAGACCAGAGCCGCCGGAGACCAGCTTCATCTCCCGCAGCGCCGCCCCCTGGGTCAGCAAGTGCTGTTCACTGAGGGCGTCGAGCACCACATAGCGCACCGCCGCGTCGCTGATTGCCGCCAGCGCTGCAGCGACCGCCTCCGGCCCCTGATCGATAATCGGCCAGGCGATCAGCGCCGCTTTTCCGCCGCCCTGGCGCTCGATTAAGCGGCCCAGGTGGGCATCCTCCATCGGCGTCACCGGATGGTGGCGCATCCCTGACTCATTGAGTAACTGCTGGCCGACAAACAGATACCCCTGATAGACCGTGCGGCCGTTTACCGGCAGCGCCGGGGAAATCACCGTCCGGGTCTCGCCCAGCTCTGCCAGTAGTGCATCCAGTACCGGGCCAATGTTGCCCTGCGCGGTGCTGTCGAAAGTGGAACAATACTTAAAATAAAATTGCTGACAGCCCCGGGCCTGCAGCCAGCGCAGGGCCGCCAGCGACTGGCTGACGGCGGTTTCCACCGGGCAGGAGCGCGTTTTGAGGCTGATCACCACCGCTTCGCTGGTCAGCGGCAGTTCGTGGGGCGGTACGCCGTTTAGCTGCACCGTCGGCATGCCATTGCGTACGAGGAAGCTGGCAATATCCGTGGCGCCGGTAAAGTCATCGGCAATGACACCAAGCTGCATCTTGTCTCTCCTCACTGTTTATGGCCCGGCAGCGTAATGCCGTTGAAGATCTTGATCACCGCGCTGTCATCTTCCCGGCCGAATCCGGCGTTGCTGGCGGAGGTGAACATATTCAGCGCGGTGGTGGCGAGCGGCAGCGGGAAGGTCAGCGCCCGGGCGGTGTCATTCACCAGGCCGAGATCTTTGACAAAAATATCGACGGCGGATTTTGGCGAGTAATCGCCATCCAGAACGTGCTGCATACGATTCTCAAACATCCACGAATTACCCGCCGCGTGGGTCACCACGTCGTACATCGTCTCCAGCGGGATGCCGGCGCGGGCGGCGAGGGCCATCGCTTCGGCGGCGACGGCGATATGCACCCCGGCCAGCAGCTGATGGATGATTTTTACCGTCGAACCGAGGCCAATGTCGCTCCCGATGCGATAGACTTTGCCGGCCACCGCGTCCAGCACTGGCGCGAGGCGGGCGAAGACGGCATCGCTCCCGGAGGCCATCACCGTCATGTCGCCGGCGGCCGCTTTCACCGCGCCGCCCGATACCGGCGCGTCGAGCATCAATAGCTGGTATTCCGCCAGCGCCGCGGCAATCGCCTGGGCATCGGCGGAGGCGATGGTTGACGACACCATCACCGCGGTACCCGGCTTCAGATGGCCGGCGAGGCCGCTCTCGCCGAACAGGATCCCCCGAACCTGGGCGGCATTGACCACCAGCAGCACGACCGCATCCAGCTCAGCGGCGAAAGGCACCGCGCTGGGGCCTGCGCCTTTGGCGCCCGCCTCCAGCAGCGCGCGGCAGTTGTCGGGGTTGATGTCCACCCCCCAGGTGTTCAGGCCCGCCTGCAGGCAGGCGCGGGCGGCGCCCATGCCCATCGAACCCAGTCCAATCACGCAGACGTTAGTGTGTGCAGTCATGCCGGTCTCCTTGTGAATATTCGTTAATTAATGTGATTTAATGATAGAATAAAGCGTTGTAATGTGAAATTATGTGAGAGTTATCACGAATAACCCACATGAATATAAAAAATTCACAGACGGAAAGTGGCTGCGCGACTGCGATTCATGCCCTAAAATAGCGTAAAAACAGCGGTCAAGCAGCGATAACAGCACAGGGGATCTTCAGGTTCCCGGCGTGAGTGGTAAGCTCTGGTGTGAAAAAATGGTAAGGGGAGAGCGGTGATTCCAATAGAACGTCATCAGCGTATTTTAGCCCTGGTGGAGCAGCGTGGGGCGGTGAGCATTAATGAGCTGACGGAGATCCTCGGCGTGTCCCATATGACTATCCGTCGCGACGTCAGTAAGCTGGAAGAACAGGGGCTGCTGGTCAGCGTCTCGGGCGGCGTGCGCGCCGTCAGCCGCCTGGCCGCAGAGCCCAGTCATCTGGTGAAAAGCACTCTACAGAGTGAAGAGAAACAGGCCATCGGCGCGCTGGCGGCCAGTCACATCGCCAAAAACAGCTGCATCTATCTCGATGCCGGCACCACCACCCTGGCGCTGGCGCGGGCGATCCTCGACCGGGACGACCTGCAGGTGGTCACCAACGATTTTGAGATAACCCAACTGCTGATCGATGCCAGCCAGTGCGGCGTGATCCACACCGGCGGCACCCTGTGCCGGGAGAACCGCTCCTGCGTCGGCGAGTCGGCGGCGCGGACCTTGCGCCACCTGGCTATCGATACGGCCTTTATCTCCGCCAGCGGCTGGGACAGCCGCGGGATTTTCACCCCTGATGAGAACAAGGTCACCGTCAAGGAGACCGTCAGCCAGGTCAGCGCCAGAAGCATCCTGCTGTGCGACAGTTCGAAATATAATCAGGTGGCCACGTTTATGGCGTTACCCTTGACCCGCTTTACCACCATCATTACCGACCGGCATCTCTCCGATGCTGCCGCCACACATATCGCCCGGCACGCTTGCGAGGTGCTGCGCGCCGGGTAAGGCGCGCGGCCTTCGCCGGGCTAGCGCTGCCAGTGCTCGATCAGCGCCGCGCCTATTCTGGCGATCTGCTGGTTACGCTCGGCCATGGTCGCCGGCGTATCCCGCAGATAGATCACCACGATGCGCTCCGCTTTGCCGTTCGGGCCGAGCAGGGCGACAATGCCGCGTGAGCCCCGCTCGCCGGCCCCGGTTTTATCGGCGATAAACCAGCCCGCCGGCAGCACGGCGCGGATCAGCGGACCGGCTACCTGGTCGTCCACCATCCACTGCAGCAGCTGCTGCTGCGAACGGGCGCTCAGCGCGTGGCTGGTTAGCAGCTTGCGCAGGGTGGCGGCCATGCTGGCTGGGGTGGTGGTGTCGCGCACGTCGCCGGGAAGCGCTTCATTGAGCTCCGTTTCCCAGCGGTCAAGGCGGGTGACGTTGTCACCGATCTGGCGCAGAAAAGCGGTCAATCCCGCGGGGCCGCCAACGCTCTTCAACAGCAGATTGCCGGCGCTGTTGTCGCTCATGGTGATGGCGGCGGCGCAGAGTTCGCCAACGGTCATCCCGTCGGCAAGGTGTTTTTCGCTGACCGGGGAGTAGTCCACCAGATCCTGCTGGCGGTAGCGGATCCGCCGATCCAGCCGTTCGTCTCCGGCATCCACCCGGGCCAGCACCGCGCCGCAGAGCAGCACTTTAAAGGTGCTCATCAGCGGAAAGCGCTCACTGGCGCGCCAGGCGGCCAGCGTGCGGCCGCTGGCCAGATCCATTTCAACATAGCCCACGCGGCCCGCCAGCTGACTTTCGCTGCGTGTAATTTGTTCGAGCGGCTGAGGGCTGGCGAATACCGGCAGTGGCAGGGCGGCAATCAGGGAGATAAGGCACAGGCGAACACAACGCATAACCGCAATACTTCCTTGAATCAGGGCCATTAAAGGCGAGGAGAGGAGTGATAAAATAGAATAACCTGGCGTTTTGCTGATTCACAATTCCTCTTTTTTCCTTCATCATTTGTCATCTTTTATTTCGAATAATCAATATTTAGCTCAGCCCAGGCACGCTATTTTTTGACTCAAGGCCGCAATGAACTATAAGAAAGTACTTAAGACCGCACTCTGGCTGGCGCCGCTGTTTGCTGATGATACGCCCGCCGCGCTGCGCGGTTTGCCAATGATCTATGCCATCCCGGGAGGAACTGGTGCACCCGATAATTAAGGTCATGCTGGTGGGCGGTAAGGCGGATGGACTGCTGGTCAGCGTCGCCGACGATGCGACCGAGGTCTCAGTGACCCCTGCGCAATACGGTGCGCCGTCCGGCCAGCCGCTCAGCTATCGTATCGTGAGTCAAACCATTGACGATGAACGCTATTTCTTTGGCGTTTTCAGTGACGCCCATCAGGATAGCGACAAGCTGACGCGGGTGGCGCTGACCCGCGGAATGAAAAAAATGTTCTGTTAAACCCGGTCGGAGAGAGGGGGCGATAGTATCCTTGCCGCGGCTTTGCTACTGTGGCAGCCTTCTCTCTCCGGGCCAGGACGCATCATGATTCAGTACATCCGTATTCAAAACTTTCGCTCAGTCAGGGATATCGCGCTGGAGCTGGGGCCGCTGAACATTGTCTTCGGCCCTAACGGCTGCGGCAAATCCAATATTTACAACGCTATCCATCTGTTGACCGCGGCTGCCGACGGCAGGCTGTCGGGATTTATCAGCGAAGAGGGGGGCCTTGAAAATATGATGTGGTCCGGAGATCGTTCTCCCCTCGATCGCCATCCCCGCCGGCTGCAAATCGCCTGTCGGACGGAGAGCTTTGATTATGAACTGCAGGTTGGTTTCCCGGAAAAATTGCCCTATCCGACGCAGTTCATGCTCGATCCCATCGTCAAAGAAGAGAACATCTGGCTGGCGGGCTATTCCCGTCGGCCTTCCTCCCGCGTACTGCAGCGTAAGAATCAGGCGGCGTTCCTCGTCGATGTCGCCGGGGAGAAAAGCACCTTCACCGAGAGTATTTATGAAAACGAGTCGGTGTTCGGTCAGCTTGGCGAGCCGCACCGTTTTCCTGAGGTCTCGCGGGTGCGCGAGACCCTGCGCCGCTGGCGGTTTTACCATGAATTCGCTATCGGCCGCCACTCACCGCTGCGCCAGCCGGCCGTCGGCTACCGTTCGCCGGTGCTCGACAGCGACGGCCATAATCTGGCGGCCGCCTTTCAGACCATTGTCGAGATCGGCGCGGAGGAGATTTTGCACGAGATCCTCGCCGACGCCTTTCCCGGCTGCCAGTTTTACTGTGAAAACGAGCACTCGCGTTTCGCGCTGAAAATGCGCCGGGAGGGGATCCGCCGCCCGCTGCTGGCGGCGGAGATGTCCGACGGCACGCTGCGTTTTCTCTGCCTCGCCGTCGCGCTGCTCAGCCCGCGCCCGCCGGCCTTTCTGGCGATCAATGAACCGGAGAACAGCCTGCATCGCGACATGCTCCCGGCGCTGGCCAGGCTGATCGTCGAGGCCTCCCGCTACAGCCAGATCTGGCTGACCAGCCACTCGGCAGAGCTGGCGGATCTTATCGCCGCCGGGGCTGCCTGCCAGCGCTATGCGCTGGAGAATAGCGGCGGAGAGACGCGCATTGTGGAGTGAACCCCGTCATCCCTGACGGGCGCGCCCGGTCAGGCGGGGGTCTGCGTCTCCGCTGTCGGCAGCAGGCTTTTGCCGCCGCGCAAGGTGATGAACGAGAGCAGGGTAAAGCTCAGGGTGATGCAGCCGAGGATCAGATAGGCCTGATGGAAGCCGACGGTGTCGTACATCCGGCCCACCCAGGCGGAAAGTACCACCCCGGACAGCTGTTTCGACAGGTTAAAGCCGATCAGAAACAGGGTGGCCGAGAGCCGCGGGTTAAAGGCGGAGGAGATATATTTAAAGGTCCCGACCAGCAGGAAGGGGATCTCAAACATATGCAGCATCTTGAGGATCACCACCTCCACCGCCGATGAGGCAAAAGACGACCCGAGAATACGCACCGACATGATCATCCCCGCGGTCAGCAGGGCGTTTTTGGCCCCGATACGGTTAACGATGGCCGGGGCGCAGAACATGATCACGGCATTGAGCAGCTCGCCACCGGTGGTGACGAAGCCAAACACTTCGGTACCGCGCTGCGGACTGGCGAAGAAGCTTTTGAAAAAGTTAGCAAATTGCTGGTCAAACACGTCGTAGACGCTGGCGACCCCCACCACATAGACGATAAAGCCCCAGAAGCGCGGCATACGCAGCAGCTCTGCCGCCGTGCGCAGCGAAAAGGCCTGGCGATTGGCCCCGAGCGCCTCGATAACCTGGGCGCTGTTGCTGCTTTCCGGGCGCGACAGCCAGAGCAGAAGACCCAGCACCAGCGCAAAGCCGGAGGCGATCCAGAAGGTAATATTGGGGTCGATGCCGAACAGCACGCCGGTTATCGAGGCGCACAGCGCCCAGCCGACGCAGCCAGCGACCCGCACTTTGCCATATTCAAAGCGGTTTGCCCGGCTGACGCGCTCGATATAGGCTTCCACCGCCCCGGAGCCGCTGGAGAAAACAATCCCCAGGTAGATCCCGCCCACCAGCGAACCGGCGATAATATTCATCTGCAGCAGCGGGGAGAAAACGAAAATAAAGAACGGCGCGAACAGAATTAACAGCACCGTAATAGTCCACAGCAGATGTTTGCGCAGGCCGAGCTTATCCGACATTAAACCAAATACCGGCTGAAAAATAATCGCGAACAACGAGATGGAGGAGAAGACGATCCCGGTTTCCGTTTTGGTTAAATGGTTAACGTCCGCCAGCCACACCGGGAAAAACGGAAAATAGGCCGACATAATGAAATAGTAAAAGAAAAAGAACAGCAGGAAATAGACAAAATTATGCCGTTCTCGCGGCGCCAGTTCAGAGAATTTCATCACCATGATCCCTTGTTATTCTGTTTGTAGGGTGGGGGCTGCCGCCCCCACGGATTAAAGGCAACGCAATGAGACCTCGTACTGCCAGCGCGTTTGGGTCAGGAGCCACTGCGGCAGTACGCTTGGGGTCCAGGAGTCATCGCCTCCCACCCCCATATGCAGGCCGTCAAGGGTGATCCACACGCCGTCTTCGGCCTGCATCTTGTGCCAGTGGTCGGTCTCCATCAGCTGACGGGTGCTCCACGGCTGAACAGAGAAGTGGAAATGACCGCTGACGTGCCAGCGTCCCCAGTCCAGCGCCTGAGTATCACAGCGCAGGCCGTTTTCCGTCGGGAAGATGTAGGGGGTGGTCATCGCCGCCAGCGGCTGCTCCCAGCGGGCGAAGCAGGCGCTGCTCCGCCGGTCGGGGTAGTTCTCATGCGGCCCCAGCCCCAGCCAGCTCACCGGCGCCTGCTGATCCGCCACCTGGAAGTGCAGCCCGACCCGCGGCAGCGGCGGCAGCGTTTCCGCGCGCTCGCCGTCCACCGCCAGCCGCACCGTTCCGTCCGCGGTAAAGCGCAGACGCCAGTGGCTGACAATCACCACCTCGTCGCCGCGCAGGTAGTGCCAGCGGCTGTCGACAAGGGTCTCATTCGCCAGACGCTGGGCGTCGCACTGCACGCAGCGCGCCTCAAGGTCGAACAGGCCGGCGCTTTTCCAGCGCTCCACCCAGGCGTTGGGGTCGATGCGCTCCACTTCGCTGACCCCGATGTCGTTGTCGAGCGGCGCACGGACAAACTGATCCCGCAGGGGGGTCAGCAGCTGCTCCTGACCGGCAACCGACCAGCCACTCAGCAAACCGGTCCGGCGATCGACGGTCCAGCACTGCGTGCCGGCGCGGATCTGCCAGGCCTCATCGCTGACGATAAGATCCGGGGCGCCGGCTGGCACCGTGGGTGCAGGCAGCGCCAGCGGCGCCGGCAGGGGATACTGCTGCCAGGCGACGCGATGATCCGCCGGGGACCAGGCTGTCGCCTGGGGCTGGACCACCTCCAGCGTCAGCCACACGGCGCGGGCGCCTGGCGGCAGGATCAGACTGTCGAGCAGCGTTATCTCGTCGCTGCCCTCAGGCGGGAGCGCCAGCGTCAGCTTGCCGTGGTACAGGGTTTCACCAGCCGCCTGCACCTGCCAGCGCAGCGCTTCGTTATCGGTCTGGCGGAACAGGTATTCGCTGGCGATGCGCACCCGCAGCGGCGAGGTTGACAGCAGGGCGAACTGGAAATACTGCTGGGCGTGCTTCGCCTCGACCAGCGACGGATGCGGCGTGCGATCGGGGAACACCAGGCCGTTCATACAAAACTGGCGATCGTTCGGCTTATCGCCAAAGTCGCCGCCGTAGGCCCAGCCGACGCTGCCGTCGTCAAAGATTTTGCGGATCGCCTGGTCGGCCCAGTCCCAGATAAACCCGCCCTGCAGCCGCGGATACTCGCGGAAGGCCTGCCAGTAATCGGCGAAGTTGCCGAGGCTGTTGCCCATCGCGTGGGCGTACTCGCAGAGGATCAGCGGCCGCTGCTCGCCGGGCAGGCTGATCCATTTTTTGATCCCCCACTTCGGTACCGCCGGGATCGGCTGGTCGCGTTCGACGCGGGCGTACATCGGACAGATAATATCGGTGGCGGTGGTATCCGCGCCGCCGCCCTCGTACTGCACCGGACGGGTCGGGTCGTTACGCTTCAGCCAGTGGTACAGCGCTTCGTGGTTGCCGCCGCCGCCGGATTCGTTGCCCAGCGACCAGATGATAATGCACGGATGGTTGCGGTTGCTCTGTACCATCCGGGTGACGCGGGCGCTGAAGGCTGGCAGCCACGCCGGATCGTCTGACAGCCGATTCATCGGCACCATGCCGTGGGTTTCAATATTGGCTTCATCGACCACGTACAGACCGTAGCGGTTGCACAGCTCATACCAGCGCGGGGCGTTGGGGTAGTGCGAGCAGCGGACGGCGTTAAAGTTGTTCTGCTTCATCAACAGAATGTCCTGCACCATATCCGCCTCGCTGACCACCTGACCGCGTAAAGGGTGGTGTTCATGGCGGTTAACGCCGCGGATCAGCAGCGGTTTGCCGTTAAGGCGCAGCAGGCCGTCGGCGATCTCGATGCGGCGAAAACCGATATCCCACGCCTCTGCCTCCAGCAATGCCTCGCCGCGCCACAGGGTGACCACTGCCCGGTAGCAATCCGGGGTTTCCGCGCTCCAGTGCGCCGGCGCCGCCACCGCCAGGGAGAAATCGACCCGTTCGGCGTAACGGCCGCGCTCATCCACCGTCGGGGTGCCTAACGGCTGACGGTGGGCAACGACAGGCTGCTCGCCGCGCCACAGGCTAACCCCGACGCTGAGCCCGGCAAGCGCCGCTTCTGTCGCCTCGACGGTCGCCTGGACCTGCAGAGCGCCGTCGCGGCAGAGGGCGTCAAGGGTCGGCGTCAGCTGGACGTCGCTCAGCCGCTGGTGCGGCTTATTCAGCAGCCACACCGAGCGGAAAATACCGCTCATCCGCCACATATCCTGGTCTTCCAGCCAGCTGCCGGCGCTCCAGCGCATGACCATCACGCACAGGCGGTTGTCGCCCGGACGCAGAAAGGGGCTGAGATCGAACGCCGCCGGCAGGCGGCTGTCCTGGGAATAACCGACCCAGGCGCCGTTGCACCAGAGATGAAAGGCCGAGTTAACGCCGTCGAATATAATCTGCGTCTGCCCATCCGCGCGCCAGGCGTCATCGATCGCAACGTGCAGGGAGTAACAGCCGGTTGGGTTATCCTCCGGCACCCGCGGCGGGGTGGTGTCGATGGGGTAGCGGACGTTAGTGTAGATCGGCGCGTCATAGCCCTCCATCTGCCAGTTGGAGGGCACCGGCGTGCCGCGGCTGCCCGGCAGGTCCTGCGTCAGCCACTGCGCATCGACGGCAAACGGGCTGCGGGCGTAAGCAAATTGCCACTCGCCGTCCAGCTGACGACGATGGGGCGAAGGATGATTATCGCGGGCGGCAAGCTCATCGCGCCAGCTGGCGAACGCGGGATGGGCCGGCAGGCGGTTGAGATGGGTAATGGTCTGGTTCTGCCAGTCTTCGCGGGCGAGGACGGCGTGGAAGTCAGGCGCGTGGCGGCGACTGGTATCGCTTATTGGCATAGTAATCCCCGGTAAGTCAGAAAATGTCGATCGCTAAACAGGATGAAGAACGTTATCGGGTAATTTGTTTTTTCCAGCAACGACGGCGGAAATGAAATTAACAGACGATCACGAAAGCGGGGGTAATACGCTGTTTTTTGTCGTGCGTTAAACATAAAATGTTAGCGCACGACATTTTGTCAATGAGGAGAAACTATGCCGCGTCGTACCGCAACCCTGGAGGATGTCGCCCGCGCGGCGGGCGTCTCCCAACAGACGGTCTCCCGGGTCCTGAACCGTCCGGAAGTGGTGTCAGCCCGCACCCGCGAGCAGGTGATCCGCGCGATGCAGACGCTGCACTACGTGCCTAACCGCTCGGCGCAGCTGCTCGCCGGCAAAGCGGCGCCCTCCATTGGGCTGATTACCGCCTCGCTGACCCTGCATGCCCCCTCGCAGATCGCCGCCGCGGTAAAGAGCCATGCCAGTCTGCACCAGCTGGAGGTGGCGATAGCGATGCCAGCGCAGGCCGACTTCGCCGCGCTGCAGGCCCGGCTGGACGAACTGCGCGCCCAGCATATTCGCGGGGTGATCGTCAGCCTGCCGCTGGAGAGCGCCACCGCCGAGCGGCTGGTTAAGGAGAATCCGGATATGGCCTGCCTGTTTCTTGACGTCTCCCCGGAGGCCGATGTCTGCTGCGTGCGCTTCGACCATCGCGACGGCTGCGGAGCCTGCGTGCGCCATCTTTGGGAGCTCGGGCATCGCGAATTCGGCCTGCTGGCGGGGCCGGAAAGTTCGGTTTCCGCCCGTCTGCGTCTCGCCAGCTGGCGCGAGGCGCTGCACAGCCTGAACATTGCCCGTTCAACCACGGTGTTCGGTGACTGGAGCGCCGCCAGCGGCTGGCAGAAAACCTTCGAACTGCTGCACCTCCAGCCGCGGATCAGCGCCATTGTGGTGGCCAACGATCAGATGGCGCTCGGGGTACTCAGCGCGCTGACCCAGCTCAATCGCAGCGGCAGCCAGGCGGTGTCGGTGACCGGCTATGACGACACCGCTGACAGTCTCTACTTTCAGCCGCCGCTCACCACGGTGGCGCAGGACTTTGATCTGCTGGGCAAACGGGCCGTGGAGCGGCTGATTGCTCTAATGGCGGCCCCGCAGATGCGGATCCGCGAGCTGCTGCCGACCCGGCTCATCGTGCGCCAATCGGCGTGGCCGCTCGCCGCCGCGGAGGACCGGCAGCAGACCCTGGCGCAGCTGAAAGCGTTGGTGGAGAGGCTTTAGCCGCAGGCCGTTGAGGATTTATTGAGGTTGACCATGCTAACCTCGGGATCAAACGTAGAGAGGTCAGGATCCTCTGCCTGCGAAAAATGCAAAATACAATCTATCCATGCAAGCATTGATTTACCGCCAGTCACATGGCGGTTTTTTTTTGCCTCACTCCTGTTTTCCGCGTTCTTTCGTTGGTTTTTTCGCCTGGCATCCCCGGCGGCGGCATGCTACATCTTTCTTCCGGGATAGATGCCGAACACGGCGGGAGACAAGGTCATGATGGTGATTGAGGGCAAAGAGGCGATTGCGCGGGTAGACTGGCGGCGGGTGCGGACCATCGTCGCCGAGGCCGGGCTGAATGAACGTGATGTTCAGCAACTGGAGCAGGCGTTTCGCCAGAGCACCTTCTGCTGGTTCGGCTATGAGAACGGTCAGCTGATTGCCGTGGCGCGCGCCATCAGCGACTGCACCTGGAGCAGCTACTTATCGGATGTGGCGATCGTCCCCGACCGACAGGGGCAGGGTTACGGACAACAGCTGATGCAGGCGGTCCGGGAGCAGCTGCTGCCCTTTGGCAAAATTTTTATCTATGCGGTGGCCGATAAAATCGCGTTCTATCAGCGTTTTGGTTTTGCCATGCTGACCACCGGGATGGTCTGCGCTGGCGAGGAGGGCATGCGCAAAATGCACGAACAGGGCTATATTCGCCAGCCCTGAGCGCGGATGCCGGGCAACGCCTGGCTTAAGCGTGTAAACCAGGCGCAGGCTCCGTTACAGGGGCCTTTCAAGCACAAACAGATACGCTTCCCGCGACCAGAACAGGGCGGTACGGCGGCGCTCCACCGACATGGTTTTTACCTCCCAGCCCTCGCGGGTATAGCTGCTGAGAAACTGGCTCATTTTGTCAGGGTCGGCTTTGGCTTCGCCAAAAAACAGGCTGCCCAGCAGGCCCTCTTTATAGATCACTACCCGACACTCTTTCTTCATCATCGACCATCCTGGCGACCGGTTTACTGTGGCTGTCTATTGTCCGTGGCTGCGAGGATTTTGCAATCGGAGAAGTAGCAAACTGTTTACGGTACTGCAGCGGGCTTAGCGCGAAGCGCAGGCGAAAATGGTGGCGCAGGGTGCCAGCGCTGGCAAATCCGCAGCGCTCAGCGATCTGGTCGATGCCCATCGTGCTCTCCGTCAGGTGCTGACGGGCGCGCAGCAGACGCTCCTCCAGCAGCCAGCGGGCGGGGGTTTTACCAGTGGCCTCTTCAAAGCGGCGCAAAAAGGTGCGCGTCCCCATGCCGGCGCGCTGCGCGAGGGAGGCGACGGTGTGGCCGGCGGCGAGATGCTGGTGCAGATAATCAAACAGCTGGCCAAGGCGCAGACTCTCCCGGCTGCGGGCCACCGGACGCAGGACCTGCTGCGCCTGACCGCCGTCGCGATGGGGAGAGACCACCAGGCGGCGAGCGACCACATTCGCAGCCTCGCTGCCGAAATCCTCGCGCACCAGATGCAGACAGAGGTCGATCCCCGCCGCGCTGCCGGCGGACGTCATCAGCAAATCATCGCCCACGTAAAGGACATCCTCCACCACCTGGATCTGCGGAAAACGGGACTGCAGCGCCGCGGTGTAGCGCCAGTGGGTTGTCGCCTGGCGGCCATTGAGCAGCCCGGCGGCGGCGAGAACGAACACTCCGGAACAGATGGAGATTATTCGGCATCCGCGGGCGTGAGCGGCGGCCAGGGCGGCGCACAGCGCTTCGGGGACCGGGGCGTCGATGCCGCGCCAGCCCGGGACCACGATGGTCTGCGCCTGGGCGAGAAGCTCAGGGCCGCCGTCGGTCATCAGGCGGACCCCGCCGGTGGCTCTCAGAGGCCCTTCATCGACGGCGGCGACGGCGAACTGGTACCAACGCTCGCCCATTTCCGGGCGGGGCAGGCCGAAGATCTCCACGGCCACGCCAAACTCAAACGTGCACAGGCCATCGTAGGCGAGGGCCACCACGCGGTGAGGTGACAGTGTCACCGAAGGGGTTGTCAGGATGTTAGCGTTTTCTGTCATGGTTGCCGGCAGATAAGGGTGATGGGCGTCAGTAAAGTAGTGTTATCACAGACAAGGAGAAGACGCCATGAGTGTAGTAAGCCAATTTACCCCCGCCACCTCCGCCGAGGCTATCCGCTGGTTCCGCCATAAGCTGCATCTCGAGACCGACTGCGCCGATGTGCACAGCGCCCAGCGTGCCGGCGAGGTCGACTTTGTCCTGCTGCATGTGGTCGGCAGCGAGGAGGCCTTCGCCAGGCGTCACCTGCCCGGCGCGCTGCATCTTCCGCACAGCCAGATCAGCGCCGAGAGAATGGCGTCCTGGCCGGCGGAGACCCTGTTTGTGGTCTATTGCGCCGGGCCGCACTGCAACGGTGCCGACGTTGCCGCGCTGAAGCTGGCCGAACTGGGGCGGCCGGTGAAAATGATGCTCGGCGGGATCACCGGCTGGGAAGATGAGGGTTATGCGTTTGTCGCCGGTAAGTGAATATTTTTCATGTACCATGAAATATTCTCGTTTGCGGCCCGTCGACCTGCATGCCAGTATCTGGACATATAGCCATCCAGAAGTCTAAAAATTCAAATAATGAACTATCACGGTGGGCAACTAACGCGCCCACCGCTAAGGAGACAGCATGCAACGTCAACAGGCCCCGTTCCGCGCAGACATCGTCGGCAGTTTTTTGCGTCCGGACAGTATCAAACAGGCGCGTCAGCAGCTGGCGGAGGGGCTTATCGACGCCGGTCAGCTGCGCGAAATTGAGAATAACGCTATCCGTCATCTGGTCCAGCAGCAGTGCGACTGCGGCCTGCACGTGGTCACCGACGGCGAGTTTCGTCGCGCATGGTGGCATTTCGATTTCTTCGACGGCCTGCAGGGCGTTGAGCGTTACGATGCCGAGCAGGGGATCCAGTTCAACGGCGTGCAGACCAAAGCCCACGGCGTGCGCGTTACCGGCATGCTGGCGTTCGGCGACCACCCGATGCTGGAGGATTTCCGCTATCTGAAAAGCATCAGCGGCGACGCGCAGCCGAAGATGACCATTCCCAGCCCGAGCGTGCTGCACTTCCGCGGCGGTCGGAAAGATATTGATGCCACTGTTTACCCGGATCTCAGAGACTACTTCGACGATCTGGCCACCACCTGGCGCGACGCGATCCGCGCCTTTTATGACGCCGGCTGTCGCTATCTGCAGCTGGACGATACCGTCTGGGCCTATTTGTGCTCCGATGCCCAGCGTCAGCAGGTACGCGAGCGCGGCGACGATCCGGATGCGCTGGCGCGCATTTATGCCCGGGTGCTGAACCAGGCGCTGGAGGGCAAACCGGCCGATCTGACGGTGGGCCTCCACGTCTGCCGGGGTAATTTCCGCTCAACCTGGATCTCGGAGGGCGGTTACGAGCCGGTGGCCGAGGTGCTGTTTGGCGGCGTCAATGTCGATGCCTTCTTCCTCGAATATGACAACGACCGCTCCGGGGATTTCGCGCCGCTGCGCTTTATTCGTCCCGGCCATCAGCAGGTGGTCCTCGGGTTGATCACCACCAAAAACGGCGAGCTGGAGAACCCTCAGGGGGTCAAAGCGCGTCTCGCCGAGGCGGCGCAGTATGTTCCGCTTGAGCAGATCTGCCTGAGTCCGCAGTGCGGTTTCGCCTCCACGGAAGAGGGTAACGCCCTCAGCGAAGACCAGCAGTGGCAAAAAGTTCGTCTGGTGACCGCCATCGCCGCCGACGTCTGGTAATGCCTTTCTTAGCGCAGCGTTGCACCGTGATGAGGCAACGCTGCCATCTCCTTCGTCTCCGCCCTCCGCCTGCGCCGCATCCCGCTGTTCTCACAACCTGGCACCGTTTTTGCCTTATCACCTCTGGTTAGCTGTTAATTCTTTATTTTTGCGCTACTCAGGAGTGAATCATGCAACGAAGAACGTTATTAAAAGCTTTTGCACTCTCCGCCTCTGTAATGGCTATGGGTCTCTCATTCCAGGCCTATGCCGCCGACACCATTAAAGTCGGGATTATGCATTCGCTCTCCGGGACGATGGCGATTTCCGAAACGCCGCTGAAGGACGTCGCCCTGATGGCCATCGACGACATCAACGCCAAAGGCGGGGTGCTGGGCAAGAAGCTGGAGCCGGTAGTGGTCGACCCGGCCTCCAACTGGCCGCTGTTCGCCGAGAAGGCGCGCCAGCTGCTGGCCCAGGACAAGGTGGCGGTGGTGTTCGGCTGCTGGACCTCGGTCTCGCGTAAATCGGTGCTACCGGTGTTTGAGGAGCTGAACGGCCTGCTGTTCTACCCGGTACAGTACGAAGGGGAAGAGATGTCCCCCAACGTCTTCTATACCGGCGCGGCGCCTAACCAGCAGGCCATCCCGGCGGTGGAATACCTGCTGAGCGAGGACGGCGGCGGCGCCAAACGCTTCTTCCTGCTGGGAACCGACTACGTCTATCCGCGCACCACCAACAAGATCCTTCGCGCCTTCCTGCATGCCAAAGGGATCCAGGACAAAGATATCGAAGAAGTCTACACCCCGTTCGGCTATAGCGATTACCAGACCATCGTCGCCAATATCAAAAAATTCTCCGCCGGCGGCAAAACGGCGGTGGTCTCCACCATCAACGGCGATTCCAACGTGCCTTTCTACAAAGAGCTGGCTAACCAGGGTCTGAAAGCGACCGACGTGCCGGTGGTGGCCTTCTCGGTGGGGGAAGAGGAGCTGCGCGGCATCGATACCAAACCGCTGGTCGGCAACCTCGCGGCATGGAACTACTTTGAGTCGGTCGATAACCCGACCAATAAAGCCTTTGTCGCCGACTATCGCGCTTACGCCAAAGCGCACAAGCTGCCGAATGCCGATACGGTGGTGACCAACGACCCGATGGAGGCGACCTGGGTGGGTCTGCATATGTGGGCGCAGGCGGTGACCAAAGCCGGCACCACCGACGTGGACAAAGTGCGCGACGCCATGGCCGGGCAAACCTTTAAAGCGCCGTCCGGTTTTACCCTGACGATGGATGCCACCAACCACCATCTGCATAAGCCGGTGATGATCGGTGAAATCGAAGGCAACGGCCAGTTCAATGTGGTCTGGCAGACCGATGAGCCCGTCCGCGCGCAGCCGTGGAGCCCGTGGATCCCCGGTAATGATAAGAAACCTGACCATCCGGTGAAAACCGTCAGCCAGTAAGCGCCAGGGCCGACGGGGCGGGAGCGTCGCGCCCGTCGGCCGCTGACCAGAGGAGAACGACATGAACGCATTGCGTCTCATGAGTGTGTTGGCGCTGCTGCTGAGCTTGCTGCCATGGCGGGCGCAGGCTGCGGAGGCGGATGATTTCGTCGCCGCCAGCCGCAGCCAGCAGGCGCAGCTGTTGACCCAGTGGGCGGCGGCGCCGCAGGCCGATCGCCTGCCGTTGCTGCGGGCGTTAACCAGCGAGAGCCTGGTGATGGACGACGGAAAACATGCCTTCCGCGCCCGACAGGGCGGCTTACAACCGCTGGGCGCCGCCGCCGCGCCGCAGGGCGACACCCGGCCGGTCCGTCTGACCAACCGCCTGCGCAATCTGGCTGCCGGCGCGCTGGCCAGCCATCTTATTTTAAGTGACAACGTCACAGAGCGAGCGTCCGCGGCGCGCACCCTGCAGCGGGAAGCGACCCCGGCCATGGCCGCTCTGCTGCAGCAGCGGCTGAAGGCGGAAAGCGATGATAATGTGCGGGGCCTGCTGGAGGTGGCGCTGGCGCGCCTGCAGTTGACTCAGCCTGAGGCCAGCGCGCGGCTGGCCGCGGTGACGCTGCTCGGCCATTCCGCGGCCCCGGAAACCCAGGCGCTGCTGATCCCCTTTACTGATGCCCAGCATGAGCCGGATGCGGCGGTGCGCGAGGCGGCCAGCGACAGCCTGCAAAAGATCAAACATCGTCTGCTGCTCGGCGATCTGCTGGGCCAGGCCTTTATGGGGCTGTCGCTGGGCTCGGTGCTGCTGCTGGCCGCTCTGGGGCTGGCGATCACCTACGGCCTGCTGGGGGTGATTAACATGGCCCATGGCGAGATGCTGATGATCGGCGCCTACAGCTGCTGGCTGGTACAGCAGGTCCTGGCGCAGCTCGCGCCGCAGTGGCTGGCCTTTTATCCGCTGGTCGCGCTGCCGGTGGCCTTCCTGGTCACCGCCGGGATCGGCATGGCGCTCGAGCGCACCATTATTCGTCATCTGTATGGTCGGCCGCTGGAGACGCTGCTCGCCACCTGGGGGATCAGCCTGATGCTTATTCAGCTGGTGCGGATGCTGTTCGGCGCGCAGAACGTGGAGGTGGCGAACCCCGCCTGGCTCTCCGGCGGCGTGCAGGTCCTGCCGAACCTGATCCTGCCGTGGAACCGGCTGGCGGTGCTGGCGTTCGTCCTGCTGGTGCTGTGCTTCACCTGGCTCATCCTGAACCGCACCCGCCTCGGAATGAACGTCCGCGCCGTGACGCAGAACCGGGCGATGGCCGCCTGCTGCGGCGTGCCTACCGGGCGGGTGGATATGCTGGCCTTTGGTCTCGGATCCGGTATTGCCGGGCTGGGCGGCGTGGCGCTGTCGCAGCTTGGCAACGTCGGCCCGGAGCTGGGTCAGGGCTATATCATCGACTCGTTCCTGGTGGTGGTCCTGGGCGGCGTCGGCCAGCTGGCCGGCAGCGTGGCGGCAGCCTTTGGGCTGGGCATTTTCAACAAAATTCTTGAACCTCAGATGGGCGCGGTGCTGGGCAAGATCCTGATCCTGGTGATGATTATTCTGTTTATTCAGAAACGCCCGCAGGGCCTGTTCGCGTTGAAAGGGAGGGTGATTGACTGATGAGCCAACCCATTACCTTAACGCTGGCGCAGCGCGCGCCGCGGCCTCTGCGCTGGCTGGGGATCCTGTTAGTGCTGGGGCTGCTGAGCATGCCATTCCTGGCGCTGCTGCCGGCCTCCCATCCGCTGGCGGTGCCGAGCTGGCTGCTGACCCTGAGCGGTAAAATCCTCTGCTACGCCATCGTGGCGGTGGCGCTGGATCTGGTCTGGGGCTACGCGGGTATGCTATCCCTTGGCCACGGGATTTTCTTTGCCCTCGGCGGGTACGCCATGGGCATGTACCTGATGCGCCAGGCGGCGGGGGACGGTCTGCCGGCGTTCATGTCTTTTCTCTCCTGGGACGAGCTGCCCTGGTTCTGGTGGGGCACGCAGCATTTCGCCTGGGCGATGGCGCTGGTGGTGCTGGTTCCCGGCCTGCTGGCGCTGGTTTTCGGCTGGTTCGCCTTCCGCTCGAAGATCAAAGGGGTCTATTTCTCGATCATGACCCAGGCCTTGACCTATGCCGGTATGCTGCTGTTCTTTCGCAACGAGACCGGGTTTGGCGGTAACAACGGCTTCACCGGATTTACCACGCTGCTGGGCTTTCCGGTCACCGCCACCGGCACCCGGGCGGCGCTGTTTATGGCCACGGTCCTGCTGTTGTTGCTGACCCTGTGGCTGGGCTCGGCGCTGGCGCAGAGTAAGTTTGGCCGCATCCTCACCGCGGTGCGGGATGCCGAGAACCGCCTGATGTTCTGCGGGTACGACCCGCGCGGCTTCAAGCTGCTGGTGTGGACGCTGTCGGCGGTGCTCTGCGGCCTGGCGGGGGCGTTATACGTCCCGCAGGTGGGGATCATCAACCCCAGCGAAATGTCGCCGACCAACTCCATCGAGGCCGCCATCTGGGTGGCGCTCGGCGGGCGCGGCACCCTGATCGGCCCGGTGCTTGGCGCCGGGCTGGTCAATGGCGCGAAAAGCATTTTCACCGTGGCGATGCCGGAGTACTGGCAGCTGTTTCTTGGCCTCATGTTCATCATCGTGACCCTGTTTCTACCCCGCGGGGTGATGGGTCTGCTGCGTCGAGGAGACCGCTAATGCAACCGGATGAAGGACTGTTTACCCGCCAGCTGCCCGGAGATCGCTTCCGTGCGCAAACCGACCCGGTACTGCAGCTGGAGAACATTAACGTCAGCTTTGACGGTTTCCGGGCGCTGACGGATCTGTCGCTGGCGATAGGCGTCGGCGAGCTGCGCTGCGTGATCGGCCCCAACGGCGCGGGCAAGACCACCCTGATGGACGTGATCACCGGCAAAACCCGGCCGCAGAGCGGCAAAGCGATCTATGACCAGTCGGTGGATCTGACCACTCTCGACCCGGTGGCCATCGCCCGCCAGGGTATCGGGCGCAAGTTTCAAAAGCCGACGGTCTTCGAAGCGCTGACGGTGGCGGAAAATCTCGCCCTGGCGATGAAGGGGGATAAATCGGTGTGGGCCAGCCTGCGCGCCCGGCTGAGCAGCGAACAGGACGATCGGCTGAATGAGGTGCTGCGCCTGCTGCGCCTCGACGGCGAACGCTACCGCCAGGCGGGTCTGCTGTCCCATGGCCAGAAACAGTTTCTTGAGATCGGCATGCTGCTGGTGCAGGAACCGCATCTGCTGCTGCTTGATGAGCCAGCGGCCGGCATGACCGATGCGGAAACCGAATATACCGCGGAGCTGTTTCGCACGCTGGCCGGACAGCACTCCCTGATGGTGGTGGAGCACGACATGGGGTTTGTCGAGACCATCGCCGACCGGGTGACGGTCCTGCATCAGGGCCAGGTGCTGGCGGAGGGGTCGCTGCGGGAGGTGCAGGCCAATGAGCAGGTCATTGAAGTTTATCTGGGACGTTAAGGAGCGCCAATGTTACAGGTGAGTCAGTTACATCAGTACTACGGCGGGAGCCACATCTTGCGCGGGGTGGATTTTACCGCCCGTCAGGGCGAGGTCACCTGCCTGCTGGGGCGCAACGGCGTCGGTAAGACCACCCTGCTGAAATGTCTGATGGGGCTTATTCCGGCGCGCAGCGGCGAGGTGCGCTGGCAGGATCAGAACATCACCCACCGTAAACCGCACCAGCGGGTGCAGGCCGGGGTGGCCTACGTCCCCCAGGGACGCGAGATTTTTCCCCGCCTGACGGTGGAAGAAAATCTGCTGATGGGGCTGTCGCGCTTTCCCGCCCGCGAGGCGCAGCAGGTGCCGGAGGAGATTTACCAGCTTTTCCCGGTGCTCAAGACCATGAAGCAGCGGCGGGGCGGTGATTTATCCGGCGGTCAGCAGCAGCAGCTGGCGATCGGCCGCGCGCTGGCCAGCCGTCCGCAGCTGCTGATCCTCGATGAGCCAACCGAGGGGATCCAGCCCTCGGTCATCAAAGAGATTGGCGAGGTGATCCGTCAGCTGGCGAGCCGCGGGGATATGGCTATTCTGCTGGTGGAGCAATTCTATGACTTTGCCGCCGGGCTGGCGGACCACTACCTGGTGATGTCGCGCGGCGCCATCGTCCAGCAGGGAAAGGGCGGAGATATGGAAACCGACGGCGTGCGCGCCCTGGTGACTATCTGAGCGGGCCGGCGGCGTGCGCCGCCGGTTTCCATGCTATTTACGCAGCAGCCGCTGCAGGCGCGCCTGGCGCCAGTTTTTGATCCATTCGCCAAAGACGAACAGACGTAATCCTCTCACCACCAGCAGAGCGCCCCAGATCATGGCGACCCAGCCGGACCAGTAGTACTGCGGGTTCGTGTACCGGTTGAGCACCGCCAGCAGCACGCAGACCACCAGCGCCACCGACAGCGAACGAAAAAAGCGACTCTCCTGCTGCACCCGCGCTTTCGCTTCCTCTATACGCAGATCCAGCGAAGCTTGCGGACCCGGCGCGCCCTCCCGCGAGGCTTCGCCGCCGATCTCGGCCACCGTCACCTCAAAGACCGCGGCGAGGGCGCTGAGGGTCTCCAGCCCCGGGCGTTCGCCATTCTCAATGCGCTGGATCGTGCGGACGCTGAGCCCCGCCATTTCGGCCAGCTGTTCCTGGGACCAGGCGCGCTGCAGCCGTAATTGTTTGACCTGATTGATGCTGTTCATATTCATATGCTCCATGACGTTCTGCGGATGTAAACCTGTGATGGAGTATGGAAAAGCGGGCCGCCAGCCACCACGACAGCGACCCGACAACGGCCCGACAGTAACCTGACAGCCGCATGTCAGCTGGCGTCAGGCCCTGGCCAGCGGAGAATCCGGCTGCCAGGGACGGGCATTGATCCCCCGGAAAATCATCAGCCAGGCGGCGACAATAGCCGCGATAAGAATGACAAACAGCGACCAGTGCGGCAGATGGGTGAGGATCAACCCGGTGAACATCGGGTTGAAGGCCGCGCCCAGCCATCCCAGCGACTGAGCGGAGAAGTAGCTGGCCTTCATTCCCGGCGGGGCGATATGGTCAATCAGCATATACTCGCCGGGGGCATAAATCACCTCGCCAAGGGTGAAGATCGCCGCCGAGAGCCCCCACGCCCACAGGCTGGCGCCGGAGAACATAAAGCCCACGAGGCCGATCACAAAGCAGACGGTACCGAAGGTCATCAGCGGGCGGATATTTCTCGCGCTCAGCCGCCGGCCAACGGCGTACTGCAGGGCGACGACCACCGCGGCGTTAACCGGCAGCACCACGGCCACGACTTTCTCGGCGAAGTCGCTGCTGGCGACCACCAGCACGTACTGCGAGATACAGGAGGCAAACGCGCCGCCGACGAAGGAGGCCAGCAGCCCGGAACAGGTAAACCACAGCAGCGCGCGGTCGCGCAGCAGCACCGAAGGCGTCCAGGCGGCAGCTCCCGGCTGGGCGGCGGCGGCCCCATCCCGCTGGAGAAACAGCTGAATAAACACCAGCGGGAAGGCGGCGCAGGCCGCCGCCAGCCAGAAGGGCAGATTAATGCTGTGCATCACCAGCAGCGTGCCGATAGGCGGCCCGACGGTCCAGCCGATGTTGAGGATGGTGTAGTTCAGCGAGAAGATGCGCGCTTTTTTCTCCGCCGTCAGCCGGTCGGCGAACCAGGCTTTCAGCACGGTGGAAAAGACCGAATAGGCGCAGTTGATCAGCGCAAAGAAGATCACCACCAGGGTCGCGTTATGGACCAGCGGTATCGCGCTGAAACCGAGGATAAATACCAGCACTGACCACACCATATAGCGCTTTTTGTCGAACTTGTCCGCGAGGATGCCAAAGCCCATGCTGAACAGCACGCCGACCACCAGGGCCAGCGACAGGGCGTAGCCGATCACATCCACCTCCAGCTGATAGCGTCGGGTGAGGTAGATGGTCATAAACGGCAGTGTGGCCCCGCGGCCGATAGTCAACAGTAACGACGATGCCAGCAGCGCGATGGTGGAGCGCCGGAGTGTGGTGATCATGATTTCCTTGCCTGTCATGTTGTTATAATTTTATGTCTTCGATCACAAATAACACGGCCATCACGCCTTGTACAGGTCGCCCCGGTCGCGATCGGCACTTCTGAACCTGCCAAAAATAATGATCTATCCTGGCGGCCGCTTTTTCGCTACTTTGATTTTGTTCACAAAAATTCTAATAACGACAGAGGCAGGGTATGACGAGGAAAGATGGACTGCTGGCGCTGCTGGTAGTGGTGGTGTGGGGGCTTAACTTCGTGGTGATTAAGCTGGGATTGCACAATATGCCGCCGCTGATGCTGGCGGGCCTGCGCTTTATGCTGGTGGCCTTCCCGGCGCTGCTGTTTGTCGCCCGGCCAGCGATTCCGCTGCGCCTGCTGTTGGGCTATGGCCTGACCATTAGCTTTGGCCAGTTTGCCTTTCTGTTCTGCGCTATCGGCCTGGGCATGCCGGCGGGGCTGGCGTCGCTGGTTCTGCAGGCGCAAGCCTTCTTTACCATCATCCTCGGCGCCTTCGTCTTTGGCGAACGCCTGCAGGGCAAGCAGCTGGCGGGGATCGCTCTGGCGATCTTCGGCGTGCTGGTGCTGGTGGAGGGGAGCCTCGGAGGGGAACATGTCCCGCTGGTGGGCTTTATGCTGACCCTGGCGGCGGCGCTCAGCTGGGCCTGCGGCAATATTTTCAACAAAAAAATCATGTCCCAGGCGACCCGGCCGCCGATCATGTCGCTGGTGGTGTGGAGCGCATTGATCCCGGTGCTGCCGTTTATGCTCGCCTCGTGGCTGATCGATGGCCCGCAGTTGATGCTGGCGAGTCTGCGCCAGATCGATGTGCTGACGGTACTCTCGCTGCTTTACCTGGCGTTTATCGCCACTATCGTCGGCTACGGTATCTGGGGCTCGCTGCTGGGGCGGTATGAAACCTGGCGGGTGGCGCCGCTGTCGCTGCTGGTGCCGGTGGTGGGGATGGCCAGCGCCGCGCTGCTGCTGGGAGAGACGCTGAGCGGGCTGCAGCTCGCCGGGGCGGCGCTGATCATGGCCGGGCTCTATATCAACGTTTTCGGTCTGCGTCTGGTGCGGCCGGGCATGGCGCGCGGGTAAAAAAAAGCCCCGGAGACGGGGCTATACACAAGTATGCGTGTAATGGCATCACAGGTCGTGCTGCTGGTAGTACGGCACGCCAAGTTCGTCAGATTTATCATTGCCGGCCGCCATATGATTGAAATCAAACGGCGAGTCGTTATGTTCCGAAGGGAGAATCATTGTGTCACGCTGGTTTTGCCGCACCGGCGTGGTGGTTTGCTCCGCATAGCTGAAGCTGGATGCCAGCGACAGAACGACGATGGCTGCGGCAGCGAATAATTTCATGATTTCCTCAATACGTCTTTAATAATGCAGGCGATTAACAACAGTTATTTAGCGGATGCAGATAGCGGGATTCGCCAGGTACATTCGTTATGCGATATTTGTGGGGCGGAACATCGAAATAGTTTTTAAACGTTCGCGTCAGGGTCTGCTGCGATTCGAAACCGTAGCGTTCCGCCAGGTACAGGATTGGCTCATTGCTCTGCTTGAGCTTTTGCGCAATCTCCGTCAGCTTACGGCTGCGGATGTACTGGCCGAGGGAATGGCCGGTCTCTTTCTTAAACATACGTTGCAGGTGCCACTTGGAGTAACCTGAGCGCTCAGACACTTTTTCCAGCGACAGGGGCGATTCCAGGTTATCCTCGATCCACGACAAAATACTATGGATAGTGATGGCGTCATTATTACGTCTGGACATCATCTTACCTCTTCTTATTTTTACGGCAGGACCTTCTTGAGGAGTTGCTCAAGCATGGCGACTTCGTCCGCCGACAGATTTTTTGTTAACTCCTGGTGTAACTTCTGACCCACAACCTGATGACACTGCTCGCAAAGGGCTGCGCCGTCTGGCGTCAACTGCACCAGCACGCCACGCTTGTCAGCGGGGTTGGGTAACCGTTCAATCCAGCCTTTACACGCCAGGCGGTCGAGCATACGCGTCATCGCGCCCGGGTCGACGGAAAGCACGGTTTTCAGCTCAACGGGGGTAATACATACCTCGCAACGAATGGAACAGAGCACCCGGAACTGGGTCGCGGTAATATCCATGGGTGAGAGGTAGTCGTTGAGCAGGCGATCTTTTTTCTGGTTAACCATCTGGATCAAGCGGCCCAGCGGGATCATCTCGTTGAACAGGTCGCTGGTACTTTTCATGATGGTTGCCCAGGCAATGATTTAGTTGCGAGTGATACTATTGCCCAGGCAATCATAAGTCAACATTATGAATTGGCCGATGCCACGATTTGCTAAAACAAGAAAATTCGACACGGGTCACTGTTTGTGAATTTTCTAACGCTTGTTAATTTTTAGCGAAGGTGATTTATCAGCAGGCTGGCGTTGGAATTGTTGAAGCCGGTATACTCACGGCGTGAAACCATCCTTAAAAAATGAATATTTACGGGACTTTTTTTAACTATGTTTGATTTGTTTAAAGCGATAGGGCTCGGCCTGGCGGTGCTGTTACCGCTGGCGAATCCGCTGACTACCGTGGCGCTGTTCCTTGGCCTGGCGGGCAATATGAACAACGCCGAGCGGAACAAACAGGCGTTGATGGCTTCGGTGTATGTCTTCGCCATCCTGATGGTGTCGTGGTATGCCGGCCAGGTGGTGATGAATACATTCGGCATATCAATACCTGGGCTGCGTATCGCCGGGGGGTTGATTGTGGCCTTTATCGGTTTCCGCATGCTGTTCCCCCAGCAAAAAGCCCACGATTCGATGGAAGCGAAGATCAAATCGGAAGAGCTACAGGATGAGCCAACCGCCAATATCGCCTTTGTGCCGCTGGCGATGCCAAGCACCGCCGGTCCGGGCACCATCGCGATGATCATCAGTTCCGCCTCAACCGTGAAGCACGGCGTGGACTTCCCGGAGTGGGTGGTGCTGGCGGCGCCGCCGATTATCTTTGCCCTGTTGGCGATCATTCTCTGGGGTTGCCTGCGCAGTTCGGGGGCGATTATGCGTCTGGTAGGAAAAGGCGGCATTGAGGCCATTTCGCGGTTGATGGGCTTCCTGCTGGTCTGCATGGGCGTGCAGTTCATTATTAACGGCGTGCTGGAGATCATTTCGACCTGGCATCCCTGACCGCGGTGATGCGCGGAGAGACAAAAGCCCGCCGGAGCGATACCGACGGGCTTTTTTTTTGCGGCTCAATCAAGAGTGGTGCGGCTGGTGCTCTTCCAGCGATACCGGCCAGCGACGGAAGATCAGCAGGGCCCAGATCAGGCCTGCCAGCGCCGGGATGGCGCCGATGTAGCCGATGGAGGCCATAGAGAGGTGCAGACTCACCTGGCTGCCCACCAGCGCGCCGGCGCCAATACCGATGTTAAAGATGCCCGAGAACAGCGACATGGCGACGTCGGTGGCGTCCGGGGCGGAGGCCAGCACTTTCACCTGCATGCCGAGACCGATAATCATGATCGCCACCCCCCAGAAGATGCTGAGCAGCATCAGGTGGTGCGGGTTATGCGAGGCCGGCAAAAGCAGCAGCAGACAGGCCAGCAGCAGGCCGATGGCGAGGCTTATCAGCCCCGAAGCGTGCTGGTTACCGAGCTTGCCGAACAGAATGCTGCCGATAATCCCGGCCCCGCCGAGGATCAGCAGCAGTACGGTGGCAAAATTGCCGCTCAGACCCGCCACCGTCTGGACGAAGGGTTCGATATAGCTGTAGGCGGTATAATGGGCGGTCACCACCACCACGGTCAGAATGTACACGCTGACCAGCGCCGGGCGACGGAACAGCACCGGCAGGCTTTTCAGCGAGCCTGAGTGTTCGCTCGGCAGCGTCGGCAGCAGTTTCACCAGGCATGCCAGAGTGGCTAAGGCGCCGAGGCCGATCGCCAGGAAGGTCATCCGCCAGCCAAAATACTGGCCGATGATGCGGCCGATCGGAATGCCAAACACCATCGCCAGCGCGGTACCGGTAGCGATCAGGCTCAGCGCCTGCGCCCGTTTGCCCGGGGGCGCCATGCGGATGGCCAGCGCCGACGTTATCGACCAGAACACCGCATGGGCGAAGGCGATGCCGATGCGGCTGATGACCAGCACGTCAAAATTCCATGCAAAGAACGACAGCACATGGCTGGCGATAAACAGAATAAACAGGCCGATGAGCAACCGCCGACGCTCCACTTTGCTGGTCAGCAGCATAAACGGCAGCGACATTAACGCCACCACCCATGCGTAGATGGTCAGCATCATGCCCACCTGGGCGGTTTCCATGCCGAAGCTGTCGGCAATATCCGACAGCAGACCGACCGGGGCAAATTCTGTGGTGTTAAAAATAAACGCGGCGATGGCCAACGTCACGACACGTAGCCACGCTACCTTGCGTGAGACCGTATTCGTAGTCATAAGCTCTGGACTGGTGATTCAGGGGAAGATGTGACGCTGATCTTAAAACGTTTGCTGGCGAAAAGACAATCATTTTGTGATCTGTATCTCATTTCACTGCAAACGCCCAGGTGCGGTTAAGCAATTAATTTTGCTATGGATAGTGTCAGGGGGGCGCTTTTATGTCATGTTGAAGGAAAGTAAAAAAAGTAAGGACAGTGTATGCAGGAAATACAATTTTATCTGGTCGATGCTTTCAGCGATAAAAACTTCGGCGGCAATGCCGCGGCCGTTTGCCCCCTCAGCGAGTGGTTAGCCGACGATGTGCTGCTGAAAATGGCCCAACAGCATAACCAGTCCGAAACGGCGTTCTTCGTCCGCACCGACGAAGGCTATGAGCTGCGCTGGTTTACCACCCTTGGCGAGATCAACCTCTGCGGCCACGCCACCCTGGCGACGGCGCACGTTATTTTTGAATATCTCGACCATCCCTCGGCGACGATTACCTTTAGCACCCGTTTTGTCGGCGACCTGCGGGTGACCCGCAGCGGCGACTGGCTGACGCTCGACTTCCCGGCGTGGACGACCACCCCGGTGGCCAATCCGCCGGCGGACCTGCTGGCCGGGCTGGGCCTCGAGGCGGCCGTCGAGGTACGGGAAGGGCGCGATTATCTGGTGCTGCTGGCGGATCGCCGGCAGGTTGAAGCGGTGCAACCGGACATGGCGCGCCTGCAGACGCTCGGCAAAATGATCTGCGTGAGCGCGCCGGATGAGGAATATGACTTTGTCAGCCGCTTCTTCTGCCCGGGAGAAGGGGTGCCGGAGGATCCGGTGACCGGCTCCGCCCACAGCATGCTGATCCCCTGGTGGGGCGACAAGCTGGGGAAAACCACCATGATGGCGCGCCAGGTCTCCGCCCGCGGCGGGGATCTGCGCTGCCAGTGGCAGGGCGACCGGGTGCTGATCGGCGGCCAGGCCACCACCTATCTGCGCGGGACTGTCTATTTGCGTTAATCCTCACCGCCGCGTCGTTCCGTTGTCCGGGGACGGCGCGGCGTGCGTCATCAGGCAAGGGAGGCGCCACCGCACATCACCAGCTCCTGTCCGGTCATCGCCGATGCGCCCTCACTCAATAACCAGCTTATCAGCGAGACCACCTCCTGCGGGGTAATGAGCCTCCCCAGCGGCGGCAGCCGCGGCGGAGAGCTTTCCCTGCCAGGCTGATGGAGCATCGGCGTATCGGTTGCCCCGGGCGCCACCACGTTGACCGTCACCCCAGCGGGCGCCAGCTCTGCCGCCCAGCTTCTGGCAAGGGCGACCAGCGCGGCTTTGGTGGCCGTATACTGGGAACGACCCGCTGCGCCTCGTGATGTTCGGCTTCCCAGCAGAACAACCCTCCCGCCCGGCGCCATGGCCGGGGCGAAGTGATTGACCAGCGTTTGGGCCGCGTCGACATGTAAACGCCACAGCGACTCGCCGCGCAGTGGATCAAGATTGCCCAGGGGCGCGGCGGTCATCGAACCCGCGGCGTGGATGATGGCCTGAGGAGGCTCAATCTGTTCCAGCGCCGCCAGCAGCGCGCTGCGTTGGCTGACATCGACCTCCAGATGGCGAAAGTTCGGCTGTGAGAAGGGCGGCAGCGAACGGCTCATGCCGACCACCTGCCAGCCGTCCTCCAGCAATCGCCTCACCACCGCGGCGCCGATCCCGGAACTGGCCCCGGTGACTATGGCCCGCTTCATTGCGCCTCCAGCATCGCTGCCGGTATCTTGAATACCGCCTTTCTGACCGGCGCTGGCGTCGAAACCGCACACAGCGCCTGGTGCGGTTCGCCGGGGTAAAAGACCGCGAAGTCGCCGGGACGCAGCAGAATAGAGACACTCTCCGGGGCCGGCTGACAGAGATAGAGGTCAGGCTTAAGCTCATTATCCTGCGGGCGCATCACGGCAGCCATGCCCGCCTGGATCCGCTCCTCGCCGGCCAGGATGACCTGAATATCCGCCCACTGGCGATGATATTCCGTATGCCGCTCGGCCGCAGGCTGGGTTTGCGCCACGCCGAGGGTGCAGAACCACGGCGCGCCGTCGGGCTGGAAGCGGCCATCCTCTCTGGCGCTCAGGGCGGCCAGCGAACAGTCCTCGCTGCTCAAAAGCTGCTTTAACGCTGGCGGCAGACCAGCCTGGTGCAGCGCCTGCAGGGTACCGATAATCATGCGCTTTCTCCTTTCACCCACTGTGGCGAAACGCGAACATACTTGATCGCCTGGCGGTACCAGGTGTAGGCGATATGCAAATTACCGTCTGCTCCCTGTTTGATGCTGGGGTAGGAGAACTCCCGGTTCAGCTTCTGCTCCGAATTATTGGTCATGCAGTAGCCGTCGCCCTCGTCAAGATTACGCAGCCACGGCCAGCTTTTGCCGCCGTCAGGCGAGATCGCCACCGTCATCGGCGCGCGGGGCGCGCCCCAGAAGGCGCTTTTTCCGGTTGTTTCCGGCTCCTTACGGCCATCGTCATCCGCAATTTCATCGTACAGTGAGGCTCGGCGTTCGGTGGCCCCGGCGGCGCTCATATTATTAAACACCAGCGCCAGTTCGCCATTGTCGAGAGTCGTCGCCTGAATGGACGAGTTGTTGTTCGGCAGCGTCGTTGGCACCGGCGCAGACCAGCTTTCACCCTGGTCGCTGGAGCGGCTGAACCAGATGTGATCCGCCCAGCGACTGCGAAAGAAGGCCGCCAGTCCGCCGTCGGGATGCGCGGTGATGCTCATATGGACGCAGCCAAGACTCTCCGGGACCGCCACGTCGCGCCAGCTTCTGCCGCCGTCGGAGGAGATCTTCACCGCGCTGACGTCATTGTTACCCACCCATTTCTCGCCGGGTGCAGTGCGGCAGTAAAACACCGGCAGCAGCCAGCTGCCGTCAGGCATGACGCTAATCGGCTGGCGAATAAAGGTACCGGGCTGATCCAACAGGGTGTCGATGGCTCCCCAGCTTTGCCCGCCGTCGTGTGACTGGCGGTAGCGCACAATGGCGGTATCCTGGTTGCCGGCGAATTGCGCCGTCCATAACAGCCACACTACCTGGTCCGGCGCCTGAAACAGCACCGGATTTTGTTCTGAGCGGTCAGGATCGTCGGAGAGCTTAACCGCTTCGCTCCAGCGATCGCTGCCGGGGGCTAACCGCGAACCCCAGATCGAAATGTCGGCTTTCCCCTCCTGGGAGCCGCCGAACCAGACGCACATCAGGCAGCCATCTTCCAGCTGAAGCAGGTTGGCGGCATGATTTTGCGGGCAGGCGTTGGGGAGCATCGCCCATGCGATATGTTCATCTTGCTGGTGCTGGCGAATGACGCCGTCGAAAGAAGGAATTGCGGACATGTTTCAGACTCCACGTTGCTCAACAGGGGCAGGGGATGATTGTGATTTATTCGGGATCAGGCGATCGATGACCATAATGATCGCCGGGGTCGCCAGGGCGACATACATGTTATTGATGCCGAACGGATCGCCAAGTAAATACCAGACGGAGGTCACCACGCAGGCGCCGATCAGACCGGCATTGGCGCCGCGGGTGCTCCTGAAGAAGGGGGCATAGAAGGCGATGACCGCCACTACGGTAATGGACAGGCGGATGGCGCGGGTGAAGAAGGAGAGTTTCAGCACTTCCGGCACCAGCAGCACAAAGATCAGCGGCAGGAAGCCGATAATTAACGATGCCCAGCGCGTGGCTCTGAACTCCTGGTCCGGAGTTGGGTTACGCCATGGTACGTAGAAATCTTTCACCACCAGCGAGGCAATGGCCAGAGCAACGGTACTTACGCTGACGAATATCGAGGCCACAAGTGACGTTGTCACGAGTCCCGCCAGCCAGGGATTCATGTCCTGCAGAAATACCGGCAGGGCGTACAGGCTGTTGATTTCCGGATGCAGATACTTCGCCGCCACGCCGATGATGGCGATGGCAAGGGCGATGGGCAGGCAGAAAAAGAAGGCGATCCACGTGGAGCGCTTTGCTGACCGGACGTCTTTGGTGGAGCTGATCGCCTGGATAACAAACTGGGTGCAGAAGATGGAGCCGATAGTGCCGATAAGCCAGGCGAAGATAGTGCCAGCGCCAATGTTGCCATCCCACGTCCAGTAGTAATCCGGCATCTTCTCAATCATCGGCGTGAAGCCGCCGGTTTTGGACAGAGCAAAACCCAGAATGATCAGCAGACCAGCGTATTTTAACGCGCTGTGTAACATGGTGACCCAGGCGACGCCTTTCATGCCGCCGAAGGCGAAATAGAAGGTACTGACGATGGCGGTAATAAAGGCGGCCACGGGTAAGTTGACTTTTAAGACGGTGGAAATAGCCGCAGCGCCGCTGACGTAGTTGCCTACGTTAACCAGCAACAGCGCATAAATCATGATCAGGGAGATAATATTTTTGGTACTGGTGCCATATTTCTCAGCGATAGCCCCGGATATGGTGATTTTCCCGGTGTTATAGATGCGCTTTACCAGAATCAAACCGAACAGCGGGAAGCCGATGGCCGCCCCCAGCACGGACCATGAGGCGGCAATTCCGCTCTCAAAGGCGGCCTGAGCGGTACCGATGGTTGATTTGGCGCCAATATATTCCGACATCAGTAATATACCGACAATAAAGGCCGGCATGGCGCGCGAGCCTTCCATAAAATCCCCGGAATTCTTACTACGAATACGGAATGTCAGCCAGGTGGTGAACAGAATATAGGCAATGACAATGCCGACAATAATAAAGGTATCTTCAGCGGTAAAATGATTCATCTTAGCCTCTCTCTGGGCGTACGAATCCTGGGTACGGCGGTACCCGGTCTGTTTTATTTACGAAACGCAGCGGGTATTACGCTAAATAACGGGCAATGATGCCGCGTATTTCCTGCAGCTGCTGGTCACTAAACTGCACCGCGTAGCGGCTGTCGCCCACCTCATGGCCCATCAGCTGCAGCGCTTTTTTCACCGCCGCGGGTGAGAACGCTACGTTGTACAGGTCGGTGCGCAGGCCCGTTACCCGCTCCTGCGCCTGGCGCGATCCGGCGATTTCTCCAGCATGGAACAGCGACCAGATAGCGTTGATCTCGGCAGGCGCGACGTTGGCAAGCCCCGAGATGCAGGCTGAGCAGCCGTCGACGAACCCCTGATGGATAAGCGAGTCCGGGCCGTTGAGAACGTCGAAACCGTCAATGTCGCGTACCGCGTCAAGAAAGCCTTTCAGACTGTCGTAGCTGCCGGCGCTATCCTTGATGCCAATGATATTGTCGTGCTGCGCCAGCTTACGCGCTGTCTCCGGCGCAAGGGTGTTACCGGTGCGGGCGGGAATGTTGTAAAGAAAGAGCGGGACGCTCAGGGCGTCGGCGATCGCCATATAGTGGTTTATCAGCTCTTCCTGCTTCAGGGGCACGAACCACGGGGTAATGGCCGATACCGCGTCAACCCCGAGGCGGGCGATCTGCTGGCCAAGCCGGCGAGTCTCCCGGGTGGAAACCTCCCCGATGTGGGCTACCACCGGCGCGCGACCGGCGGCCGCCTCCACGCAGGTTCTGGCGACGGCGATCTTCTCTTCCTCATTGAGGACAAAAAACTCGCCGTTGGTGCCGCCGCAGAATATGCCGTTGCCCGCGGCGATCTGGCGCTGCACCTGCTGCTGCAGCGCTGGCAGGTTAAGGGCTCCCTCAGTGGTAAAGGGGGTAACGATGGCGGTGAGTACGCCGCTAATGGCTCTCCTCATTTGATTTTCTCCTGTTAGGCATGTTCCGGAAACAGCGTCTGGTAGATAGCCGCGATCTCTTCACGGCTGACGCTGCAGGGGGCGTTATTCATCAGGCGCTTCACGTTCTGCGCCGCCGCGCTGAGGGCGGGGATGCTGTCTGCGGGAACGCCGAGCGCGGCGAGGTTATCGGGCAGCGGTAAGCGTTTGACCAGCGCCGCCAGCCATGCCACCAGCGCATGGGATTTCTCTTCCTCGCTGAGGGTGAGGTCCGCGTCGGGGATCAGATCCCAGACCTGAGCGAACTTCGCCACCGCGTGGGGGCGGACGACCCGCATGCAGGGCGCCAGCAGAATGGCGTTGGCCACCCCGTGCGGCAGGTGCCAGGTGCCGCCGAGCGGATAGGAGAGCGCATGCACCAGATGGGTGCCGGCATGGTTGATCGCCGCGCCGCCGTACCACGAGGCCCAGAGCATCTCCAGCTTCGCCGTCAGATCCTGCGGCTGATCCACCGAGCGTTCGATATGACGCACCAGCTTGTGTAAACCGATTAACGCCGCGTTATCGCTTACCGGGTTGGCCACGGTGGAGGTGAAACACTCCAGCAGATGGCACAGAGCATCGATCCCGGTCGAGGCTGCGATGCTGGCCGGCATGCTGGTGGTCAGCTCCGGCAGCAGGGCGACGTAGTCCGGGAGCAGCACCGGGGAGATGATCCCCACTTTGGTCTGCTGCTCGGGGATCGCCAGAATAGCGTTCGGCGTTGCTTCGGAGCCGGTCCCGGCGGTGGCAGGGATCAGCAGGGAGCATAGCCGTCGTTGCGGCTGTTCACCCGCCAGCAGGGCCGTCAGAGTGGGGGCTTGCGGATGCAGCAGCACCGACAGCAGTTTCGCCACATCCAGTACGCTCCCGCCGCCAATGCCGACGACCATCTGCGGTTGAGAAGCGCCCAGCTGGCTGACGATCTCCGCCACATCCTGATGACTGGGCTCGGCAGGCACACTGTTAATGACCTCAACCTGGCGCCCGTCAGCCGCCAGCAGGCGATGGATCACCCGGGTCGCCTCCAGCGCCCCGACGTTCTTGTCGGTCACCAGCAGGATACGGGTTTTATCTGCCAGCAGCGGGAGCAGGGCCGATGAGGCGCCAGCCCCGCTGATGATCGTGCTGTGAATCGTCGCCACGCGTTTCTCCTTGGTAGTGGTTGATTGAATTCAATCATTCACGAGTCGTTCTACTCGTCTGGTGGGGAAAAGTTATAATTTATACGGCGGTTTAATAACTTGAGCTTGCTCACATTTAATCAAATATGATTGAATATAATCAATTTCAGGTTTGCAACGTTTACAACGACCACAAGGCAGGACAATGAAAGACGGCAATAACAGCGTGCTGGTGCTGGCAGATGACTTTACCGGAGCCAATGACGCCGGGGTCAGCCTGGCGGAGGCGGGCATGTCGGTAGAAGTGGCATTCTCCGCCGGGCAGGCGTCATCCGCCCGGGCGTTAATACTCAACAGCGACAGCCGGGCGATGACCGCCGGCGCGGCCGCCGACAAGGTCACCGCTCTGCTGCGCGGCGCGGCGCGATTCGCCCCGCGCTGGCAGATAAAGAAGATCGACTCCACGCTGCGCGGCAACCCCGGCGCCGAACTGGAAGCGATGATGACGGCGCAGGGCTGCCGGGTGGCGGTTGTGGCGCCGGCTTACCCGGCGGCCGGGCGGCATACCCGGGACGGACGCTGCTATGTACACGGGATACCCCTCGATCACACCGAATTTGCCAGCGATCCGAAGACGCCGGTTAGCCGGGCGGATATTGCCGGCATTCTCGCCATGCAGAGCCGGCTGCCGAGCCGGTCGCTGAGCGCCGCCCAGCTTCCGGGAGCGTTAGCGACGGCAGGCGAAGCGAGGCAGGTACTGATTATCGACGCCTGGGAAGAGCGTCATCTGGATCAGGTTATTGACGCCGTCGCTCCTCATGCGCAGGAGACCCTGCTGGTCGGCTCGGCAGGCCTTTGCGAGGCGCTGGCGCGCCGCCTGCGCCGCAGCGAGCAGGGGCCGCTGCTGGCGGTGGTCGGCTCGATGAGCGAGATGGCGCAGCGCCAGGTCGCGGCGCTGCAGGCTCATTCCCGAGTGAGAAAGATCGAAATTGATGTCGAACAGGCCTTTAGCGGATCGCCGAAGGAGGAAGCCTCGCGGATCGCCGAGGTGCTGCGTGAGGGTGATCACTGCGTGGTGACCACCCGCCCGAATAACGCCGTCCGGCACGGGATTGAAGCCCAGTGCCGCGAACGCGGTCTCAGCCGTGCGGCCTACGGGGAGCACATCTGCGCCTGGCTTGCCGACGTTACGGCACAGGCGGTGGCCCTGTGTCCCCCTGGCGCGCTGTACCTCTCCGGTGGCGATGTGGCCATCGCCGTGGCTCAGGTGCTCGGCGCCAGCGGTTTTCAGATCCGCGGCCGGGTCGCGGAGTGCGTCCCATACGGATACTTCCTCGGCGGCCGCTGGTCGCGGCCGGTGATGACTAAAGCCGGAGGATTCGGCACCGACACCACGCTATTACATGTTGTGAATTTTATTGAGGAGAAACTGAGTGTCTAACATCATTGCAGTCACAATGGGCGACCCGGCAGGGATTGGTCCGGAGATTATTATCAAATCCCTCGCCGACGGGGCGCTGAGCGGCGCGCCGGTGGTGGTGGTGGGCTGCGCGCAGACGCTGCGGCGTATCCTGGCGTTGAACATCACCCCGCGGGCGGAGCTGCGCATCATTGACCATCCCGCCGAGGCAAGCTTTGCCCCGGCGACGATTAACGTCATCGATGAGCCGCTCAGCGACCCGCAGGGGCTGCGTCCTGGCGAAGTGCAGGCCCAGGCCGGGGATCTGGCGTTTCGCTGCATTAAGCGGGCGACCCGCCTCGCGCTGGAGGGCGCCGTCGCGGCCATCGCCACCGCGCCGTTGAATAAAGAGGCGCTGCATCTGGCGGGGCATGCTTTTCCCGGTCATACGGAACTGTTGGCCCACCTGACGCAAACCACCGATTACGCCATGGTGCTGTATACCGAAAAGCTTAAGGTTATCCATATCACCACCCATATCGCCCTGCGCCAGTTCCTTGACACCCTCAACCAGTCGCGGATCGAGACAGTGATCGGCGTGGCGGATCGCTTTCTGCGCCGCGTCGGCTATCAGCGTCCGCGCATTGCGGTCGCCGGCGTGAATCCGCACGCCGGGGAGAACGGCCTGTTTGGCGATGAAGAGATCCGCATCGTCGCCCCCGCGGTTGCCGCCATGCGGGAGCAGGGAGTGGAGGTAACCGGCCCCTGTCCACCGGACACGGTGTTTATGCAGTGTCATGAGGGGATGTACGACATGGTCGTGGCGATGTATCACGACCAGGGGCATATTCCGCTGAAGCTGCTGGGATTCTATGATGGGGTCAATATCACCGCCGGGCTGCCGTTTATCCGCACCTCTGCGGATCATGGCACCGCGTTTGATATTGCCTGGACAGGTAAAGCGAAGTCTGAGAGCATGGCAACCTCCATTGAGCTCGCCATGCACATCGCGCAGGAATAACATGAAGGGATATAACCGGTTAGAGCAGATTATGGACTTCCTGAAAAGCCATAATCTGGTGACAGTCGACCAGCTGGTGGCGGCGACCAACGCCTCGCCAGCCACCATTCGTCGCGACCTGATCAAACTCGATCAGGAAGGGGTGATCAGCCGCACGCACGGCGGGGTGACGTTGAACCGGTTTATTCCTGCCCAGCCGACGACGCTGGAGAAAGCCCAGCGCAGCCCGCTGGAAAAGCAGGCGATCGCCAGCGCGGCGGCAGCGCTGGTGAAAGCCGGAGACGCCATTGTGCTCGATGCCGGCACCACCATGATTGAGCTGGCGCGGCAGATCACCCATCTGCCGCTGCGGGTGATCACCAGCGATTTACATATCGCCCTGTTTTTGTCGGAATTTAAGCAGATTGAAGTGACGATTATCGGCGGGCGCATCGATGACAGCAGCCAGTCGTGCATCGGCGATCACGGCCGCCGCCTGCTGCAGACCATCTGGCCCGATCTCGCCTTCGTCAGCTGCAACGGCTGGGACCTTGAGAAAGGGATCACCGCCCCGACGGAGGAGAAGGCCGCCCTGAAACGCGATCTGATGGCCAATGCCCGCCGGCGCATTCTGCTGGCGGACAGCTCCAAATACGGCGCCTGGTCACTCTTCAACATAGCCCCGCTGGAGTCGTTGACCGATATCGTCACCGACGGCCACCTGCCGGAAGCGACCCGCGAGGCGCTGGTGACCCTTTCCCCTCAGCTGATCATTGCCGACTGATCCAGACGCCGCCGTCTGCCGTCAGGGCAGACGCGCGATATTGGCTTTGATCACCGCAACCGACTGGCTGAACTTCGTCTGTTCTTCGCCGGCCAGCCGCAGTTCGATAATCTGCTCCACGCCCCCCTGGGCCAGCACCGCCGGCACCCCAGCCGCCGCGCCGCTGACCCCGTACTCACCGTCAAGAATGCAGGAGACCGCCAGCGCACGGTGGCTGCCGGTAAAAATATTGCGGCAGATCTCGGCGATGGTGCCTGCCACGCCATATTCCGTACAGCCTTTGCCGGCGTAGATCTCAAACCCCAGCTTGCGCACTTTGTCGGCCATCGCCTCCCGGTCGAGCGGCCGGCCGGTGCGTTGCTGGTAGAGGTCGGCGATCGGCGTGCCATATACCGAGGAGTGCGACCATACCGGAAACTGGGTATCGCCGTGCTCGCCGAGGATAAAAGCGTCGATGCTCTGGGCGCCAATGTTCAGCTCCTGCGCCAGCAGACGGCGCAGGCGGGTGGTATCCAGCCAGACGCCGGTGCCCAGCACCTGGCTGCGCGGCAGGCCGGAGAGCTGCCATACCTGCCAGGTGATGATGTCACACGGGTTGGTGGCCACCAGGAAGATGCCGTTAAACCCGTTGGCCATCATGGTCGGCACAATGCTCTTGACGATTTTTGCGGTAGTGGTCAGTTCATCGAGACGGCTCTGGCCGGGGCGCAGCGCGCCGCCGGAGACGGTGATCACCGCGATGTCGACATCGGCGCAGTCGCTGGCCTCGCGGGTGGAGATGGTCATCATCCCCGGCAGATAGGCCGCGGCGTCGCTGAGGTCCTGAGCGTGGGCCTCGGCGCGCGGCTGGTTAAGGTCGACGAGGATCAGCTCCTCACAAATGCTCTGGTTGAGCAGGGCGTAGGCCGCTGAAGCGCCGACGTTACCGGCGCCAATAATCATCACTTTACGGGCTTTGGTGCGCATATTCAGGTCTCAAAAACGGACGGCAGGGGATAAAGTTACTTCGTTTCAGTTAGTTAGCGCAAGTGGCGGGCGGCAATATAAGTTAATGCTATGGCGGAAAACGTTCCGGGGCGCGCTACAGTGGCGTAAAAAAAGGAGCTCACCTATGTATACCATCACCGACATCGCCCCCACCGACGCCGAATTTACCGCCCTGATTGCCGCCCTCGACGCCTGGCAGGAGACACTCTACCCGGCGGAGAGCAACCATCTGCTGGACCTCGGTCAACTGCCGCCGGAGACAGTGATCGCCCTGGCGATCCGCAGTCCGCAGGGCGAAGCCGTTGGCTGTGGGGCTATCGTCCTCAGCGATGAAGGTTTTGGCGAGATGAAGCGGGTCTATATTGATCCACAGCATCGTGGGCAACAGCTGGGAGAAAAACTGCTGGTGGCCCTGGAGGCGAAAGCGCGCCAGCGCGACTGCCATACTCTGCGCCTGGAGACCGGCATCCATCAGCATGCGGCCATCACCCTCTATACGCGCAACGGCTATCAGACCCGCTGCGCGTTTGCTCCCTACCAGCCCGATCCGCTCAGCGTCTTTATGGAGAAACCGCTGTTTGCCGATCTTCGTTCAGCAGCGCTATAAACGCTTCCAGCTGGCGGGTTTTGGCGCCCCGGCGCCACACCAGCCAGGTGGTGAGCCAGCGCCACTCTTCCGCCAGCGGCCAGGTGGAAACCTGCTGATGGCCCGGCATACTCTCCAGCATACTGCGCGGGATCAGCGCCAGCCCGGCGCCGGCGATCACGCAGGCCAGCATCCCGTGATAAGACTCCATCTCATGGATCCGGCCCGGAGTGGCTCTGTCGGCATGGAACCAGCTCTCAAAATGCCGGCGGTAGGAACAGTTGGCGCGAAAAGCGTAGACATTAGCCCCGTTCACTTCGCTGGCGCGGGCGATGGGCGCGTGGCCGTAGGGGGCGACGATCATCATCTCTTCAGGGAACACCGGTAGCCCCTCCAGGCCCGGGTGCACCAGCGGTCCGTCAACGAACGCGGCGCTCAGGGCTCCCTCCAGCACGCCGTCGATCATCGTCCCGGAGGGGCCGGTGGAGAGGGCGAGATGAATTTTCGGGTAGCGCTGATTAAAGTGGGCCAGGGTGGTGGGGATCCGCACCGCCGCGGTGCTCTCCAGCGAACCGAGAGAGAAGAGTCCCTGGGGTTCGTCGCCCGCCACTACCATTCGCGCCTCGTCCACCAGGGCGAGGATCTGCTGGCTGTAGCGTAAGAAGCTGTGGCCCGCGGGCGAGAGGCGCAGCCGCTGGTTCTCGCGGATAAACAGCTCAACGCCAAGATCCGCCTCCAGCTGGCGGATGCGGGTGGTGAGGTTGGACGGCACGCGATGCACTTTCTGCGCTGCCTGGGTAATGCTGCCGGTGCTGGCGACGGCGTTAAACATCTCTAGCTGAGTCAGGTCCATACTATTCTTCTTTTGTGAATGCGTTGCTTAATATTATTCATTTTCAATGAATGGAAAGGTAAGCCAGAATACGTTCACTTCGCAAGCAACGAGAGAGAGAATAACGATGAATTTATCTGCAACGCACGCCGTCTCCGTCAACCCGACTACCGGCGAGGTGGTCTCCTCGCTGCCGTGGGCCAGCGAACGCGAGGTCGACGCGGCTATCGCTCTCGCCGCGGCGGGCTATCGCCAGTGGCGTCAGACGCCGCTCGCCGCACGCGCCGACGCGCTGCACCGCATCGGGGCCGAGCTGCGCGCCCGCGGTGAAGAGGTGGCCCAGACGATCACTCTCGAGATGGGCAAACCGATTGCTCAGGCTCGCGGCGAGGTGGCGAAATCCGCCAATCTCTGCGACTGGTATGCCGAACATGGCCCGGCGATGCTGGCGACCGAAGCCACCCTGGTGGAAAATAACCAGGCGGTGATCGAATATCGTCCGCTGGGGGCCATTCTGGCGGTGATGCCGTGGAACTTCCCGGTCTGGCAGGTGCTGCGCGGCGCGGTGCCGATCCTGCTGGCCGGCAACAGCTACCTGCTGAAGCACGCCCCGAACGTGATGGGCAGCGCCCGCCTGCTGGGTGAGATTTTTGCCGCCGCCGGCCTGCCGGATGGCGTGTTTGGCTGGGTCAACGCCACCAATGACGGCGTTTCGCAGATTATCAATGACGACCGCATCGCGGCGGTGACCGTCACCGGCAGCGTCCGCGCCGGGAAAGCGATTGGCGCTCAGGCGGGCGCAGCGTTGAAGAAATGCGTGCTCGAGCTGGGGGGATCCGATCCCTTTATCGTTCTGAACGATGCCGATCTGGATGAAGCGGTGAAGGCCGCCGTCACCGGCCGCTATCAGAACAGCGGCCAGGTGTGCGCCGCATCGAAGCGCTTTATCCTCGAAGCCGGCATTGCCGAGGCCTTCACCCGCAAATTTGTCGACGCCGTCGCGGCGCTGAAGATGGGCGATCCGCGCGACGAGCAGAATTACGTCGGGCCGATGGCGCGATTCGATCTGCGCGATGAACTGCACCAGCAGGTAACGGCGACCCTCGATGAAGGCGCAACCCTGCTGCTGGGGGCGGAAAAAATCGAAGGGGCGGGCAATTTCTATGCGCCAACGGTCCTGGGCAACGTCACCGCCGGCATGACCGGCTTCCGCCAGGAGCTGTTTGGTCCGGTCGCGACCCTGACCACCGCCCGTGACGCAGACCATGCGCTGGCCCTCGCTAACGACAGCGAATTTGGCCTGTCGGCAACGGTCTACACCACCGACGAGGCGCAGGCCCAGCGCTTTGCCCGCGAGCTGGAGTGCGGCGGTGTCTTCCTTAACGGCTACTGCGCCAGCGACGCCCGGGTGGCTTTCGGCGGCGTGAAGAAGAGCGGTTTTGGTCGTGAACTGTCGCATTTTGGCCTGCATGAGTTCTGCAATGCGCAGACCGTCTGGAAAGACCGTCGCTAATCTGCGTTTGCCCCTGACGACCGTCGTTCTCGTCTGCTATACTCGCCCACCAAAATTCGACGGTGGGCAAGGAGCCGCGTGTGGCGACGGTGATCAATAACGCAATGCTGGAAGCCATTCTGGCAGAAATCAGGCCGCTGATTGGCCGCGGTAAAGTGGCGGATTATATTCCGGCGCTGGCCAGCGTCAGCGGCGATAAGCTTGGCATCGCTATCTGTACGGTGGACGGGCAACATTTTGCCGCCGGCGATGCCCATGAACGATTCTCCATCCAGTCGATCTCCAAGGTATTGAGTCTGGTGGTGGCCATGAACCACTATCAGGAAGAGGAGATCTGGCAGCGGGTGGGGAAAGATCCCTCCGGTCAGCCCTTTAACTCGCTTCTGCAGCTCGAGATCGAGCAGGGCAAACCGCGCAACCCGTTTATCAACGCCGGGGCGCTGGTTGTCTGCGACATGCTGCAGAGCCGGCTCAGCGCGCCGCGCCAGCGAATGCTGGAGATTGTCCGCCGCCTGAGCGGCGTGGCCGATATCGCCTACGATCCGCTGGTGGCCCGCTCTGAGTTTGAGCATTCGGCGCGCAACGCCGCCATCGCCTGGCTGATGAAATCCTTCGGCAACTTCCATAATGATGTCGCCACCGTGCTGCAGAACTATTTCCACTACTGTTCGCTGGAGATGAGCTGCGTCGAGCTGGCGCGAACCTTTCTGTTTCTCGCCGACCGCGGCATCGCCCCGCATCTCGAAACGCCGGTTATCGCGCCGATACAGTCCCGCCAGGTGAATGCCCTGATGATGACCAGCGGCATGTACCAGAACGCCGGCGAGTTTGCCTGGCGCGTCGGTCTGCCGGCGAAATCGGGCGTCGGCGGCGGAATTGTGGCGATTGTGCCGCAGGAGATGGCGATCGCGGTCTGGAGCCCGGAGCTTGACGAGGCGGGGAACTCCCTGGCCGGCGTGGCGCTGCTGGAGAAACTGACTCAGCGGATGGGGAGGTCGGTGTTCTGATGGTCGATCAGGATCGATTATTTGCTCGCCTGGCGCGTTCGACGTTTCGTTCACGCTTCCGGCTGGGAATGAAAGAGCGGCAATACTGCCTCGATAAAGGGCCGGAGGTCATCGACCAGCATGCCGCCGATTTTATCCGTCAGCGGCTGGCGTCCGCCGCGCCGGCCAATGATGGCAAGCAGACGCCGATGCGCGGTCACCCGGTGTTTATCGCCCAGCACGCGACCGCCACCTGCTGTCGCGGCTGCCTGGAAAAATGGCACGCCATTCCCCACGGCCGCGCGCTGAGCGAGCAGGAGCAGCGCTATATTGTGCAGGTGATCCACCGCTGGCTGGTGCTGCAGATGAACGGCCCGTCTGTGCGCTAATTTGCATTTGATCGGCGCCGGAGTATGCCTGATAAATATTCTCATGTTATGATAATCCGCTAACTAACTATTAACATAATAATTGCCTGAAACAATTAGACGGATAATTACTGAATGTCTTCACTGTCGATTCGGTCATTTACGCTGTTTCGTGAAGAACAACCCGTGCGCGATGCACTGGTCTTATTTACGTTAACGCTATTGCTGCATTTTCTGGGCGCGATGTTGCGTCTGGTGCAGGAGCTCTCTTTCTTCTGGCCGCTCAACGCAGTGATGGCCGGGATCTTTGCGCGCTACGTATGGCTTAATCGCAGCTATTTTTATGCCGTCTGCTTTGCGGCAATGCTGGTCTATGACGGATTAACCTCGCGCTGGGGAATGGGCTTTGCCTCATTGCTGATTAACTTCTCCAATATTGTCTTTATTGTGACCCTGGCGCAGCTGGTGCTGTGGGATAAACGACGCGCCGACTCGATGCCCGGCCCGATTAACGCGCTTAATTTATTCTGTTTCTGTCTGTTAGCCGCGCTGCTGTGCGCAGCGGTCGGCGCGTTGGGGTCGGTGGACGTCGAGCGCGCCACCTTTATTCCCCAGCTGGCGGACTGGTTTAGCGAGCAGTTCTCGACGGCGGTGCTTATTCTGCCGTTTATTCTGACCCTGACGCTGCCCTCCGCGTTAAGCGGTTTTCGCTTTCGCCAGCTGCTGCCCGCGCTGGCGCTGGTGCTGTCGATAGCCCTCGGCGTGGCGGTGGGCGGCGCCGGCAGCATTACCTTCCCGCTACCGGCCCTGATCTGGTGCGCCGTGCGCTATCCGCTGCCGCTGACCTGCCTGTTGACCTTTCTCACCGGCATCGGCGAGATACTGCTGGTAGCCAACTCGTTAATTCACTTTTCGCCGGATACGCGAATGCAGCCGTGGCAGCTGTTCTCCACTCGCCTGGGGATCGCGGCGATGCTGATAAGCCCGGTGATCGTCGCCTCCAGCGTCGAGGCGATCAACATGCTGGTGAAACAGCTGGCCCTGCGCGCTGATTTTGATTTCCAGACCCGGGTCTATTCCCGTTCCGGGCTGAGCGAGGCGCTGAAACGTCAGGCCTTGCCGGCCGATAAACTACTGACGGTGATGGTGATGGACATCGATGGCTTCAAAAGGGTGAACGATGCCCTGGGCCATGAGGGCGGAGATTGCGTACTGACTCAGTTTGCCCAGCAGGTCAGGCAACTGGTGGGCGAGCAGGGTATGGTCGCCCGTATCGGCGGCGAGGAGTTTGCGGTCGCCGCCGTGGTCGACAGCACCCAGCAGGGTTATCTGCTGGCGGAGAAGATCCGCCACGGCGTAGAGTCGCAAGCTTTCGGTTGGGGACATAACCCGATCCACCTGACCATCAGTATGGGACTGGAGACACGCGAGGTGGGCCAGGCCCGTATTACCGAGCTGTTTAACCAGCTGCTGCTGGCCGCGGACGATGAAATGGTCAAAGCCAAACAGACAGGCCGTAACCGCATCTGTATGCCGACGCTGACGGAAAGCGCACCATAAGAAAATCCTATAAGTGTTATGCTTGTGTTAATGCTTGGTTAAAATATAGTGATGTGGTCAAAAACAAGGAGCTATTATGATCACATCATTTTCACTGCGCACGTTATCGCGCGACGATATTCTTCATCACCTTCCGGCATTAAGCGATATCCTGGCGAGCTGCGTGAACGGCGGCGCCTCGGTGAGCTTTATGCTGCCTTTCAGTCAGCAGACGGCGACGACCTTCTGGCAACATGTCGCCAACAGCGTGGCGGCCGGGGAGCGCATCGTGCTGGCCGCCCTTGACGCTGAGGAACGTCCCGTCGGCACCGTGCAACTTATCACCAGCCAACCGGAAAACCAGCCCCATCGTGCGGACGTGGCCAAACTTTTGGTTCACCAAAATGCCCGTCGCCTGGGGATTGCCAACGCGCTGATGGCGGATCTGGAGCAAACCGCCCGGCGGGTAGGTAAGACGGTGCTGGTGCTGGACACGGCGACCGGCAGCGGGGCGGAACAGTTCTATGTCCGCTGTGGCTGGGAAAAAGTGGGCGAAATTCCGCGCTATGCGCTGATGCCTGACGGTGCAATGACCGCCACTTCACTGTTCTATAAGTTTCTTGCCTGACGGCGGTTATTACAGAATCCTTTGATCAAAACAGGGTTTCACTGGTAGTAAAACCTGATAAGTTATTGGACCAATTACTCAGGTTGTATGACTACTCTTAGAGGGAACCCATTGTGAAAACGTTAAACCGTCGTGATTTCCCCGGCGCGCAGTACCCTGACCGTATCATCCAGTTTGGAGAAGGTAACTTCCTGCGCGCATTCGTTGACTGGCAGATTGACCTGCTCAACACGCATACCGACCTGAATGCTGGCATCGTGGTCGTTCGTCCTATCGCCACCGATTTCCCCCCCTCCCTGAATACCCAGGACGGCCTCTATACCACCATCATTCGCGGTCTCAACGAGCAGGGCGAAGCGGTGAGCGACGCGCGGCTGATCCGCTCGGTCAACCGGGAAATCAGCGCTTACGCTGACTACGACGCTTTTTTACGTCTGGCGCATAACCCACAGATGCGGTTTGTCTTTTCCAATACCACTGAGGCGGGCATCAGCTACCATGCCGGGGATCGGTTTGATGACGCGCCGCCGGTAAGCTATCCGGCAAAACTGACCCGCCTGCTGTTTGAACGCTACCAGCATTTTGCCGGCGCAGCCGATAAGGGATGGGTGATCATCCCCTGCGAACTGATCGATTATAACGGCGAGGCGTTGCAGACGCTGGTGCTGCGCTATGCCTCCGAGTGGCAGCTGCCGCAGGCCTTTATCAACTGGCTGACGTCGGCAAATACCTTCTGTTCCACGCTGGTGGATCGCATTGTGACCGGCTACCCGCGCGATGAAGTGGCGGCTCTGGAGGCGCAAACCGGCTATCAGGACGCTTTCCTCGATACTGCCGAGCACTTTTATTTGTTCGTTATTCAGGGGCCCGCCTCATTAGCCAGCGAGCTGCGACTCGATAAGCTGCCGCTCAATGTGCGCATCGTGGACGATATCAAGCCCTATAAAGAGCGCAAAGTGGCGATCCTCAACGGGGCGCACACCGCCCTGGTGCCGGTGGCCTTCCAGGCCGGGATCGACACCGTCGGCGAGGCGATGAACGATGCGGAAATTTGCGCGTTTGTCGAAAAGGCGATTTATGACGAGATTATTCCGGTGCTGGATCTGCCGCGCGATGAGCTGGTGTCATTCGCCAGCGCCGTGACCGGGCGCTTCCGTAATCCCTATATCAAACATCAGCTGCTCTCGATCGCTCTCAACGGCATGACCAAATACCGCACCCGTATTCTGCCGCAGCTGCTGGCAGGGCAGAAGGCGCATGGCGCGCTACCGCCGCGCCTGACCTTCGCCCTGGCGGCGCTGATCGCCTTCTACCGGGGAGAGCGGGAGGGGACAAGCTATCCGGTACAGGATGATGCGGAATGGCTGACGCGCTACCAGACGCTTTGGGCCCGCCATCGTGACGGCCAGATATGCACCCGCGAGCTGGTTTCCGCTGTGCTCAGCGTGGAGTCCCACTGGAAGCAGGATCTCAGCCAGATCCCCGGCCTGGTGGAGCAGGTCGCCGCTGACCTTGACGCTATCCTGACCCGCGGTATGCGCGACGCCGTCAGGCCGCTCTGCTGATAGTGGAGTCTATTCACCCGGCTGCGGCCGGGTTTAATCGCACTCGAATTAGTTACAACATACTTTTTTATTAGCCAGATACAGCCGGTCGGCAGCCTCGCTGCAAAAGGCTTTTTAGTGCCAAATCGCCCTGCGCAGGGGGAGAATTGTGGTTAAGCCGCTTGAACAAATACCTGCGCAGGAAAATAATGGCCTTAACACATATCACATATTTCCTGCCAATGTTCGCAGGCTAATTCATTCATCTGTAAGGAAACTCGCATGGTCATCGATATCCGGGAAGTTCGGCCGCATGACAAAGCCGAATGGCTTCAGCTCTGGGAAGGCTATACCCGCTTCTACGGCAGCCCGCAGCCGGAAGAGGTGACCGAATGCACCTGGCAGCGGATGCTGGAGGTGAACTCATCCGTGCTGGGCAGAGTCGCGGTGGTGGATGATACCGTGGTGGGGTTCGCTATCTGCATTCTGCACGAAGGCACCTGGGTCACCACGCCGATCTGCATCTGGAGGATCTGTTCGTCGATCCTGCCTTCCGCGGACAAGGCATTGCCAGAACGCTGATTAAGTCGCTGCAAACCGAAGGGGCTGAGAAAGGCTGGTCACGTCTGTACTGGCATACTCGCCGTGATAATCCCGCCCGCCACCTGTATGATGAATTCACCCCGGCTGACGATTATGTGCGCTACAGGATCACCCTCGACTCCTGAAGCGATAAGATGTTGTTAAGCTTTTCCCGCTATAACAGGGGAAACAGGCTCAGGAGAAGCAACGATGGAAAAACGTCTCGAAACAGTGGTCAATCTGATAATGTTTCTTTCGCTATTGGCGACGGCCTGGGATCTGTCACTGGTGCATCATCTCGCCTGGTAGCAACAAAATAGCCTGAATCGCGGCGCCCTGCAGGCGCCGCCTGTCTTATTCACCCGCCATTATGCCGGCGCTGAAACTCCAGTCCTCCAGCTGGTTAAACTGGATCACCACCATCACGTCCTGCGGGCTGACCGCCATCTCATCGGCTAACCGCGCGCACAGCCGACGGTAGAGCCCCTGTTTCTGCGCCCGGCGGCGCGGCTTCCCGGCGAAAATATGAAACAGCACGAAGCGGGCGCTGCGCCCGCCGCTGAGATAATGCGGGTCGTAAATGCGCTGTCCGTCGGCGGTCTGCTCGATAAACTGAAATTTGTCCGCCGGCGGCACGTCAAACTCCGCCACCAGGCATTCATGGAATAGCGCCGACAGTTGAGCAAACTCCGCGGGACGCCAGGCCGCGCCAAGCGAAATACGCGTCAGAGGCATGGCGCCTCCTGCGCGTTCAGGCAGGTCAGGGCGCTGGCCGCCGCCGGCCAGCCGGCGTAGAACGCCAGGTGGGTAAACAATTCGACTATCTCCTCCTGGCTCAGGCCATTTTGATAGCCGTAGGCGATATGCCAGGGCAGTTGCTCCGTTTTGCCCAGCGCCGTCAGGGCGGAGAGGGTGATTAAGCTGCGTTCGCGGAGCGACAGCTCGCTGCGCGCCCAGATATCGCCAAACAGCACTGTTTCGGTCAGTTCGGCCAGTTTTGGCGCAATGGCAGCCAGCGTGTGGCGATCGACAGGGGGGGTATGCATAGTGACTCCCGTTACAGGTTGAAGTGGTCGTCACTGTCGCACGCTGAGGAATGTGTTGAATATCGCAATGTTCAGGATAGTTAATCCTGAAAATCAGGATGGTCTGCTGGCCCGCTCTTATTTTTGTGTTGGTTATGTTTTACGACTTACTCAGGCCAACCGTCAGGCGGCTCTTTTTCGCGCCACGATAAACAGACGCGGGAAGCGCAGAAGCACCATTCCGTTACACTGTAACGGATAGTGGTCGGCCAGCAATGCCAAATAGCGGGTCAGAAAGGCGCTCCTGGCCGGTTCATCGAGGCCCGTCAGATAAGGTCGCAGTCCGGTGCCCTGCAGCCAGTCGACTATTGCCTGATGAGAGGCGAGCGGATGAAAATAGGTGGTGCGCCAGATATCAACTTCGCAGCCCTGACGGGTGAGCAGATCGTACCAGGCGTCCGGCGAAAGCAAGGGCTGGCGACCACGGTCCGGCAATCCCAGCTCGCCGGCGACCTGACGCATCAGAGTATGGGAGGGCTCCTGCCAGTTATCCGGCATCTGCACCGCCAGCGTACCGTTCTCCGCCAGCTGGTTCACCAGATGCGGAAACAGCGTCTCATGATCCGCCAGCCACTGCAGCGAGGCGTTGGCATAGATCACGTCTGGCGGTTGCGCAGGCCGCCAGCTGGCGATATCGGCCTCGATAAACTCACAGTCAGGTAAGGCCTGCGTCGCCTGGTCCAGCATGGCCGGGGAGTTATCGATACCGACGATCGCCGCCAGCGGCCAGGCGGCACGCAGCAGGCGGGTACTGTTGCCCGGCCCGCAGCCGAGGTCAACGACGCTCTCGACCTGCAGGTGAGCGATACGGGAAAGCAGGTCAGCCGCCGGGCGGGTGCGCTCAGCGTCAAACTGCAGATACAGCGAAGGGTTCCAGTCGGCCATCGGGCGTTGTCCTGTGTAAGGGAGACAGGGCAAAGCATAGAACGCCCGGGGCCGCCTGTCAGGGGGAAATGATCCACTACAGCATCTGCCTTTCGTGACAGTGTCACCGATAAAATAACCTCAGCAGGCTATCCCGTGCGTGATGGGCACATTGTCAGGGAGTAAGCGGATTGGGCAGCATCTGCGCCCGCAGCGGGCGCAGTGGCTTATTCGGCGTTCTTGAGCGCTTCGGCGCGGCTGGCGGTGGCGTAAACAAAATCCAGCATCGGCTCGAGATCGGTATCGTAGCCGGCCTGAATAATCTTCCCGCGCAGCCATTCGATTTCGCTGGTGATATCGGGAGGGAAAATATTGTTATCCTGCGCCCGGCGCAGCCATTTCAGCAGAAAGTTGTTCTTTCCTCTGATACCGCCCGACTTTTTCGACTTTCCGTGCATCTTCAGCGCGACCAGGACGCAGTAATAGAAATGAACGCGCTGATTAAAACTTTGGTGCATGTCTGTGTTTCCCGCCAGAATCAGGAATTCACCGTGTGGGTCAGTGATTCGGATTGGACTACGGCGGCGGGCCGGATCGTTGCGCGATCTCTGTTGTTTTCCGCCACCGTCCTTGCATCTGTCGCCAGACGCTGGAGGGGATGTTGGCACGGAAGCCGAATCGTCGTCAATTGCCGATTCGTTTTTTGCCGGTGTCGGCGGCCCGCGGCGTTCCGCGAGCCGGGCCTGGCTACGTCCTGACCGCGGCCCGCTGTTGCAGATATACGCGTAAAATCAGCAGGAAAGCGAACACTACGACGATTGCCGCCAGCAGATACAGGGTGGCGAGATCGTAGTAACCGGCGACCCAGCCGGCCAGCGGCCCGGTCAGCCCCAGCGCGAGATCAAGGAACGCCGAGTAGGTGCCAAGGGCGGTCCCCTGGTTTTGCTCTTCCACCTGTTTTACCGCCTCAACCCCCAACGCCGGGAAGACCAGCGAAAAACCCGAGCCGGTGAGAAAGGCGCCGATCCCCGCCACCCAGGCCGACGGCGCCAGCCAGATAAGCAGCAGGCCGAGACATTCGATGACGAAGCAGGCCAGGGATACCGGGACCCCGCCATAGCGAGTGATGGTGTTCCCCAGCACCAGGCGAACACAGATAAAGCCGACGCTGAACAGCGAGAGGGTAAACGCGGCGCCCTGCCAGCTGTGCGCGGCAAAGTAGAGGGTGATAAAGGTGGCAATAACGCCGAAACCGACGGTGCCAAAGGCCAGCCCCAGCCCATAAGGCCAGATTTTGCGCACCACCGCGTGAAAGGGGGCTCTGACGCCGGCGGTCACGCTGACGTCCTGCCGCGTGCGGGCGAACAGCAGGCCGATGGCGGCGACCAGCACCACCACCGTGGCAAAGCCGCTGATGCCGAAATACTGGTTAAGGGTGACCCCCAACGGCGCGCCGACCGCCATCGCCACATAGGTTGCCACGCCGTTCCAGGAGATCACCCGCGACGTATGGATCGCGCCGACGGTTTTGATCCCCCAGAGCGTGGCGCCGGTGGCGGTAAAGCTTTCGCCGACGCCAAGAAACACCCGGCCCGCCAACAGCGCGGCAATCGCCAGCATCGGCATCGCCTGCAACATTACCGCCAGCAGCGTGAAGGCGCCGCTGAGCAGACAGCAGACGATCCCGAGGCTAACCACTTTTTTCGGGCCCCAGATATCGGTAGCGCCCGGCGTGCGGCCGGCTTATCAGCGTCGAGATGTACTGCAGGCTGATCACGATCCCGGCGACAAAGGTGCTGTAGCCCAGCTGATAGTGAATATAACCCGGCAGAACGGCCAGCGGCAGACCAATGGAGAGGTAACAGATACAGGTAAAAACAACGATCGAAATGATGCGCAGATTAAGTTGCGTGGTGCTGACGGAAGTGCTCATAGGGATAAAGGGTTAATACATAGGGATGTTTAGCATAACGCGCCGCGAAGAGGCTGGCGAGTGGCGAGGGCGTTTTATCCGTGATCGATGGCCTCGCCGCCGTCATTAACGGTGTTGCCGCTGACGCCGGCTTCGGGGCATGATGACGGTATCTTGCCGCCGCCTTGAGGAGAGTATATGTCCCAGGAATTCGCCGATATTGACGTTATGTTCATTGCGGGCTTCGGCCCTATTACCCAAAGCACCTCGCAAAGCCGTGATTTCTATTGTCAGGCATTGGGATTGCCGCTGAAGCCGATGCCGGGTAACGAGGCGTATCTGCTCAGCGAGCAGGATGCCATTGGCGGGGTGAAGCATTTTGCGCTGTGGCCGCTGGCGCAGGCGGCGCAGTCCTGTTTTGGTCAGGAGCAGTGGCCGGAGACGGAGCCGGTGCCGCAGGCGTGGATTGAATTTGAGGTCCGCGACCTTGCCGCGGCGACGGCGCAGCTGCAGCAGCAGGGGTACCACCTCCTTGTTGCCGCGCGCGACGAGCCGTGGGGGCAGACCGTCACCCGTCTGCTCAGTCCGGAAGGTCTGCTGGCCGGGCTTACCGTGACGCCGTGGCTGCGGGCGGAACAGGCTTAACGCCCCCGCCGGGCGCGGTGCGGGTCACCTCAGGGAGGTTATTGAGGCTCCTCGTGATGTGAAACGTTTCGCACTTCCCCCCAGGCGCGGTTTTGCAGCACGGTGCGATAGCCGTCGCGGTCGACGAAAGTGACGCCGTTGACCTCCCAGTAGGGGTTGAATGCCGTGACGCGCAGAAACCCGGCGGCGTCCATGGCGCTGCATTGTGCCTTCCAGGCCTCAGGCTGCGGATAGTACAGCACCAGCAGATCTTCATCTCCTGGCGAGGGGGTAACGGGATGGTGGCGGCAGTGGGTGAATTCCAGATGCCAGCTGGCATCCGGCGAACCGATCATCAACCCGCTGAATCCTTCATGATCGGTAAAGCTTCCAAGTTGCTGCAGCCCCAGCCCGGCGCAATACATGCTGGCGGTGCTCTCCAGTTCGCTGACCGGTCTGGCGATGCGCATGTGGCAGAACGACATAATGACTCCCAAAAGGCGTAGGCCGGGTCAGGCGCAGCCGCCACCCGGCAAAAAGCGACATCATGGCCGCGACCCGTCGCCCGGCGGCGCTGCGCTTGCGCGGGCCTACGGAGCGGAGGATCCCTTTAGCCGGCTAAGCCCCGCCATGTAGGCCGGGTCAGGCGCAGCCGCCACCCGGCAAAAAAGCGGCATCATGGCCGCGACCTGGCGAATACGATTTTGTCGCTCGGGTGGATACTGTAGCGGCAAAACGCCTCTGCGTTTGTCGGTAAGAGCTCAGGTTCGCCTCCGGCGAGTGCGTCGCGGTTTCCTCTTTTAGCTTAGCCGTTCGCGGCGCTTTGCAACAGGATGCGCCACTCGCTGAGGGCGGAGGTGCTGAACCCCTGGCGCCAGATAAGCTGGGTGGTCGCCTCGCACAGCGGTTCACTTAGGCTGTTTTCGGGAAGCGTCATCAGCACCAGCACGCTCTGCGGCAACAGGCAGGCGTAGCGCCCGGAGGCCACGCAGGCCAGCATGCTGTGATAGGAGCTCACCTCATGTACCTCGACGGCCGCCTGTTGTTCCGCCAGCCAGCGCTCTCCCAGCGCCCGATAGCTGCAGCCGCTGGCAAATGCCGCGAACCGCAGCGGGCCAGCGCTCTGCGGACGGACCAGCATCAGGGTTTCCTGAAACACCGGGACAGATCCCAGGCCGGGCGGGCAAGCCGGTTGGCCATCCGTCCCTGGCGGCAGGCAGACCAGCGCGGCATCAAGGGCGGCGGTTAATACCCCCTCGGTTAACTGGCGGGTCGGCCGGGTGCTGAGCGTGACATCCACCTGCGGGCACCGCTGTTGGAAGCGGGTGAGCAGCGGCGGCAGACGGCTGGCGGCGGTCGCCTCCATCGCGCCCAGCCGCAGGCTGCCGCCGGGCGTGGTTGGATGCAGACTCTGCTTTGCCTCTTCCGCCAGGCTCAGGATCCGCCGGGCATAGCTGAGAAACTGAACGCCTGCCGGCGACAGCACCATTTTTTTGTTGCCGCGGACGAAGAGTTCCACGGCAAGCTCCTCCTCCAGTTGCTGAATACGGGTGGTGATATTGGACTGGGCGCGGCCAAGCCGTTTTGCTGCCAGAGTGACGCTTTGCGTGTCGGCCACCTGGATAAAAATCTGCAGTGTGCTGTGGTTCATATTTTTATTCTCAATATGATAATGATGTTGATCTTATCATCTTTAAAAGAGATGGTAAGCCTCCGGCATCGCTCATGAACGAGGAACCCATGCAAAATTCACTGCTTTCGCTTCTTGATATTGACTACCCCCTGATCCAGGCCCCGATGGCGGGCGTCTCCACCCCCGCGCTGGCTGCCGCGGTGAGTCATGCCGGGGCGCTGGGTTCGCTGGGGCTGGGTGCTTCAACCGTTGCCCAGGCGGAAGCGATGATCGTCGCCACCCGCCAGCTGACGGACCGGCCGTTCAATGTCAATCTGTTTTGCCATGCGCCGCCCCGGCGCGACGCCCGACGGGAGGCGGACTGGGCTGAGACGCTGCGCCCCCATTTTACCCGCTTTGGCAGTATCCCTCCGGCGTCGCTTAGGGAGATATACCAGACGTTTATCGGCCACACCGCCATGCTGGAGCTGCTTCTCGATCTCTCACCCGCGGTGGTGAGCTTCCATTTCGGCCTTCCTGAGCGCGAGGCGATCCAGCGCCTGCGACAGCAGGGGATCGTCACTCTGGCCACGGCGACGTCGCTTAAGGAGGCGCAGATCATTGAGCAGCAGGGGATTGACGTGGTGGTCGCTCAGGGCTTTGAGGCGGGCGGACACCGGGGGATCTTCGACCCGCAGGAGCCAGATGCGCAGATGAGCACCTTTACTCTGGTGCAACATCTGCGGCGTCGGCTGACCATCCCGGTGGTCGCCGCCGGGGGCATCATGGACGGCGCGGGGATCGCCAGCGTGATGCAGCTGGGGGCGCAGGGCGCTCAGCTCGGCACGGCGTTTTTACTCTGTCCGGAATCGGCCGCCGACGCCGGCTACCGCGCGGCGATCGCTAACAGCATTGACGGGCGTACGGTACTGACCTCAGCGATATCCGGGCGTCCGGCACGTTGTCTGGCGAATACCTTCTGCGCAGTGGGGGAAGCCTGTCCGGCGAGCGCTGTGCCGGATTATCCGCTGGCATATGATATCGGCAAAGCGCTGGCCGCCGCCGCGAAAGCCCAGGGCGTCCATGAGTATGGCGCGCACTGGGCCGGGCAGGGTGTGGGGTTGATCCGCGAGTGTGACGCCGCCAGTCTGGTCCGCCAGCTGGCGGCTGAGTGCGGCTGGAATTAATATCTGACGGTTAGCGGCGGTGTGCCAGGCGGCGCACCAGCCGATCGCCGGCCATTTGTACGCCCTGAACCATCGCCACCAGGATCAGCACCGTGCCAAACATCACCTCATTATTGAACCGCTGATAGCCGTAGCGGATGGCGAGGTCGCCGAGTCCGCCGCCGCCGATCACCCCGGCCATCGACGAAAAGCCAATCAGCATCACGATGGTCAGCGTAATCCCGGCCAGCAGCGTCGGCAGGGCTTCCGGCAGCAGAGATTTAAAAATCACGTGCCAGACGTTGCCGCCCATCGACAGAATGGCTTCGATTCTCCCGTAATCCACCTCGTCGAGCGCGTTTTCCGTCAGACGGGCAAAGAACGGAAAGGCGCCGATGGTCACCGGCACGATAGCGGCGGTGCTGCCCAGCGTGGTGCCGACGATCAGGCGGGTAAAAGGGATCAGCGCGATCAGCAGCACGATAAACGGTAACGATCTGCCGATGTTGATCGCCGCCCCCAGCAGCGCGTTCAGTTTCGGCATCGGCGCGAGGCCATTGGCGCGGGAAATAAATAACAACACACCGGTGGGCAGCCCGATCAGCACGGTAAACAGGGCCGCCAGGCCCACCATATAGAGTGTATCCAGCGTGCCGTCGAGTAATAACGGCCACAAATCTTCCCAGCTCATGCTACTCCGCATAATGGCCTCCCCTGAACGCCGTGACGGGTAAGAAAATCCTGTTCAGCCTGCGGGTCGTGCAGCAGCGACTGACGCAGCCGCGACCACGGGGTCACCAGCAGGTCGGCGAGTTTGCCGCTTTCGACAATTTCGCCCTGTTCCAGCAGCGCCGCGTGGTCACAAATGGTTTTCACCACCTCCAGCTGGTGCGTTATCAGCACAATGGTCAGATTGAGCCGCTGGTTAATATCCGCCAGCAGAGCCAGCACCGAGGCGGTGGTCTCGGGATCCAGCGCGCTGGTCGCCTCATCGCACAGCAGCACCTCCGGTCGGGCGGCCAGCGCCCGGGCGATGCCGACGCGCTGTTTTTGCCCGCCGGAAAGCTGAGACGGGAAGGCGGCGGCCTTGTCGCTGAGATCCACCAGCTCCAGCAGTTCGCGCACCCGCGCTTCGCGAGCGGCCCGCGGCACCCCGGCTATCTCCAGCGGCACCGCGATGTTGTCGGCGACGGTGCGGGCATGCAGCAGATTGAAGTGCTGGAAAATCATCCCGGTACGCAGGCGATAATCCCGCAGCGCCGCCTTGTTCAGCTGTGTAATATCCTGTCCGTTCACCAGAATGCGGCCCGAGGTGGGCCGCTCCAGCAAATTGAGACAGCGGATGAGCGTACTTTTGCCGGCGCCGCTGCGCCCGAGAATGCCGTATATCGCCCCTTTCGGGATCTGTAACGCGATATCGTTCAGCGCCGGTCGGCCGGTTCCGGCGTAGGTTTTGCTCAGCCCTTCGATGGTTATCATGACTGAGGGGCCACCGGGATCACCGAGCCGTTGTAGTTTTTACGGATAAACTCCGCTACCTGCGGCGACGTCAGGTCTTTCGCCAGCGCCTTAATGCGCGGGTCATTGGCCAGGGCTGGGGTGGTCACCAGGATATTGGCGTAGGGGTTATGCTCGGCGCTTTCCAGCCCCAGAGCGTCTTTCGCCGGCACCAGCCCGGCTTCGAGGGCGTAGTTACCGTTAATCACCGCCAGGTCGACATCGTCGAGGGAGCGCGGGATCTGCGGCGATTCAATCTCCAGGATCTTCAGGTGTTTCGGGTTCTCGACAATATCCTTCGGCGTCGCCAGAGTGGTGGCCGGGTCGGTAAATTTAGGGTCCAGCTTGATAAGCTTCTGCGCCTGCAGCAGGAACAGCGCACGGCTCAGGTTGGTGGTGTTATTCGGCACCGCCACCGTGGCGTTGTCCGGCAGCGACGAGAAATTTTTATGTTTATGCGAGTAGATCCCCAGCGGCTCAATGTGCACGGTGGCCGCGACGGCAAAGGTTTTACCCAGCGCTTTTTCCTGATCCTTCAGGTAGGGAACATGCTGGAAGTAGTTGGCATCCACGTCGCCACTGGCCAGCAGTTCATTGGCGTTGACCCCGCTGGTCAGCTCCACCACCTTCAGATCGAGGCTGGGATCGATTTTTTTGATGTAGTTGAGGATCTCCGCGTGGGGAACCGGGTCCGCGGCGACGCGCAGCGCGGCGGCCTGGGCAGACGTCCATGCCAGAGAAAGAGACAGTGCGACCCCTGCCAGTTTAAAAGCGGCATATTTCATGGTGTGTTCCTTTTTAGTTATGGTTAAACGATCAATTGCTCGGCGCGTTCGCGAAACACGTCCTGATAGTAGCGTTCCGCCACGTCCGGATGGGAACGCAGACGGCCCTTGAGATAATTCCAGCCGACATCGCGCAGCAGCGGATTGTGCGGGTCGCTGTCCGGACCGCGCGCCTCACGCGCCAGCTCGGGCGGCAGGGTATAAACCGGCACCACCGCGTCAAGCTGGGCGCCAAGGAAGAAAGCGATGGAGAGGCGCTGCTGCTGCGCCGGCGGCGACACCACCCGGTGAACGGTAGCGCGCAGATAGCCGTTGGTGGCCAGCTCCAGCAGTTCGCCAATATTGACCACAAAGCTGCCGGCCAGCGGCACAGCGTCGATCCACTGCCCGGGCGCCACCTCAACCTGCAGCCCTTTCTGTTCGTCCTGCAGCAGGAAGCTGAGAAAACCGGAATCTTTATGGGCGCCGACGCCCTGGCTGCTTTGCGTCTCCTGCTGGCCGGGATAGCGGATCAGTTTGATATGCTCGTTGGGTTTGTCGCCATAGAGTTGGTCAAAGGCATTCTCCGGGAGCTGCAGCGCTTCGGCAAAGGCGCGCAGCAGGCGGATCCCCACCTGGGTCATCTGCTGTTGCCAGTGAAGTAATACCGATTTAAGCGACGGCAGGGCGGCAGGCCACAGATTCGGACCCTGCAGGCGCTGCCAGCGCGGGGCGTCATCGCTGAGGGTCAGCGCCGGACGTTCGGCGCCGATATCAAACTGCTCTCGCCAGTCAGGCTGGCCGCGCGTCAGCTCAGAGGCCGCGCGGTTATAGCCGCGAAAATGGGGGGAGTAGATCATCGCCACCTGCTGTTTTTGCGCCTCATCGAGGGCAAAAAAGCGTTGGGACTGGCGCTGAACTTCATATTGAAGCGCGTCGTCGACACCGTGGTTGATCAGATAAAAGAAGCCGATGTCGCGGGCGGCGTGGCGCAGGTCGGCCAGGAAGGCCGCTTTATTCGCGGGGTCCGCGTAGCGGGCCAGATCGAGAATCGGCAGGGTTGTCGCGTTCATGGTGTTCTCCGAAAACGGGATAATATGTTATGGGTCGATTCAGGTTCAGGGTTCGGGCACAACAGCAGCGCATGGTGATTTCCTCTGTTCGGGGCTGAGCACAGCTTGCCTCAGGGCCAGATAATCAACCAATAACGTTATTTTCTAATTTATGTTCGCGCGGGGTTCAGTGCTTTTGCGTTAAATAGATAAAGGCGTAAGGGCGAACTGAAGCCGTTGCGCCTGTCACCGAGAGCCAGTAAGGTGGGCGCACTTTTTTAATGCGGAACGGATGTATCCTCATGCACAGTTCAAAAGATCCCCTGCACGGCGTGACGCTGGAAGCGCTGCTCAATGCCCTGGTCGCGCGCTACGGCTGGGCGGAAATGGCCCGCCAGGTCAACATTAACTGCTTTAAAAGCGATCCCAGCATCAAGTCCAGCCTGAAATTTCTCCGCCGGACGCCGTGGGCGCGCAAAGAGGTGGAGGCGATGTATCTGGCTTCGCTCGACGACGATGCGCCGGCAGAGAAAGCGGATCCATGGGCAAACTGGCAGAAAAAATAACCCTTACCACAGGACATCATTATGCAGAGCTGGAGCAGTAAAGATTTCACCGCCGACCGCGCGTGGGGCGCACTGGATATCGCCAATTTTTCCGGCACCACCGTGCGCCTGCACTGGACCGACCAACCCTATATCTGGCACATCAACGACGGTCAGGAGGTGTTTGCCGTCATGGATGGTCAGGTGGCGATGCATGTGAAAGTCAACGGCGAGGAGCAGGTGATCGTGCTGAACGCCGGCGATATCTTCTACGCCGAGGTGGGATGCGAGCATGTCGCTCATCCCCAGGGGGCGGCGCGTATTCTGGTGATTGAGAAAGAAGGGTCGGTCTGATCCCGCCGGCGGGCCATTCGTGAGTCCGCCGTTTCATCGCCTGTCAGACTCCATATACCGCGTTGATATAAATCACGTATCCAGCTTTCGATATACTTAATTCTTGTTTGCCATTCCCTTCACCCCAGCACTATCTTTTGCCGCAGACGCCTGAACAGGCACAACCGCGGGAGAGATCATGGCAACCTTGCAGTGGGACCACGCAGTACAGTTTGTGAATCAGCCGGAAGCGGCGATTGAAACCTTTGCCGGACAGCAGCTGCGGGCGGTGGCCGGCGGGCGCCATCCGGGGTGGGGAACCCGCAATGCGCTGAGCTATTTTGGCCTGACCTATATCGAATTCCTCGCCATTTCCGACCCGGACGAACTGCGCGCCGCGACGGACAGGTTTTTGCTCTCACGGGATGCCGCGCGGTTGCTGCCGGAGAACGAAGCGCTGTTTCGTGTCGCGCTGCGCAGCGACGACATCGACGCCACCCATGACCACTTGCGTCGCAAGGGGCTGGCGGTGTCACCGATCGTCGATGGCCAGCGCCACGATCCGCAGGGCAATGTCATCCGCTGGCGCATCTTCACCATCGATGGCGACACCGACGGGCTGGTCTATCCTTTTGTGCTGCAGTGGGGAGAAGACGACGAGACCCGGCTGGCGCGGCTGCGCGCCCAGGGGCTGGACGTGCCTCATCCGCTGGGCGACATTGTGCTCGAGCAGGCGGTGTTCGAGGTGGACAATCCGCAGGCGGTGCGCGATCGCTGGCAGGCGCTGCTGGGCTTCCCGCCACAGGGGGAGCAGGGGCTGGACGTGGGCGGCCAGTGGTTTACTTTCCGCGAAGGAGCCGCCAACCAGCTGACCGAACTGGTGTTTCGCGTCGCCCACCCGGCGCTTAAGGGGCAACGCTTTCGCGTTGGCAACGGCGTGTATCGCTTTATATAAAGGCTGACTCTAGCGTGCCGTGGCGCGCAGGGCCCCCGGCGGCTGGCCGGTGATGCGTTTGAAAGCCCGGCTGAAGGCCGCCAGCGACTGATACCCGAGGCGGAAGGCCACCTTTTCCAGCGCCTGGCCTTCGTGGGTGATGTACTGCACCGCCAGCCGCATACGCAGCTCGGTCAGATAGCGGGCGGGGGTGGTGCCGGTGGCGGCAAGAAAACGCTCGGCGAAGAGAGAGCGCGACAGCCCCGCCTCCCGCGCCAGATCTTCCACTTTCCAGTTCACGCCCGGACGCTGATGCATGGCGTAGATCGCTTTCGCCAGCCGGGGATCGCGCAGGACCTGCACCCAGCCGGTGGCGTTACCGCACCCGCATGCCACCCAGCCGCGGACAATCAGCGCGGCCACCACGTCCGCCAGCCGGGCGAGGATCCCGGCATAGCCCGCCTGGCGGGTGAGCGATTCCCGCTCCATTGCGGCCAGCAGCGGCTGGATCTCCGGCCAGGTGTGGAGCAGACAACTCACCCGCATCACCTCGGGCATGGCCTTCACCAGCGGCTGCATGCCGCCGAGCTCAAAGTCCATGCAACCGCTGAAAATCACGGCGCGCTCCGGGCAGTCAGGCTGGCCGCCAGCGTTGATGCAACTTACCGTGCTGCACACCGTTTCGCTGTTCAGCTGCGCCACATTTACCACCGCGGCCTGCGGATCGGAGAGCAGGGCGTGTCCGTCGCCGTTAGGAATAAACAGCGCGTCGCCGCTCTCCAGGGTGAACTGTTCTCCGCTGGCCATGCGCAGCAGCACCGGTCCGCGGCTGATGAAATGGAACTGGGCTTTGCCCGCCACGGCGCTAAAGCCGACGCCAAACGGGCGGGAGGTTTCGATGCGCCGGTAATTCACGCCGGAGAGGCGCATACCGCGCAGCAGTTCGCTGGTCAGGTCGATTGTAGGCTGGCTCATGGTAATTCCGGACGAATAATCAATAACTGAAGAGTATGCATCATATATCGTCCAGGGGTAAGCCCCTAAGATGACCAGGATGTTAATAAACCTGGAGAGATGTATATGACTTCCTGCATAGCTGCTGACGCAAACCTGACACCCGTCATGCCTGCCTGGCGTGCCGTCTATGCCCTGGCCCTCGGGGTGTTCGGCCTGATCGTGGCCGAGTTTCTGCCCGCCAGCCTGTTAACGCCGATGGCCAGCAGCCTCGGCGTCAGCGAAGGGATGGCCGGGCAGGCGGTGACCGCCACGGCGCTGGTGGCGTTAGTCACCGGCCTGCTGATCGCCACCGCCACCCGCAATATCGACCGCCGCTGGGTGCTGATGTTTTTTTCCGTGCTGCAGATTGTCTCCAGCCTGATGGTCGCTTTTGCCGGTTCGCTGGCGTTTCTCCTGCTCGGTCGTCTGCTGCTGGGGATCGCCATCGGCGGTTTCTGGGCGATGTCCACCGCCACGGCGATGCGTCTGGTGCCGGCGGCCCATGTGCCGAAGGCGCTGGCGATCATCTTTTCCGCGGTGTCTGTCGCCACCGTGGTGGCCGCGCCGCTCGGCAGCTACCTCGGGGAGCTGATCGGCTGGCGCAACGTGTTTATTCTCTGCGCGATACCCAGCCTGCTGGCGCTGCTCTGGCAGCTGTGGGTGCTGCCCTCCATGCGCCCGGAAAGCGTTGGCACCTTCTCCACGCTGTTCAGGGTGCTGCGCCGTCCCGGTATGCTGGGCGGCATGCTGGCATCGATCCTCATTTTCAGCGGCCATTTCGCCTTCTTCACCTACCTGCGTCCGTTCCTTGAGACCGTCGCGCAGGCCAGCGTTGAAGGCGTTTCACTGATTTTGCTCGGTTTCGGTATCGCTAACTTTATCGGCACCTCGGTAGCGAGCTATCTGCTGAGCCGCAGCCTGCGTCTGACCCTGGCGCTGGTGCCGCTGATGATGAGCGTCCTGGCGCTGCTGATGGTGACGTTTGGCCATCTGAGCGTGCTCGACGGGCTGCTGGTCGCCCTCTGGGGGTTTGCCTTCGGTCTGGTGCCGGTGGCCTGGTCCACCTGGCTGGCCACCACCGTGCCGGATGAGGCGGAAAGCGCGGGCGGTCTGCTGGTGGCCTCTATTCAGCTGGCCATCAGCGCCGGCGCCGCCGGCGGCGGGGCGGTGTTCGATCTGCACGGCGCCAGCGGCGTCTTCACCGGCAGCGGTGTGCTGCTGTTGACCGCGATGGTCGTGGTCTTCACCGCCGTGCGGGTGAAACCGGTCGCCCGCGCCGAACAGCCGGAGACCGGTCGCTTATCCCGCGAGATCGATAACTAAATTGGCCGACAGGCTGCGGGAGCAGCACAGCGCAATATGCTGCTCCGCTGCCTGTTTTTCCGCCTCCGACTGCACGGTATCCCGGTGGTCGACCGTTCCCTCCCGCACCGGCGTCAGGCAGGCGCCGCAGATCCCCATCTCGCAGGAGAGCGGCACGTCGACGCCATGCTCCTGCAGCACCTGGGCGATGGTTTTGTCCCCCGGTACCGGCCAGCGCTCCCCGGTGGAGGCGAGGGTGATGGTGAAGGTTCCGTCCGCCGCCGAGGCCGCCGTCGGGGCGGGCGGCTGGAACGCTTCGCTGTGCAGTTGCGCCTCCGCCCAGCCGGCCGCCAGCGCGGTGTCGCGCACCTGGTTCATAAACCCTGCCGGTCCGCAGAAATAGACCCGGGTGTCGGCGTCCGGCGCGCCCAGATCCTGCGCCAGCCGCAGGCGCGGACTCTGTCCGTCGGCAGAGCAGTGGATCAGGCAGGTTCCGCCGGTGAGCTGGCTGGCGATCTCGGTGGCGAAGGCGGCCTCCTGCGCGCGGCTGACGTAGTAGTGCAGCGTAAAGCTGGCGCCGGACGTCGCCCGGGCATAGGCCATCGCCAGCAGCGGCGTAATGCCGATCCCGGCGGCGAGGAGCACCACGTGGCCGCCCCCGCGCAGGGGAAAGTGGTTGCGCGGGGCAGAGATCAGCAAGGGCTGCCCCGGGCGCAGGGTGTCATGAATATAACGGGAGCCGCCTCGCGACTGCGCCTCGCGGGCGACGCATAGCAGATAGTGATCCCGCCCGGCCGGGCTGCCGGTCAGCGAATACTGACGGATCAGCCCGCAGGGGAGATGGAGGTCGATATGGGCGCCGGGCGTCCACGCCGGCAGCGGTTGCCCATCGGCGCTCACCAGACGAACGGCCAGATTTTTCGCGCCCTGGCGCCACAGGCCATCGACCACCACCGGGAGTATGTCGCGCATAAGACCTCCACTCATACCAGAAAGAAATCGCCAAAGCCCATCTTCTTCAGCCCGCGCCGGTAGGCGATAGAGCTGCGGTCTGCCGGAATATGCGCCTCCAGGGTCAGATCCAGCGGCAGCCGCTCCGGGCGCTGGGTCTCAACCATCAGGCGATCCTCCTCAAACACCCGCAGGTTGAACGCATGAACGTCTTCCACCGGCACATGCAGGTCAAAATTGCGGGCGATAGGGGCGAACATCCGCGTCACGCGCGACGACACCGGCGAGGCGGCGTTCATGATCACCAGCTTCGCATCGGCAGGGAAATGGATGGTCAGCGTGGCGGTGAAGGGCAGATGCATTTCAAAGTGACGCAGCCACTGGAACCCTTCCGGCGCGCGGAAATCGGAGCTGGCCGGGTAATTGCCCACCGAGCTCCAGTAGTCGGCAACAAAACCGAACGGTGTCTCCTGCGGGGTGTAGTCCGGCACCTGCTGATTGTCCGGGTCGGCGAAGGTATCAGTGTGGATCCACGCAAAGTGGGCGACATCGAGAAAGCCTTCGACCTGGCGGCCGGCAAAGCCCTTCACCTCGAAGGCCGGGCAGTTGATTTGCTGAAAGCCGGCGTCGTCCCAGTGCGGCATGGTCGGTAACGGCGGCGGATTGTCCGGATCGCAGGCCAGACAGGTCCAGATCAGCCCGTAGCGCTCCTCCACGGCGAAGCTGGTGAGATGCAGTTTGGCTGGAATGGGTTGCCCCGGACTGGAGGGGATGCGGTTGCAGCGGCCATCCTCGCCAAAGCGCAGGCCATGATAGGGGCAGACGATGCCTTCTTCTTCATGAAACCCCAGGGTCAGCGGGACGCCGCGGTGCGGGCAGACGTCGCGGGCGACCACCACCTGACCTTTAATGCGATAGATAACCAGCTGTTCGTCCAGCAGGGTGGCTTTCACCGGGGCGCCGCCAATATCGCAGGCGCGGGCCACCGGGTGCCAGCAGCGGGCCAGCCGCAGCCAGTCCTCTGGATCAAAGGTGCAATGGGCGGGGGGCGTGGGGATGGTTGTCTTCATGATTTCTCTTCCTGCTCACAGCGGTGATTGTTTTATTGTTGTGAGATTATTGTTGTCATATTAGGGTGTTCACATCCATCACCATTAATTCACTCTGCTGTTGCAAAAAAGAGTACAGGGTCGCCATGAGTCCATTTTCCCGTTTCGCCCACTATTTCATCGCCGTGGCCCGCTGCGGCAGCCTGCGCCGGGCCGCCGAGCAGCTGCATATCTCCGCCTCGGCGATTAACCGCCAGATCCTGCAGGCCGAGGAGGCCTTCGGGACACCGCTGTTCGAGCGGCTGCCGGAGGGACTGCGGATGACCACCGCGGGCGAACTGCTGTATGACAATCTGCTGCGCTGGCAGAAGGAGTTTCGCCAGACCCGGCAGAAATTTGATGAGCTGCAGGGGATGAAGCGCGGGAGCGTCAGCGTCGGTATGGTGCAGGCGCTGGCGGAAGGTGGCTTCGCCGCCGCGCTGGCGGAGATTATCGCCAGCTGGCCGTGGCTGGAGCTGGATCTGCAGGTGGCCGACAGCCACACCGTCAGCCAGAAAGTGCGTCAGGCGGATCTGGACGTCGGTCTGATCCTCGATCCGCAGGGGCAGGCCGGACTTAGCGTGCTGGCCTTTGCCGAACTGGAGGTGGGGATTGTGATGCGCCCGGACCACCCCCTGGCGGGGGCGAGGGCTCTGTCTTTGGGCGAGCTCAGCCTTGAGCGGCACATCGTGCCCGGCGCGCCGCTGATCGTTCATGAGCGGGTGGCGCTTCTCTATCGCCACCATGACTTTGCGCCGGAGAATACCATCAGCTGCAATGATATCCGGCTTATTAAGTCGCTGGTGCTGCGCGGCAGCGGCGTGACGCTCCTCAGCCTGCTCGACGTGCTGGACGAGGTTCAGCGCGGCCAGCTGGCCTTTGTCCCGCTGCGCAGTACACTGCTGCGGCCGCTGACCCTGGCGCTGTGCACTGCGCCTTCTCGTCAGCTATCGCGTCCTGCGCAGATGGCCATTCAGACGCTGAGCGCGGTGATTGAATCCATGGCGACCGTCAGCCCAGCGGCCCGCTGAGGATGGTATCGCACATGCCGTTGATAATCCGCTCACCGGTCTCCTCCCGCAGCTCCTGGTACCAGGCTTCGGTGAGCTGCATATCCTTTCCGTGGGTGATATCGCAGCGCTTGCGCGCCTTCAGTACCAGATCGCGGACCCGGTCGCAGCGCTGGGCTTCATACTCGCGCAGGGCGGTCGCAATATCGCGGGTCTGGCGGAAAACGGCGCCCAGTACCACCGCATCTTCCATCGCCGCGCATCCCCCCTGGCCAATATCCGGGGTGGTGCTGTGTCCGGCGTCGCCCAGCAGCGCGACGCGACCGCGCACCAGGCGGCTGAATGGTTCGATATCGTGGATTTCAATACGGTTGGTGGTCTGCGGGTCGAGGGCGGCGATCAGCTTCTGCACCGGCGGCGCCCAGCCGGCAAAGTAGCGGCTGAGGTCAGCGCGCAGGGTGTCACGATCCTCCGCCAGACCCGCCGGCAGCGGCACATCAAAGAAAAAGTAGAACCGGCCGGCGGAGACTGGCATCAGCGAGACGCGCTTGCCTTCGCCGACAAAGGTGGTCCACTGATCGCCGGGCGCCAGCGCTTCATCTATTTCCACCAGACCGTTCCAGTTGATGTAGCCGGCGTAGCGGCGCTGCGGGGTAAAGCCGAGCACCCACGGACGCAGCGCGGAATGGCTGCCGTCGGCGGCAATCAGCAGATCGCCGCTTGCGCTGCTGCCGTCGGTAAACCACACCGTCACGCCGTCGGCGTTTTCTTCACAGCGGGTGACGCGTTTGCCGAACTGCACGCTTTCCCGTCCCCAGTAATCCAGCATTTCCCGCTGCAGCTCTGCGCGGGAGACCGGGCAGGGGCGGCTGCCGGTACGTTCGATCAGCGGCGCGAGGCTGAACTGGGTCATGTTCTCGCCGCTGCGGAAATCGCGATACGCCATACGGCGCAGCGGTCCGCCGAAGGTTTCCATGATATCGCCCATGCCGAGGTGGGCCATGCACTTCACGCCGTTGGGCCACACGGAAATCGCCGCGCCGACCGGTTTGATCTCTTTCACCGCTTCATAGACTTCGCAGTCGATCCCCGACTGTTTGAGCGCTACTGCCGCACTTAAGCCGCCGATGCCGGCGCCAATCACGATTGCTTTCATTTTTTTCTCCTTCTCCCGATGTTGTGACTGACTACAGCAATTTGCGTACCAGTTCGCCGGAAGGTGGAAAACCGCCGGCCTGAGGCACAGCGATAGGTCATGACGCACCACATCGGTGCAATGTGACGCATTGGTTGCCTTTTTATGAATCAAAAGTTTCTATATGTTGCATTAGGAATCTATCGTTTCAGCACTCTGGTTCCGCAGCGGTGGGGTGCGAGACATGACTGGAGTGATTTAACTGAATGATTTTAAAGTATTAATAAATTTATTCGTTTGCGTTGGTCGTCTCTGGCCTGCTTTGTGCAGAAGCTCTTGCACTTCTCTTTGCTACGGGATAACACCATGTCTGACGAACATCACAGCGCCCTGCTTTACGGCCTTGAACAGCGGATCCCACCGCTTGCGGCCTTTTTTAGCGCCCTCCAGCATGTGCTGGCGGGTCTGGTGGGGATCATCACGCCGCCGCTGATTATCGGCGCCACCCTCGGACTTGGCGACTGGCTGCCGTATCTCATCAGTATGTCGCTGCTGGCCTCGGGTATCGGTACCTTTTTGCAGTCCAACCGGGTCTGGGGTATTGGCGCCGGGATGATCTGCATGCAGGGCACCAGCTTCGCCTTTCTTGGCGTGGCGGTAGCCGGAGGGATGTGGGTGAAAGCGCAGGGCGGCGGGCCGCAGGATATTATGGCGATGCTGTTTGGCGTTAACTTTGTCGCCGCCCTGGTGCCGGTGATTGTCAGCCGCTTTATTGAACCGCTGAAGAAAATCTTTACCCCCATCATTACCGGCAGCGTGATTGCGCTGATCGGCATCAGCCTGATCAAGGTCAGCGTCATTAACTGGTGCGGTGGAGAAAAGGCGCAGGATTTCGCCAGCATGAGCAATATCGCGCTCGGGGCGGGTACCCTTGGCGTTATCGTCCTGCTGAGCTGCGCCAAAAACCGCTGGCTGCGGCTCTCCTCGGTGGTGGTGGGCATTGCCGTGGGCTGTGTGGCGGCAGGGCTGAGCGGTCAGTTCCACCTTCACAGCCTGGGCGACACCCTGTTTCGCCTGCCGACGCTGTTTCCGTTCGGCTTTCAGTTTAACAGCGCGATTTTTCTGCCGGTGGCGCTGGTGTCGCTGGTCTGTATTCTGGAGGCGGTGGGCGATCTGACGGCCAACTCGCTGATTTCGCAACAGTCTGTTGACGATCGCGCTTTCCGCAACCGGTTGAAGGGCGGTATCCTGGCGGACGGCGTCAGCTGCATGGTGGCCGCGATGCTCAGCGCCTTTCCGAACACGACTTTCGCGCAGAACAACGGCGTGATCCAGATGACCGGGGTGGCCAGCCGCTATGTCGGGCGCTACATTGGCGTGATTCTGATCCTGCTTGGGCTGTTCCCGCCGGTGGGCGAACTGCTGCGGCAGATCCCGGCGCCGGTGCTGGGGGGCGCCACGATGGTGATGTTTGGCTGTGTGGTAGCGGCGGGGATCCGGATCATTACCCAGAACCCGCTCACCCGACGCGATGTGCTGATCGTTGGTCTGGCGTTTGGCGCGGGCCTTGGCGTGGAGTCGGTGCCGGCGTTTCTCAGCCATTTTCCGCCGATGGTCGGCGATCTGTTCGGTTCGGCGGCCACCAGCGGTGGGCTGGTGGCGATAGCGCTGAACCTTGTTCTGCCGCAGGAGCAGGCGGCGACGAAAACGATAAGGAGTCAGGATGATCGCGCTGAGACAGTTTAACCGTCTGAGTCATGATGAGGCAGTGGCGCTGCTGGCCCCCTGCGTGGCGATCCCGACCTGGAGCGATACGCTGGTGAGCTTGCGACCCTTCGCCTGCCGTGAAGCGCTGCTGCAGGTCGCCCGGGAAGCGATGGCCGACTGGGGGGAGAACGAGCTGAACGCGGCGCTCAGCGCCCATCCGCGGATCGGCGAAAAACCGACCGGCAGCCAGGCGCATGCGACGATGTCGCGCCAGGAGCAGTCGGCGGTGGACAGCGATAATGAAAAGCTGGCGCAGGCCCTGCGGGAGGGGAATGCCCGCTACGAGGCTCGTTTTGGCCGGGTGTTTTTAATCCGCGCCAAAGGGCGCAGCGGCGAAGAGATGCTGCAGGCGCTGACGCGCCGGCTGCAGCATACCGCCGACGAAGAAGTGGCTGAGGCGCTTGCCCAGCTGCGGGAAATTACGATGTTAAGACTGGAAGGAGCGATTGGCGAATGAGTACCCTGAGCACCCATATTCTGGATATTTCCACCGGCACGCCGGCGGAAGGCGTGACGGTCAGCCTGAGCCGGGAGGGCGAGACGCTGGCGAACCTGGTGACTAACGCCCAGGGGCGTATCGCCACCTTCAGCGCCGCGCCGCTGCCGGCGGGGCGCTACTGCTTAACCGCGGAAACGGGGGCGTGGTTTGCCCGCATCGGGCGCGAGAGCGTTTTTACCCGGGCGCAGATTGATTTTGTCATTGGCGAGGCGACAGATGACCATTTCCATCTGCCGTTTCTGATAGCCCCGGGCGGGTGGTCGACCTACCGCGGCAGCTAAATCCGGCTGCCCATTGCCGGGCGGCGCTGCGCTTGCCCGGCCTACAACGGGGAGAGACAGCTCGTAGGCCCGGTAAGGCGCAGCCGCCACTGGGCATTAAGCCGGCAACAGAGCCGGCTGCCCATTGCCGGGCAGCGCAGCGCTTGCCCGGCCTGGATCGTTACGGAGCGGGGAGAGACAGCCCGTAGGCCCGGTAAGGCGCAGCCGCCACCGGGCATTAAGCCGGCAACAGAGCCGGCTGCCCATTGCCGGGCGGCGCTGCGCTTGCCCGGCCTACAACGTTACGGAGCGGGCAGAGACAGCTCGTAGGCCCGGTAAGGCGCAGCCGCCACCGGGCATTAAGCCGGCAACAGAGCCGGCTGCCCGTTGCCGGGCGGCGCTGCGCTTGCCCGGCCTGGATCGTTACGGAGCGGGCAGAGACAGCTCGTAGGCCCGGTAAGGCGCAGCCGCCACCG
>NZ_JBEAJL010000096.1:0-70908 GCF_040065275.1 Klebsiella sp. JB_Kp042
AGAAATGCGGGCACAATAATGAAACAGGTTTGTCATCAGCCAGAATGCCTTCCCCGGTGGGGAAGCCATTAAACCGTCTTCAGGGATTGCCCGGCGGCGCTGCGCTTGCGCGGGCCTACGGCCAACCGCATAACGGGTTGATATTGTCGTCTTTCGTAGGCCGGGTAAGGCGAAAGCCGCCACCCGGCAGAAATGCGGGCACAATAATGAAACAGGTTTGTCATCAGCCAGAATGCCTTCCCCACCGGGGAAGGCATTAAACAGAAGACGCGGGGTTGATGCGCGGCGATTACACCAGGGCGCGCAGTTCTTCCCGCATGTAGGTGGAAAAGAATTCCGGATGCTTAATCACCAGCCGTTCGCCGGCGGCGACCCGTTCAGCCCACTCCGCCACTTTGTCGGTAAACCCGGCGCTCCAGCCTTGCTGCTGACCGCGCTCAGCGACGTCGGCCGGGCTGGCTGGCACGCCCAGCTCTTTCAAATATTTGAGAATTCCCTTCGCGGTACTTTCATCCATAGACTGTGGTACTGGCTCAGACGTATTCATACCACCAATGAAATCCAATGCTTTATCAATGACTGCTGGCATAGGTGTGTCCTTATATTAACCACATAGTAAACCTGACTACACTATGGACCGGAAAGCGACGTGATTTCAAAGAACACGCTCACGTTATGGGACATCGCGCATTCAGAAAAGGGGATTTTGCACTGCAGGGGCGGGGGTTGGACAAAAAACAAGCCGGTCCCGCGGGACCGGCCTGGGGGTCGCGTCAGGCGTTGCTGACGGATTTTTGCGCGCCGCTGGACTGACTGTTCTCCAGCATCCGGCGGACCGGGACAATCAGCACGGCCAGCACGGCGGCGCAGATCAGCAGCGCGATGGAGCAGCGGGCGAAGAGGTCCGGCAGCAGCGACAGCTGATCGGCCTTCACGTGACCGCCAATCAGGCCCGCCGCCAGGTTACCCAGCGCGCTGGCGCAGAACCACAGCCCCATCATCTGGCCGCGCATTCTCTCCGGCGCCAGCAGGGTCATGGTCGCCAGGCCAATCGGGCTCAGGCACAGTTCGCCGAGCGTCAGCATCAGGATGCTGCCCACCAGCCACAGCGGCGACACACCGGCCCCGCCGTTGTTCAGGACGTTCTGCGCCGCCAGCATCATCAGGCCAAAGCCCGCCGCCGCGCACAGGATGCCAATGACGAATTTGGTCATGCTGCCCGGACGAACGTTTTTACGCGCCAGCGCTGGCCACGCCCAGCTGAATACCGGGGCGAGGAGAATGATAAATAAGGCGTTAATCGACTGGAACCAGACCGCGGGGATCTCAAAATCGCCGATCATCCGGTTGGTATAGTCGTTAGCAAACAGGTTGAATGAGGTCGGTTTCTGTTCAAATGCCGACCAGAAAAAGGCCGCCGAGACCAGCAAAATAAAGCACACCAGCAGGCGGGCCCGCTCTTTACGGTTCAGGCCGGCGAAGACGAACAGCCAGATGAAATAGAGCGCTACGGAAGCGGCAATCACATAGACCAGCACGCTGGCCACCGCCACCGGGTTAATCACGATCGTGCCCAGGCTAATGAGCGTGACCAGCACAGCCACTCCCAACGCCAGCGCCAGCAGCCACGCCCCAACGCCATTCTTTTTCGCCACCGGGCTGTTCCAGGTGGAATCGAGGCCGACCTCTGCGTCATAGCGCTTCATCGACGGCACGGCAAAGACACGGAAAATGATCAGCGCCACCAGCATCCCGATCCCCCCGATGCCGAAGCCCCAGTGCCAGCCATGGGATTTAATCAGCCAGCCGGAGATCAATGGCGCGATAAACGAGCCGATGTTGATCCCCATGTAGAACAGCGAGAAACCGCCGTCGCGGCGCGCGTCGCCTTTTTTATACAGAGTGCCGACCATCACCGAGATACAGGTTTTAAACAACCCGGAACCGAGGACGATAAACATCAGGCCGATAAAGAACAGGTCGTTGCCCAGCCATGCCGACAGGGCGATCGACAGGTGCGCGAGGGCGATCAGAATCGAGCCGTACCAGACGGCGCGCTGCTGGCCAAGCCAGTTATCCGCCAGCCAGCCGCCCGGCAGCGCGGCCAGATACATACTGCCGGCAAAAATCCCGACGATCGCCGAGGCGTTCTCCCGCGCCAGCCCCATTCCGCCGTCGTAAACCGTCGCCGCCATAAACAGGATCAGTAAGGGGCGGATGCCGTAAAACGAGAAGCGCTCCCACATTTCGGTGAAGAACAGGGAGCCCAGCGGATAAGGATGGCCGAAAAAGGTACGGCTTTCGTTTTTATTAACAGAGGAATGCATAAATTCTCCAGATAAGGTGCACCGCAGCGCAAGTTAACCGTATAAAGCGGGCTGACGATTTATAATTTGTTTGTCTTAACATCAGGAACAAGCATTTTTAACCATTTGATAACCATGCAGTGGTTTTGTCCAGCCCCTTACCTTCCCTTTTTAGATGAAAAGTCGACTAACATCTAGTTTTATAGATTTAATGTTCGCAAAAGCGCAAACGGCGTTGACATTATGCCATTGTAAAGAATACATAATTTTATTTATTAAAAACAGTAAGTTGATTGAGTAACAAAGGACAAAAACCGTCGGTGCAGGCAGGGCATATAACGACAGGAAAAGTAAGGGAAACGGGGCTGAGGAGGCAGAAATAGCGCTAAGGGAGAATATTGTTCAGCCATCCAAGTGTTTAACACCCGGAGAGCCTCCCGCGAGGCAGGATGCACATGGCTTGCCGGCTGCTACAGCCGGCGCCATTTTGCGCGCTATTTCACACGCTGCCCCGTCCGATCAATGACGCGCTCACCGTCTTCCTTCACGAAGGCGCCTTTTTGCGGCGCCGTCAGGATCTCCAGCACCACCTCTGACGGGCGGCAGAGCCGGGTGCCCCGCGGCGTCACCACGATCGGACGGTTGATCAGGATCGGATGCTGGAGCATAAAGTCGATTAACTGGTCATCTGTAAACCGGTCTTCCGCCAGGCCCAGCGCATCGTAGGGTTCGACGTTTTGCCGCAGCAGCGCCCGCACCGGGATCGCCATCGCGGCGATCAGCTGGCGTAGTTCATCACGCGACGGCGGCGTCTCCAGATAATAGATAATGGTGGGCTCAGCGCCGCTGTTGCGGATCAGCGCCAGGGTATTACGTGAGGTGCCGCATTCAGGGTTATGGTAAATGGTGATGCTCATAGCACGTTCTCATGGCTGATTGAAGGAGAGACGCAGCGCCAGCGCGGCCAGCGTTACCAGCAGCACCGGCAGGGTCATGGTGATGCCGCAGCGAAAATAATACCCCCAACCGATGGTGATGTGCTTTTGCGCCAGCACATGCAGCCAGAGCAGCGTGGCCAGGCTACCAATCGGCGTGATTTTGGGCCCCAGATCGCAGCCGATAACGTTGGCATATATCATGGCCTCTTTGATCGTCCCTGTTGCCGCGCTGCCATCGATCGACAAGGCGCCGAGCAGCACGCTGGGTATATTATTCATGATCGAAGAGAGGAAGGCCGACAGGATACCGGTGCCCAGCGTCGCGGCCCAGAGCCCGCGCTCCAGCCGATCCCTAACCCACGCGGCTGCCAGATCACCAGCACCAGGGTCAGGACAAAAATCGCACCTGCCAGCAACATCGTTCCCTCACCAATCACATTCGAAAAATCATATATGTTAAGATAAATTTTTTACCGACAACCCGGCACCTCAGTCAGTCTGCTGACCATCAGCCGCACCTCGTCCTGCTGACTTAGCCAGGCCTGCTCAATCACCTGCGCCGCCCAGGCCGGCATCTGCGGAGAGAGGCGATAATGGACCCACTTACCCTGTTTTCGATCCCGCAGCAGCCCGCTCTCCCGCAGCATTGCCAGATGGCGGGAGATCTTGGGCTGGGACTGGGCGAGCGCCGTACAGAGATCGCACACGCACAGCTCTCCCCGCGCCTTGAGCAACAGCACGATCCCCAGCCGGGTTTCATCGGCGAGGTTTTTGAACAGTTGCAGGGGCAATAAAGACATGGTTTCTCCTCAAGCGTGACGGACAGCATACGGGACCACGAACAAAGATCAATATGCATTCGAAAAAACATATGTGTTTTTCACAGCCGCGATAAATCTCCATACCGTTGCGACATGTGCCTCCTGCTCAATAGCACGCAAAAATGCCGCGTTTTCTTTTAACTATCATCGAAATGTGTCAGGCTGAAGATCCCATCGGATTGACAGGGTTTTCAGGATGAGTACGATTTATGTGGTTGTTTTAACGTATATAAAACCGCTCGAAGAGATTGACAGCGCGATCCCCGCCCACGTCGAATGGCTCAAAAAAGGCTATGCTGACGGCCTCTTTCTCACCTCAGGCCGCCGTATTCCCCGCACCGGCGGGGTGATTCTGGCGAAATGCGACAGCCGGGAAATTCTGGAATCGCGTCTGAGCCAGGATCCCTTCCAGCAGCTGGGTCTCGCCCATACGGAGATTATCCCCTTTGAGGCCAGCATGGCGTCCCCCGCGCTGCAGACGCTGTTATAAGCCTGTCCCGGAGGAAACATGCAGCCGTCCTTTCACTGGATCAATGAACCTGCCGAGTGGCGCCGCGATACCGACGGCCTGACGGTGGTCACCGATAAGCATACCGATTTCTGGCGTCATACCTGGTATGGCTTCGAGCGCTTCTCCGGCCATCTTTATGCCGCTGAGGTGGAGGGCGATTTTACCCTGCAGGCAAAAATCTGTGCGGATTTCACCACGCTTTACGACCAGGCCGGGCTGATGATGATGGCGGACGAGCAGACCTGGCTGAAGGCGGGGATTGAGTTTAATGACGATGCCCCGGCCATCGGCAGCGTGCTGACGTTAACCCACTCCGACTGGGCCACCGGGCTTTTCCCCGGCGACCCGCGCACTTTCTGGCTGCGGCTGACCCGCAAGGGCGATGCGTTAAGGCTGCAGTATTCGACCGACGGCGAGCGCTGGCCGCTGCTGCGTCTCGGCTACTTTCCGCCAGGCCCGGTAAAAGCCGGCGTCATGTGCTGCTCACCGGAGCGCGGCGGACTGGCGGTTACATTTCGGGATATTCAGCTTTCCCCGCCGCTGGACAAAGCGCTGCACGATCTGAGCTGAACGCTAGCGGGAAGACCCGACTTTCTCTGCATCCTGAGGGCCAGGATTGCAGGCTTCGCGGGTCCCGGGCAGGTAAAAAATGGCCGTGCTTATCGGGATCGGTGCCGCCCGGGCACCCTGCCCTGCCCGAGGAGTTATCGCTACTGCCGCCGTCCGAACCGTTGCCGCCGTCGGCGCCCGATATTACCGACTGGCCGTGATGGCCATGCGCTGCAGTGGCTGAAAACGCCACCAGCGCGAACACACAGACCATTAAGCGTCTGCCCATTGCTGCCTCTCCCTTATTGAAATTCCCCGCCCATCGCGTGGACGATGGGATAAGCCGTTACACGGCAACATGCGCCGCGATAAAAAACCGCTTTATCCGCAGGGAGTATAGGGTTAAGGCAGAGGGAAAGACAGGGCCGGCACCTTCAGACATTTCGTACGCAAAATAGCCTTTATGCCGCGGTATGCGCTATCAGAAAATCAATCAGGGCTTTCACCCTTGCGGACGCTGACATTCACGCGGTCTCCCCGGCGCTGGCGCGCTTCGGCCGCGAGGCCATCAGCAACGACCTCTGGCAACGTGACGCCCTGTCCGCCCGCGACCGCAGCATAGTGACTGTGGCCATGCTGATTGCCCGCAACCAGCCTGGCGAGCTTAAGCACTATATTGAAGTTGCACTCGATAGCGGCGTGACGCCAGCCGAAGTATCAGAGATCATTACCCATCTGGCGTTCTACTCAGGTTGGCCCAATGCAATATCAGCCATCAGCGTCGCGAAAGCCATCTTTGAAGCCAGGGGCGTGACGGCAGAGGCCCTTCCCGCCGCCTCGCCGACGCTGCTGCCCCTCAATGAACAGGTAGAGAAACAGCGTGCAGACACCGTGGAGAAAAATGTCGGCCCCATTTCGCCTGGCCTGGTTAAATTTACCGCCGACCCGCTGTTTCTCGACCTCTGGCAACGACCCGCGCTAACGCCCCGCGACAGAAGCCTGGTGACGGTCAGCGCGTTAATCGCCGCCGGACAGAGCGCGCAGATTGGCTACCACCTAAACAGAGCCATGGATAATGGGCTTTCGGCTGAAGAGGCCGGAGAAGTGGTTGCCCAGGCGGCGTTCTACGCGGGATGGCCAAATGCGTTTACCGCTGCTCCTGTGGTCGGTGAGGTATTGCGAGCGCGCGAGAGCAAAACTGAATAAAAAAGAATAAAGGACAGGGAAGCTGTCCTTTATTCGTCGTTAATTGTTAATTTAAAGGTACCACGAGGGCTTTCGATTAGGTTTCGCAGAAAAAACATAAACGGTCTATCGAAGTATGGAGACTTCGATCGTGAGTCTGTTCAGAGCGCTCATTGAGAAAATTTCCGTTCCGTATGCCGTCATGAGTCTCATCCTTTGAAAGCAGCGATCGCTGTGGCGAGACTGTAGCGCGGACATGTCTATTTGGTCAGGCCATGACTGACCTCCCCCCACCGCATATCGCAAGAATTTGCTTTCTCAGCCAGCGGTGACCGGGGTCGCGTTCCATCCTTGGGTGCCACATCTGCGATACCGTAATACGACGGCTTTTGAACGGCAGCTCGAAAACGTGTACCTGGTCCGTTACCTGCTGATTGAGTAAATAGAGTGCGGGTATCATGGCGATAAGATCCGATTCCAGCGCCACGGACAGTGCTGTCGGAAATCCCGGTACGATGCTCGCAATTTTACGTTTTGTCCCCAGTTCGGCCAGCGTATCGTCAACGGATCCGTGCAACGCGCCCTCGGGTGACGCTACCACATGGCCCCAGGCGACATAATCACCCACGCCTATTTCTGCCTGCTTAGCCAGCGGGTGCCCTTTACGCACGACGCCAACAAACCGATCCTCAAACAGTCGCTGCAGCCGTATTTCTGGCCCCATATTACTCTGAACGCCAACCTCCAGATCAACCAGCCCTTCCCGAAGATAGCGCGACGTTTTTTCCGGCTTAGGCGCGAAGCGTATACAGACGTCCGGCGCGGCGTCGGCAACCGCTGCGATGAGCGCAGGCCCAAACGCCACCACAAAACCATCGTTTGCCCTGATGGTAAAAAGACGCGCCAGACTTCGCGCGCAGAACGTTTCCGTTGAGGGCTGCAATACCGCCCTGGCCTCGTGCACTGCACGCCTGGCGCGATCCCGGGTCGCTTCGGCCCACGGGGTCAGTACCATGTTACGCCCGGCGCGCACCAGGATCGGGTCTCCTGTGACATCGCGTAACCTGCTTAATGTCCGGCTCATGGCCGAGGTGCTGAGGTTCAGACGGCGTGCCGCACCTGCGACACTCGCTTCACTCAGCAATATGTCGAGTGCTACCAGCAAATTAAAATCGGGATCAGACATTACCCTTTCTCCCAGCACATTAAGATAAGGCGTTTGATGCAACAATAAAGTGAAAATAGTGCGCCTTCCGCCCGGTAAAAGCCATCTTTATAGTTTTGTCATCCATACACTCTTCCCAGAGGACAAATGATGACGCTCTTTTCCAGCCAACCCGGCGACGAAGGACTGCCTGGCCCGGCGCGCGCACGGGTGATGGCCGCAATCATGACCACCACCTTAATGGGCGTGTTTGATGGCACCATGATCAACATTGCCCTGCCCTCAATGGCTCAGGATATGCAGGTACCTGCCGGTATTGCCGTCTGGTTCGCCAACGGGTATCTGCTGGCGGCTGCGATGACGCTGGCGATATTCGCGGCGCTTGCGGCCCGTCTGGGTTATCGCCCCGTATTTCTGGCGGGCCTGACGACCTTTACCCTGACATCACTGGGTTGCGCGCTGGCGAATAAGCCCGAAGTGCTTATCGGTATGCGCGTGCTTCAGGGGATCGGCGGCGCGGCGACGCTGAGTATTGCCCCCGCAATACTCAGGTCCGTATTTCCCGGACGATTACTTGGCCGCATTCTGGGGTTCCATGCCCTGCTCATTGCCTCCAGCTCCGCTATCGGCCCGGTATTGGGCGGTACGATCCTTCACACCCTGAGCTGGCAATGGCTGTTTGCGATAAACGTTCTTCCCGGCACCCTCGCCTTACTGCTGGCGGTCAGAGCGCTGCCGCGGGATGCGATCCGTATGCAGGCGCCCTTCGACACCGTGGGCGCCATTTTGTCGGCGCTGCTGTTGGGTTCGACGATCATGGCGGCGAACAGCCTCCAGGACGCTACTTCTCAATTCGGCAGCCTTTGCTGGATGGCTCTCGCTGCGCTGAGCGGCATGGCTTTTATCTGGCAAATCCGCCGTACGGGTCATCCCTTACTGCCGCCGAGCATGTTTAAAAATGAACGTTTTACCCTCGCGGCTTTCACATCGATGGTTGCTTTTGTCAGCCAGGGGATCACCTTTATTGCGCTACCCTTCCTGTTTCAGAGCGAATACGGCTACAGTCCGGTAGTGTCTGCCCTGCTGTTTACGCCGTGGCCGTTAGGGATCGTGCTGATTGCGCCGCATGCAGGCCGTTGGGCGGACACGATATCAGCCCCGGCGATATCCACCCTGGGGCTGGTGATATTTGTCGTCGGTTTGATCCTGCTGGCGACGTTACCCGCCAGACCTTCAATGTGGGATATCTGCCTGCGAAGTCTGGTATGCGGAATAGGGTTTGGCTGCTTTCAGAGTCCCAATAACCGGGAAATGCTCTCAAACGTTATTCGTGAGCACGCGAGTTATGCGTCCGGTGTTTTATCCATTATGCGCACTTTCGGGCAGTGCCTGGGAGCCGCCGCCGTAGGCGTTCTGCTGGCAGCAAATGAAAGGTCAATTCATGTTGCGCTGTGGAGCGCCGCCGCGGCCTCTGCGGTATCGGTCGTCGTCAGCGCGAGCCGGTTGCGTAAAATCACTCATCCTGCGGAAACAGGATAAGTGCGAAAATATCACTAAACGCTACTACTCCAGCGCCAGCAGCGCAAAACGCCGATCCCGCAACCAAAGAGGAGTCCTCCGTCGGAGTTCAATAGACTAACAGAATGCTATAACTGCTGATTTATCAAGGGAAGATTGAGTTGGGTAGACTTCAGGAGACTTGAGTTTGGAGCGGGCGAAGGGAATCGAACCCTCGTATAGAGCTTGGGAAGCTCTCGTTCTACCATTGAACTACGCCCGCGAAGAGGTGCGAGAAGCATTATAGCCCTTACGCACCCTGTGACAAGCCCGCCGGATGCTGACTGGCGATAAAATAACCTTTTAGCACTTAGGTTTACTGCCCTGCGGCGGCAGATACCGCAGCGGATCGATGGCCGTCGCCCGGTAGCGGATCTGAAAATGCAGACGCACTGAGTCGGCATCCGTACTGCCCATGGTGGCGATTTGCTGGCCGGCCTTCACGCTCTGGCCGTTATTCACCATCAGCTTATCGTTGTGGGCATAGGCGGTGATGTAATCCTCGCTGTGCTTAATCATGATCAGGTTGCCATAGCCGCGCAGCTGGTTGCCGACGTAGACCACCTTGCCCGCCCCGGCGGCGTACACGGGCTGGCCCCGAGTCCCGGCGATATCAATGCCTTTATTGCCGCCATCGGCGGTGGAATAAGGCAGGACCACTTTGCCGCTGGTCGGCCAACGCCAGCAGCGCTGTCCCACCGGCGGCCAGGAGGACTGAGGTACCGCGGACGAAGGCGTGACCGCCGCCGTGCGCGTGGAGGAAGATTTTTTCTTCGTTGTCTTCGTTGAACTGCTGCCGTTAAGCTTCAGCTTCTGCCCCACCTCAATGGTGTAGGGCGGCGAGATATTATTCAGGCGGGCCAGATCGCGAACGCTGGTGCCGGTGGTGCGGGAGATGCCATACAGGGTATCGCCGCGTTTGACGGTATAGGTCGTACCGGAATCGGAGTTGCTGGAGCAGCCGGCCAGCGCCAGGCTTACCACCAGCATCAGTGTCATATAAACGCGTTTCATCATCAGGCATCCTGCACTTAACACAACCACTTACCTCACAACCAGGGCGAATATCATACCAGTCCGCGGCGCAGGGCGTCATCCCTGATGGCGAAACCAATACCCCCCTGCCATCGAATCCGGCCCGCGACAAACAGCGATTGCTGCTGGAGCCGCACGTCGTGGTGGGTTTGCCCGCCATGACGCGTTGCCGCTCACAGAGCGGACTGCAGGGCTTGTTTTGGTAATGCCTTTCTCCCATTTATGGGCTACCCTAGAGGCCTGAGTACATGACCCGGCGGGTTTGTGCCGGGTCATTTTTTATTTTCAGGAGTCGTCATGGCCGGGGAACACGTCATTTTACTGGATGAGCAGGATCAGCCTGCCGGTATGCTGGAGAAGTATGCCGCCCACACGCTTGATACCCCTTTACATCTCGCGTTTTCCTGCTGGTTGTTTAATCAGCAGGGTCAATTGCTGGTCACCCGCCGTTCGCTGGGCAAAAAAGCCTGGCCCGGGGTGTGGACCAACTCCGTCTGCGGACACCCCCAGCAGGGCGAGACCTTCGAGCAGGCCGTCACGCGCCGCTGTCGCTTCGAACTCGGCGTGGAGATCGCCGACATCGTGCCGGTTCACCCGGCCTTCCGCTACCGGGCGGTCGCCCCGAACGGCATCGTTGAGAACGAAGTATGCCCGGTGTATGCCGCGCGCGTGGTGAGCGAAGTGCTGCCTAACGACGATGAAGTCATGGATTATCAGTGGGTTGACCTGGCAACGATGTTAAGCGCGCTGGCCGCCACGCCGTGGGCGTTTAGCCCGTGGATGGTGCTGGAAGCGGAAAATCGGGACGCTCGCCAGGCGCTGACCGACTTTGTTGCGCGTGTGCGCGGGTAAGCTGACTATTCTCCAGGCCAGGCGCAGCCCTGTGCCTGTCATTAATGCCTGGCGGCGCTACGCTTGCACAGGCCGACGGTTCTGCGCTGTTGCGTAGCCCGGTTAAGGCATTTACGCCGCCAGCCGCGCTACGCCAGCCTTCAGGCCTCACGTCAGACATAAAAAAACCCGGCAAGCCGGGTTTTTGCATTTCACAAGACGCGATTATTTCTGCGGACGCATTGCCGGGAACAGGATCACGTCGCGGATGGTGTGGCTGTTGGTGAACAGCATCACCATGCGGTCGATACCAATACCCAGACCGGCGGTCGGCGGCAGGCCGTGCTCCAGGGCGGTCACGTAGTCTTCATCGTAGAACATCGCTTCGTCATCGCCCGCGGCTTTCGCATCAACCTGGTCCTGGAAGCGCTGCGCCTGGTCTTCGGCGTCGTTCAGCTCGCTAAAGCCGTTACCGATCTCACGGCCGCCGATGAAGAATTCAAAGCGGTCGGTGATTTCCGGATTGACGTCGTTACGGCGCGCCAGCGGAGAAACTTCCGCCGGGTATTCGGTGATGAAGGTCGGCTGGATCAGGTGCGCTTCCGCCACTTCTTCGAAGATCTCGGTCACGATACGGCCCAGACCCCAGCTCTTCTCCACTTTGATGCCGATAGACTCAGCGATCGCTTTCGCGGAATCGAAGTTATCCAGATCCGCCATCTCGGTTTCCGGACGGTATTTCTTGATCGCTTCGCGCATGGTCAGTTTTTCAAACGGCTTGCCGAAGTCGAACACCTGGTCGCCGTAAGGCACTTCGGTGTTGCCGAGAATGTCCTGCGCCAGGGTGCGGAACAGGGATTCGGTCAGCTCGATCAGATCTTTATAGTCCGCATAGGCCATGTAGAGTTCCATCATGGTGAACTCTGGGTTATGACGAACGGAGATCCCTTCGTTACGGAAGTTACGGTTGATCTCGAAGACGCGTTCGAAACCGCCCACGACCAGGCGCTTGAGGTACAGTTCCGGCGCGATACGCAGGTACATGTCCAGATCCAGCGCGTTATGATGGGTGATGAACGGACGCGCGGAGGCGCCGCCCGGGATCACCTGCATCATCGGGGTTTCCACTTCCATAAAGCCGCGGCCAACCATGAACTGACGGATACCCGCCAGGATCTGCGAACGCACTTTAAAGGTGTTGCGCGATTCATCGTTGGAGATCAGGTCGAGGTAACGCTGACGATAGCGCGCTTCCTGATCCTGCAGGCCATGGAACTTGTCCGGTAACGGGCGCAGGGCTTTGGTCAGCAGACGCAGCTCGGTGCAGTGGATAGACAGCTCACCGGTTTTGGTCTTGAACAGCTTACCGCGGGCGGCGATGATGTCGCCGAGATCCCATTTTTTGAACTGGTCGTTGTAAACGCCTTCCGCCAGGTCATCTCGCGCTACGTACAGCTGGATGCGGCCGCCAACGTCCTGCAGGGTGACGAAGGACGCTTTACCCATGATACGGCGGGTCATCATGCGGCCAGCCACGGCCACTTCAACATTCAGCGCTTCAAGCTCTTCGTTTTCTTTGGCATCGAAGTCAGCGTGCAGTTGGTCAGAGGTATGGTCACGACGGAAATCGTTCGGGAAAGCGACGCCCTGCTCACGCAGCGCAGCCAGCTTCTCGCGACGGGTTTTCAGTTCATTATTAAGGTCAATTGCCGCGTCAGCGCCCTGTGCTTGTTGTTCAGACATGTTGGTTCCTCATAACCCTGCTTTCAAACTTGCTTCGATAAATTGGTCCAGGCTGCCGTCGAGCACCGCCTGAGTGTTGCGGGTTTCCACCCCGGTACGCAGATCTTTAATACGCGAGTCATCCAGCACGTAAGAGCGGATCTGGCTGCCCCAGCCGATATCGGACTTGTTGTCTTCCATCGCCTGCTTCTCGGCATTTTTCTTCTGCATCTCCAGCTCATAAAGCTTCGCTTTCATCTGCTTCATGGCCTGGTCTTTGTTCTTGTGCTGCGAACGGTCGTTCTGGCACTGCGTCACCAACCCGGTCGGGATGTGGGTAATACGCACCGCGGATTCTGTACGGTTAACGTGCTGCCCACCGGCGCCGGAGGCGCGGTAAACGTCGATGCGCAGGTCGGCCGGGTTAATTTCGATATCGATATCGTCTTCAACTTCCGGGTAAACGAACGCAGAGCTAAAGGAGGTATGACGGCGGCCGCCGGAATCGAACGGGCTCTTACGCACCAGACGATGAACGCCGGTTTCGGTACGCAGCCAGCCGTAAGCGTAATCGCCAATGATCTTGATGGTCACGGATTTAATGCCCGCGACTTCACCTTCGGACTCTTCGATGATCTCGGTCTTAAAGCCGCGCGCTTCCGCCCAGCGCAGGTACATGCGCATCAGCATGCTGGCCCAGTCCTGGGCTTCGGTGCCGCCGGAGCCTGCCTGAATATCGAGGTAGCAATCGGCGTTGTCGTATTCGCCGGAGAACATGCGGCGGAACTCAAGCTGCGCCAGCTTCTCTTCCAGCGTATCCAGCTCGGCGACGGCTTCGTTGAAGGTCTCTTCGTCGTCCGCTTCCACGGCCAGATCCAGCAGGCCGGCAACGTCTTCCAGCCCCTGGGACATCTGATCCAGGGTATCTACGATGGCTTCCAGGGAAGAACGCTCTTTACCCAGCGCCTGAGCGCGTTCAGGTTCATTCCAGACGTCCGGCTGTTCCAGCTCGGCGTTTACTTCTTCGAGACGCTCTTTCTTGGCATCGTAGTCAAAGATACCCCCTAAGAACGTCGGAGCGCTCCGTGAGGTCCTGAATGCGGTTTTTTACCGGATTTATTTCAAACATGGTCGGTTTCTTTTAATGGATTTGTCAAAATGCGGTGATAAGAGCGGAATTCTACCGGATTCGCGCCCTTATTCATACACTGTTGTCAATTTGGCCAGAGGTGATCGATGATCAGCTGCAGGCTGCGGTTGCCGCGGAACTCATTGATGTCGAGCTTGTAGGCTAACTGGACTTCACGCACGCCGTTGTCGGGCCAGATGGAAGTATCCACGTTGAAGGCGATACCGTCCAGCAGCGGGCCGCCGTCAACCGGCTCGACCATCACCTTCAGGTGACGCTCGCCCACCAGCCGCTGCTGCAGCAGGCGGAAACGGCCGTCAAACAGCGGTTCCGGGAACATCTGTCCCCACGGCCCGGCGTCGCGCAGCATCTGCGCCACTTCCATGCTCATCTCCGCCGCCGCCAGGGGCCCGTCGGAAACGACCTCGCCCTGTAACAGCGCGGGATCCAGCCACTCGGTCACCAGCTCGCCAAAGCGCTGCTGAAACTCCTCAAAGCGTGCCTCTTCCAGCGATAATCCTGCCGCCATCGCGTGGCCGCCGAACTTCAGGATCAGCCCCGGATAGAGCGTATCGAGACGCTCCAGCGCATCGCGCATATGCAGCCCCTGAATGGAGCGGCCGGAGCCTTTCAGCGTACCGTCGCCGGTGGGCGCAAAGGCGATCACCGGCCGGTGGAAACGTTCTTTAATTCGCGAGGCGAGGATGCCGACCACCCCCTGGTGCCACTGCGGATGGTACATCGCCAGCCCGCCGGGCAGGGTATCGCTACTGCGTTCCAGCTGCTGACAGAGCGTTAGCGCTTCCGCCTGCATCCCCTGCTCGATCTCTTTGCGCGTCTGGTTGAGCGCGTCAAGCTCATTGGCTAACACGCGCGCTTCGCCAATGTTATCGCACAGCAGCAGCGCGACGCCGACCGACATGTCGTCCAGCCGCCCCGCCGCGTTCAGGCGCGGCCCGAGGGCAAAACCGAGGTCGCTGGCCGCCAGCTTTTGCGGATCGCGGTTGGCAATCTCCAGCAGCGCCTTAATGCCGGGCCGACATTTGCCAGCGCGAATGCGGCTTAACCCCTGCCAGGTGAGAATACGATTGTTAGCATCCAGCGGCACGACGTCGGCAACGGTGCCAAGCGCCACCAGATCCAGCAGCTCGGCAAGGTTCGGCGCGGCGATGCCGCGGGCATCGAACCAGCCGTTATCACGCAGAAAGGTACGCAGCGCCAGCATCAGATAGAACGCCACCCCGACCCCGGCCAGCGATTTCGACGGAAAGTCGCAATCGCGCAGGTTAGGGTTAACGATGGCCTCCGCCGCCGGCAGCGTCTCCCCCGGCAGGTGGTGATCGGTCACCAGCACCGGGATCCCCAGCGCATGGGCATGATCGACGCCGGCATGGGACGAGATCCCGTTGTCGACGGTCATGATCATCTGCGCGCCGCGGGCGTGGGCCTGATCGACCACTTCCGGGCTCAAGCCGTAGCCGTCTTCAAAACGGTTCGGCACCAGGTAGGAGACGTTGCCGTAGCCCAGCGCGCGCAGGGCCAGCACGCTGAGCGCGGTGCTGGTGGCGCCGTCGGCGTCAAAATCGCCGACTACGACAATGTGCAACCCTTTCTGGAAAGCGTCGTGAAGCATCCCGACCGCTTTTTCAACGCCGGTGAGCTGCGTCCACGGCAGCATGCCTTTGACGCTGCGCTCCAGCTCCTGGGCGCTGCGCACCCCGCGGCTGGCATACAGCCGCTGCAGCAGCGGCGGCAGATCGGCGGGTAAATCGACGCCGTCAACCGCCTCGCGGCGGCGTAGTTGTATCTGTTGTTTCACGCGAATCAGTTACCGCTTGTCTGTTTTTTATGCTCGTCGAGGAACGCCTTCAGCTCTTTCGGCCCCTGATAGCCCGGCAGCACCATGCCGTTGCTGAGGACCATCGCCGGGGTACCGTTGACGCCCATCTGCACGCCAAGGGTGTAGTGTTTAGCGATATCCACGCTGCAGCTCGCCGGCTGCACGCCCTTGCCGTTCATAGCGTCATCCAGCGCTTTGTTGCGATCTTTCGCGCACCAGATGGCCTTCATATCCTGCTCCGCCTGGCTCTGCAGTCCCTGGCGCGGGAAGGCGAGATAGCGCACGGTGATCCCCAGCGCGTTGTAGTCGCTCATCTGCTCATGCAGCTTGTGGCAATAACCGCAGGTGATGTCGGTGAAGACGGTAATGACGTGCTGCTCCTTCGGCGCTTTGTAGACAATCATTTCGTTGCTCAGCGCGTTCAGTTTACCCAGCAGCAGCTGGTTAGTGACATTGACCGGCTGCGCGCCGCTCACGTCGTACATCGGCCCCTGGATGATGTGCTTGCCGTCGTCGGTGACATACAGTACGCCGCTGTCGGTCAGCACCGTGCTCATCCCGGAAACCGGCGACGGTTGAATATCGGTGCTCTGCACACCCAGCTTCGCCAGCGACTGTTTAATTGCCGCGCTATCGGCATGCGCCGCCCCGGAAAGGGAAGCCGCCAGCAGGGTGAACATCAATAAACCTTTTTTCATACTCAGTCCTTTTGTTCAGCACTCACGCCCGCGGGTGGTGCTGTTGATGAAGTTGTCGCAGACGCTCGGTCGCCACGTGGGTGTAGATCTGCGTGGTGGAGAGATCGCTGTGTCCTAACAGCATCTGCACCACGCGCAGGTCGGCGCCATGATTGAGCAAATGCGTGGCGAACGCATGGCGCAACACGTGCGGGGAGAGCTTTTCGCTGTCGATCCCCGCCAGCACGGCATAGTGTTTAATCCGGTGCCAGAAGGTCTGACGCCTCATCTGCTGGGCGCGCTGGCTGGGAAATAAGACATCCGACGCCACGCCGTTCAGCAGCCAGGGGCGACCATACTCGAGGTAATTTTCCACCCACAGTACCGCCTCTTCCCCCAGCGGCACCAGCCGCTCTTTGTTGCCTTTGCCCACCACCCGCAGCACGCCCTGGCGCAGGCTGATGTCGCTCATCGTCAGCCCCACCAGCTCCGAGACGCGCAGGCCGGTGGCATACAGCACCTCCAGCATCGCTTTATCACGCAACTCCAGCGGCTGCTCCACCAGCGGGGCCTGCAGCAGACGTTCAACCTGCGCCTCACTGAGATCCTTCGGCAGCCGCTGCGGCAGCTTCGGCGAGGCCAGCAGCGCGCTGGGGTCGTCCGGGCGAATTTTTTCCCGGTACAGATGCTGGAAGAAACGACGCACGGCGCTCAGCAGGCGCGCGGTGCTGGTGGCTTTATAGCCGCCGGACTGCCGCTCGGCCAGCAGCGCCTGCAGGTCGTCGCTGCCGACGCTTGCCAGCGACAGGCCGCGATGGTGCAGCCACTCCACCAGCATCGTCAAATCGCGACGGTAGGCGCTGAGCGTATTCTCCGCCAGATTGCGCTCCAGCCAAAGGGCATCGAGAAACTGTTCGATTAGTGCCAGATCCTGTTTCACATCGGCCTCTTTGTTCGTTAAACGCTCTCATTATGCCTTAAGAGGACGCCTTTCTGGTACACTGCCCGCCATTCACAGCAAGAATCGAGATGTTTACGCGATGAATATAGGTCTGTTTTACGGCTCCAGTACCTGCTACACCGAAATGGCCGCGGAGAAAATCCGCGATATCATCGGCCCTGAGCTGGTGACGTTGCACAATCTGAAAGATGACTCCCCCGCCCTGATGAGCCAGTACGATGTACTGATCCTCGGCATCCCGACCTGGGATTTCGGCGAAATTCAGGAAGACTGGGAAGCGGTTTGGGACCAGCTGGACACCCTGGACCTGGAGGGCAAAATCGTCGCGCTGTACGGCATGGGCGATCAGCTGGGCTATGGCGAATGGTTCCTTGACGCGCTGGGCATGCTGCATGACAAGCTGGCGACCAAAGGCGTGAAGTTTGTCGGCTACTGGCCAACCGAAGGCTATGAGTTCACCAGCCCGAAACCGGTGATCGCTGATGGCCAACTGTTCGTTGGCCTGGCGCTGGATGAAACCAACCAGTACGACCTGAGCGACGAGCGCATCCAGAGCTGGTGCGAGCAGATCCTCGGCGAAATGGCCGAACACTTCTCCTGACGCCGCTTACTCCTGCGCCGGTTTTTGCAGCACCAGCCGGCGCAGATCCCGCCACTCTCCGGGATCCATGCTGTCCGCCGCCAGCCACAGATGCTGACCGCGTCGGGTATCGACATGGCGCAAACGCAGCAGCATACCGCTGTTGATGACCCACGGCGTCCCGAGGATCTCCCATTCGGCGTTTTGCCAGCGCAGCCGGGAATCGGTGAGCAGTTTTATCTCCCCGCGACGGGCATGGATCCGTCGCTGGCTGCGCACACAGTCAAAGACCACCAGCGACAGCAGCAGCAGCCAGATCGGGGTGTAGCTTAACGGCCAGGGAACCAGCAGCACCAGCGCCGCCACAACGCCGTGGAGCAGCAGGGAAAACCACTGCGCGCGCCAGGAGATACGGAGATCAGATTGCCACAGGACCACGTTCCCGATTCCGTGTCTGAATTAAGGTTACCATCCGCTGCAGCTCCGCATCGGCCGGTTTGCCGTGGTTCATCAGCCAGTTGAACAGATCCGGATCGTCATTTTCCAGCAGGCGAATGAACAGCTGTTTGTCAGCGTCGCTGAGGGTATCGTACTCATACTCAAAGAACGGCATGATGGAGATGTCGAGTTCGCGCATCCCGCGGCGGCATGCCCAGTGGATACGTGCTTTATTGTTAATGTCCATGTTGACCTTCCTGCAGCAAAATATAGGTTAGTTTAACCCGTTTTCTGCCGTAACTTTACAGGAATATCGCTGAATGCGAGCATCCTTCCATAAAAACCATAAAATAATGATGGGCTTATTGTTTTCCCGCGTCAGGCCGTCGCCAAACGTCAGCGCACAAATGGCCTGTTGAAAGCGCTTGCAATGCACTATAGCTCTTTTACCATTGGTCACACACACTGCGTTAAGCGATTCAGGATATGACTATGGCTTTTACACCTTTTCCTCCGCGTCAGCCTTCCTCTTCCGCTCGTCTGCCGTTAACGCTGATGACCCTGGATGACTGGGCGCTGGCGACAATTAGCGGACCGGACAGCGAAAAATATCTGCAGGGGCAGATTACCGCCGATGTGAGCAGTCTCACCGATGCCCAGCATCTGCTTGCCGCCCACTGTGACGCCAAAGGCAAGATGTGGAGCAACCTGCGCGTATTCCGCCGCGACGGCGGCTTCGCGTGGATTGAGCGCCGCAGCCTGCGCGACGCGCAGCTGACCGAGCTGAAAAAATATGCCGTCTTCTCCAAAGTCACCATCGCCGCCAACGACGATCTGGTTCTGCTGGGGGTGGCCGGCTTCCAGGCGCGCGCCGCGCTGGCGCCGCTGTTCGCCGCCCTGCCCGACGCCGCGACGCCGGTGATTAGCGAAGGCGCCACCAGCCTGCTGTGGTTTGAACACCCGGGCGAACGCTTCCTGCTGGTGACCGATGTCGACACCGCCAATCGCGTCACCGACGCGCTGCGCGGCGAAGCGCAGCTCAACAACAGCCAGCAGTGGCTGGCGCTGAATATTGAAGCCGGTCTGCCGGTTATCGACAGCGCCAACAGCGGGCAGTTCATTCCGCAGGCCACCAACCTGCAGGCGCTGGGCGGTATCAGCTTCAAAAAAGGGTGCTATACCGGCCAGGAAATGGTCGCCAGGGCGAAATTCCGCGGCGCCAATAAGCGCGCGCTGTGGACGCTGTCAGGTACCGCCAGCCGGGTGCCGGAGGCCGGAGAAGATCTGGAGCTGAAGATGGGCGAAAACTGGCGCCGCACCGGTACGGTGCTTGCGGCGGTTCAGCTGGATGATGGCCAGCTGCTGGTGCAGGTGGTGATGAATAACGATATGGAGCCGGACAGCATCTTCCGCGTGCGCGACGATGCCGGCAGCCTGCGCATCGAACCGCTGCCCTATTCACTGGAAGACGCGTAATAAAGCGTTATGACTCCCGGCTTGCGGCGCTCGCGCCTTAGCCGGGCTACTTGACTGCAAATACCGTAGCCACGGTAAGCGTAGCGCCACCGTGGGATTTCCAGGCCGCAGATAACCGTAGCCACGGTAAGCGCAGCGCCACCGTGGGATGTTTATCAGGACTGGCCGACGTACAGATAGATCGCCAGGAAGTGACACACGCTGCCGCCGAGCACGAAGCCATGCCAGATAGCGTGGTTATAGGGAATGCGTTTGCAGACGTAGAAGATGACCCCGAGCGAGTACACCACCCCGCCGACCGCCAGCAGCGTCACGCCGCCCACCGCCAGCTTTACCGCCAGCTGATAGACCACGATAAGCGACAGCCAGCCCATGGTCAGATAGGTCACCAGCGACAGGATTTTAAAGCGGTGCGCGATGGTCAGCTTAAACAGGATCCCCAGCAGCGCCAGACTCCAGATGACGATCATCAGCCCCTTCGCCAGCGGCGAGTTCAGCCCTACCAGCAAAAACGGCGTATAGGTCCCGGCGATTAACAAGTAGATGGCGCAGTGGTCGAACTTTTTCAGCCACTGTTTCGCCCGCTGATGCGGGATCGCGTGATAGAGCGTGGAGGCGAGAAACAGCATAATCATGCTGCCGCCGTACAGACTGTAGCTGGTGATCGCCGTCGCGCTGGCGTTAGTGTCCACCGCCTGCACCAGCAAGAGTACGAGGCCGACGATACCGAACACCAGCCCGATCCCGTGACTGATGCTGTTGGCAACTTCCTCTGCCAGAGAATATCCCTGAGTGATTAATGGTTTGCGCACCATATTTGACTCCGTGAAAACAAGAACGCTTTCATTGCCCACTTAGGGTAACTGAGAATGATTCCAGTGAACACCTGTTAGCTAAAATAAAACGATGTATATTTGTAAATACATTAAAATCATAAAGTTACAATTTTATTTCAACTCACAGCTGTTCCTGCTTATCTTAAAGCATTTTGAATTCAATGACATAAAACTGATTCTCGCCGGGATAGATGTCGCTGATGACCTGACGCAGCTGCCCGAGGGTCATATTCTCCTGTTGAGCATGCTGGTCGGTTAGCGTGTCGAGAGTCACCGTAGAGGTCGCGGTTACGGCAATGGTGCAAAAATAGCCGTCGTCTTCATAGCGCCCGACGCGCAGCACATCGCCGGGCTTAAAGTGCGACTCCGCCGCATCGCGAATGGTGATCGTTTTGCGCCCGGCGAGGATGTCCTCCTGAAAGCGCTGAAAAAAGGTAATGTCATTAGCCTGCATGATATAATTCCGTCCTGGTCATTATGAATTGTGAGTTCGCCACTGTGAGTATGTTCTCCCACGCCGCTGTCGCCAGTCTCAATAATCTTGAGATGATGGTCTACCACTACGTCATTAAGAATCGTGACAAAGTGATGTACATGACCATCCGCGAACTGGCCGAAGCCGCCGGCGTCTCCACCACCACCGTGTTGCGCTTCTGCCGCAAACTGCAGTGCGAGGGCTACTCTGAATTTCGCGTGCGCTTTAAATTATATCTTGAGCAGAACGAGCCTCAACAGGCAAATATCGGCGCCAGCGAAATCATGAGCTTTTTTAAAAGCGTTAATAATGACGAGTTCGATGAATTACTCGAGCAGGCCGTCGATATTATTCTCGCCTCCGAACGTATTATTTTCGTCGGCGCAGGCACCTCGGGCGCGCTGGCGAAATATGGCGCCCGCTTCTTCTCCAACGTCGGGAAATTTAGTAATCATATTGATGACCCCTATTTTCCGGTGACTAACGATATGGCCCGTAACGCGCTGGCGATCGTGCTTTCCGTCTCCGGCGAGACGGAAGAGATCCTGCGCTTCGCCAGCCAGTTCAGCCTGCACCGCTGCAAGGTGATGTCCATTACCAGTCACGAACACTCGCGGCTGGCCAAACTGGCCGATTTCAATCTCTCCTGGCACGTGCCGCAGACGCGCATTGGCGGTGTCTACGATATTACGACGCAAATTCCAGTGATCTATATTCTCGAAACGCTCGGACGTAAATTAGCGCGCAAAATCAGCTAAAAATAACAGCCTGTTTTTTCGATGTAACATATTACGTTTGGCGTAATTTGTTATATCGTGACATTCAATTTCACTTTGCTAGACTCGAGAGCAATAGTTATTAGAGAGATTAGCCAGGATGAAAAAATTAACCCTTCCGAAAGATTTTTTATGGGGCGGCGCGGTTGCCGCGCATCAGGTTGAAGGCGGCTGGGATCAGGGCGGCAAAGGCCCGAGCATCTGCGACGTACTGACCGGCGGGGCGCACGGCGTGCCGCGTGAAATCACCCACCAGGTTGAAGCCGGCAAATATTACCCCAACCACGAAGCGGTGGATTTCTACGGCCGCTACAAAGAAGACATCAAACTGTTCGCCGAGATGGGCTTCAAATGCTTCCGTACCTCCATCGCCTGGACCCGCATCTTCCCGCAGGGCGACGAGACCCAGCCGAATGAAGAGGGGCTGAAGTTCTACGACGACATGTTCGACGAACTGCTGAAGTACAACATCGAGCCGGTGATCACCCTTTCCCACTTCGAGATGCCCCTGCACCTGGTGCAGCAGTACGGCGGCTGGACCAACCGTAAAGTGGTCGATTTCTTTGTGCGCTTCGCCGAAGTGGTCTTCGAGCGCTATAAGCACAAAGTGAAATACTGGATGACCTTCAACGAGATCAATAACCAGCGTAACTGGCGCGCGCCGCTGTTCGGCTACTGCTGCTCCGGGGTGGTTTATACCGAGCATGACAACCCGGAAGAGACCATGTACCAGGTGCTGCACCATCAGTTCGTCGCCAGCGCGCTGGCGGTGAAAGCGGCGCGTGGTATTAACCCGGACATGCAGGTCGGCTGCATGCTGGCGATGGTCGCCCTCTACCCTTACTCCTGCAAACCGGAAGATGTGATGTTCGCTCAGGAGTCGATGCGCGAGCGCTACGTCTTTACCGACGTTCAGCTGCGCGGTTACTATCCGAGCTATGTGCTGAATGAGTGGGAGCGCCGCGGCTTCAACATCAAGATGGAAGATGGCGACGCGCAGATCCTGCGCGAAGGCACCTGCGCTTATCTTGGCTTCAGCTACTACATGACCAACGCGGTGAAAGCCGAAGGCGGCACCGGCGACGCCATTTCCGGCTTCGAAGGCAGCGTGCCGAATCCGCACGTCAAAGCCTCCGACTGGGGCTGGCAGATTGACCCGGTCGGTCTGCGCTATTCCCTGTGTGAATTGTATGAGCGCTACCAGAAGCCGCTGTTTATCGTCGAGAACGGCTTTGGCGCCTACGACAAAGTCGAAGCCGACGGCAGCATCAACGATGACTACCGCATTGACTACCTGCGCGCCCACGTCGAAGAGATGATGAAAGCCGTCACCTACGACGGCGTCGATCTGATGGGCTATACCCCGTGGGGCTGCATCGACTGCGTCTCCTTCACCACCGGCCAGTACAGCAAACGCTACGGCTTCATCTACGTCAACAAACACGACGACGGCACCGGCGATATGTCCCGCTCGCGCAAGAAGAGCTTCAACTGGTACAAAGAGGTCATCGCCAGCAACGGTGAGAATCTGTAATTGACTGCCCTCTCCCGGCCGGGGGAGGGCAAATCGCTTATCCGCCAGACACTTCTTTACAGCTTTACCATTGCCAAAACGCGTTCGCCCGATAAGATAGGCCTCGTGAATATTTGAGGCGCTCATGATTAAGCGACAACGCAAAGCCATTCTTTTTGTCCTCCTGGCCTGTATGGTGGTGCTGGTCTGCACCGCCCAGCGAATGGCCGGGATGCACGCGCTGGTCATGAACCTCGCTGCCGACAGCCCGTCGCTACAGCAAACCCAGGATAAGGCCGACGCGCCGGTCACGCCGTGCGAGCTCAGCGCCAAGTCGCTGATGGCCGTCCCGCCGATGCTGTTCGAAGGGGCGCTGTTGGCTATCACCCTGCTGCTGGCGGTGCTGGCGGCGATCCCGCCGCGTATCGAACGCCAGTGGCCTCCCCGCGTTATCTCCCCGCCCCGATTGCGGGTGCATCTGCGATTATGCGTCTTCCGTGAGTGAGTGATTTTCCTGACAGTTCAGGTTAATTCATCATTTATGGAGCAAATTTATGTCTATGTTATTCAGGCGACTACTGGTCTGCCTGCTTTGGCTATGGCTGCCCGTCAGCCAGGCCGCCGACAGCGGCTGGCTACGCGCCGCCGATAATCAACACGCCAGCGTGCGCCTGCGGGCGCAAACCGAGAGCAATGGCGATACCCGCCTGCTTTTAGACGTGGCGCTGGAAAAGGGCTGGAAAACCTACTGGCGTTCGCCAGGGGAAGGCGGCATCGCGCCGACTATCGCCTGGGGCACGCCGCTGGCGGTTGACTGGCGCTGGCCGACGCCGCAGCGTTTCGACGTTGCGGGCATTTCCACTCAGGGATATCACGGCGACGTCAGCTTCCCGATGACCCTGCGCGGGAAGATACCGCCGACGCTCAGCGGCGTACTGACATTATCCACCTGCAGCAATGTCTGCATTCTCACTGACTATCCGTTTTCGCTGGATATGACGGCCCCGCCAGGAGAGGGTTTTGCCTACGATTACACCCGTGCGATGGGCACGCTGCCGCTGCGCGATGGCCTGACTTCGCAGCTGAACGCCAGCTACGTCAGCGGCAAACTGACGGTGACCGCCCGCCGTGATGCCGGCTGGCAGCAACCAGCGCTGTTTATCGACAGCATGGAGGATGTCGATTTCGGCAAGCCGAGCTTTACCACCCGCGGCGATACGCTAACCGCCAGCGTGCCGGTCACCGATAGCTGGGGCGAAGCGGCGCCGGATCTACGCGGTAAAACGTTGTCGCTGGTGCTGGCGGATAGCGGCCAGGCGCAGGAAAGCCAGCTCGCTATCCGCGCAGGCAGCGCCGCGCCGGGAGCGGCGTTAGGCTGGGTGCTGCTGATGGCGCTGGCCGGGGGGCTTATCCTCAATGTAATGCCCTGCGTCCTGCCGGTGCTGGCGATGAAGCTCGGCTCGCTGGTGCAAACCGAACATCGCGAACGCGGCGCGGTGCGCCGACAGTTCCTCGCCTCGGCGTGCGGGATCGTCGTCTCGTTCCTGGCGCTGGCGCTGATGATGACCGCGCTACGCCTGGGTAATCAGGCGCTCGGCTGGGGGATCCAGTTCCAGAACCCGTGGTTTATCGGCGCCATGGCGCTGGTGATGGTCCTGTTCAGCGCCAGTCTGCTGGGGCTGTTCGAAATCCGCCTCTCCTCCACCGCCAGCACCTTCCTCGCCACCCGAGGCGGCAACGGCTTAATGGGCCATTTCTGGCAGGGCGCCTTCGCCACCCTGCTGGCGACACCCTGCACCGCGCCGTTCCTCGGCACCGCCGTGTCGGTGGCGCTGGTGGCGCCGCTGCCGCTGCTGTGGGGGATTTTCTTCGCCATGGGGATCGGTATGAGCCTGCCGTGGCTGCTGATCGTCGCCTGGCCGGGGCTGGCGCAACGCCTTCCGCGCCCAGGCCGCTGGATGAATCATCTGCGGGTGGCGCTGGGGGTGATGATGCTGGGCTCGGCGCTATGGTTGGTCAGCCTGCTGACGATCCACATCGGCCGTACCCCGGTGCTTACCCTGCTGGTGATACTGACCGTAGCCCTGCTGCTGGCCACCGCCTGGCGCTACCGCTGGCGGACAGCGCTGCGCGCAGGGGCTCTGGCCATCGTGGTGGCCGGCGCCGTCGCCTTTGTCTCCCGGCCTGACGGCGAGGGCCCGCGCCGCGACCGGGTTAACTGGCAGCCGCTCAGCGAGCAGGCTATCGCCAGCGCCCTGGCGGAACATAAGCGGGTGTTTATTGATGTCACCGCCGACTGGTGCGTGACCTGTAAAGCCAATAAATACAACGTGCTGCTGCGCGATGACGTCCAGCAGGCGCTGTTAGCGCCGGACGTGGTCGCCCTGCGCGGCGACTGGAGCCGCCCCTCCGCCACGATTAGTCAGTTTTTAACCGACCGCGGCAGCGCCGCGGTGCCGTTTAACCAGATTTACGGACCGGGATTGCCGCAGGGAGAGATCCTGCCTGCGCTGTTAGATCGCGACCACCTCCTCGCCACCCTGTCCGCCGCCAAAGGAAACTAACATGAGAGCTATCACCGCCTTATTGCTGCTGTGCGTATCCGCCTTCAGCTTCGCCGCCCCGGCGGAAGAACCACCAGCAAACGGTAATGACCAGCTGGCGCAGCTGCTGTTTAACGATCCGAACAGCCCGCGCACCGGCGCCAAAGCGCCGAAGCTGACGATCGTCTCGTTTACCGATTACAACTGTCCTTACTGTAAACAGTTTGATCCGATGCTGGAAAAAATCGTCCACGATAACCCGGACGTCCAGCTGATCGTGAAGCTGCTGCCGTTCAAGGGGCAAAGTTCGGTCAATGCCGCCAAAGCGGCGCTCTCTACCTGGCGCCAGCAGCCCGATAAGTTCTGGGCGCTGCATCAGCGGCTGATGGCGAAAAAAGGCTATCACGATGACGCTAGCATCGCCGCGGCGCAGAAGAAAACCGCCACCGACAGCGTCAGTCTCGATGACAAGACCATGGATTCGCTGAAGATGAACCTGATTTTGTCGCAGGTGCTGAATATTCAGGGCACGCCGGCGACCATCATCGGCGATCAGATGGTGGCCGGGGCGATCCCTGCTGACGAACTGGAGGGGCTGGTGAAAGAGCAGCTGGCGAAAGCCCGTGGCCAGTAAGCTCAGGCGCTGGCTGCGTGAGCTGGCGGTGTGGCTGCTGATTGGCGCGGCGGTGGGCCTGGCGGTGGATTATTTTCGCCAGCCCGCGCTGCCGCAAAACGTCAGCGCCACATCGCTGCACACCCTCGACGGCAGGACGGTGGATCTGAACGCCATGAGCCAGCAAAAGCCGCTGCTGCTGTACGTCTGGGCCACCTGGTGCGGGGTCTGTCGCTACACCACGCCGTCGGTGGCATCGCTTGCCGCCGATGGCGGCAATGTGCTGACCGTGGCCCTGCGATCCGGTGATAACGCCGCGCTGGAGACGTGGCTTGCCAGAAAGAAACTGGCGCTGCCGACGGTGAATGACCCGAGCGGCCAGCTGGCGCGGCAGTGGGACATTCGGGTAACGCCAACGCTGGTGGTGATTTATCGAGGCGAGGTGAAGTCGGTCACCACCGGCTGGACCAGCGGCTGGGGAATGCGTCTACGACTGTGGCTGGCCTCCTGGTAAGCCAGCCACTTTACCGGACTTTATGCCGGGTGACGGCTACGCCTTACCCGGCCTACCGTTCGCCTTACCCCCATGCACGGCAAACGCAGCGCCACCGGGCAATTGACATCAGCGGGTTATTTACCGCCCGCCAGTTCGAGGAAACTGCCCGTCACATAGGACGCTTTGTCGCTCAGCAGCCAGGCAATGGCCTGAGCGACCTCTTCCGGCTGACCGCCGCGCCGCATCGGCAGCGAATGCTTCACCCGATCCACGCGCCCCGGTTCGCCGCCGGAGGCGTGCATCTCGGTATAAATCAGCCCAGGGCGCACGCCATTTACCCGGATCCCCTGCGCCGCCACCTACAGCGCCAGCCCGGTGGTCAGGGTATCCACCGCCCCTTTCGACGCGGCGTAATCAACATATTCTCCCGGCGAGCCAAGGCGCGACGCCGCCGACGACACGTTAACTATCGCCCCGCCCTTGCCGCCATGCTGATGCGCCATGCGCTTGACCGCCTCGCGGCAGCAGAGGAAATAGCCGGTCACGTTGGTCGCCAGCACGCGGTTAATGCGCTCGGCGCTCAGGCTCTCCACCGTACACTGGGTAAAGAGGATCCCGGCGTTGTTGACCAGCGCCGTCAGCGGCTCGCCCATGCGGTCAATCGCCTCAAACATCGCCATCACCTGCGCTTCATCACTGATATCCGCCCGCAGCGCCGTGGCTTTGCCGCCGGCGGCAACAATGGTATTCACCACCTCGGTGGCAGCGTTAATATTGTGATGATAATTGACCGCGACAGTATACCCTTCCTGCGCCAGCAGCAGCGCCGTCGCCCGGCCTATTCCGCGGCTCGCGCCGCTAATCAGTGCTATCCCCATGCTTCTCTCCCAAAAAGTAAAGGCGCCGCAGCGCCTTTAAAAGTATAGCTAATTCCGCACGTTACTGATATTCGCTCATCGGCACGCAGGAGCAGAACAGATTACGGTCGCCGTACACGTCGTCCAGGCGTTTCACCGTCGGCCAGTATTTGTTGTGCAGACCCGCCGGGAATACCGCCAGCTCGCGGCTGTACGGATGGTTCCATTCCCCAACGATCTCACCCTGGGTATGCGGCGCGTTCACCAGCGGGTTGTCTTCCAGCGGCCATTCACCGGCTTTGACGCGGTCGATCTCCGCGCGGATCGCCAGCATCGCGTCGATAAAGCGGTCCAGCTCCACCTTGCTTTCCGATTCCGTCGGCTCAACCATCAGCGTACCCGCTACCGGGAAGGACATGGTCGGCGCATGGAAGCCAAAGTCGATCAGGCGCTTGGCGATATCCAGCTCGCTAATGCCGGTCTCTTCTTTCAGCGGACGAATATCGAGAATACATTCGTGCGCCACGCGACCATCGCGACCGGTGTAGAGCACCGGGTAGGCGTCTTTCAGACGGGTAGCGATATAGTTGGCGTTAAGGATCGCATTCTGGCTCGCCTGCTTCAGCCCTTCCGCGCCCATCATACGGATATACATCCAGCTGATCGGCAGGATGGACGCGCTGCCGAACGGCGCAGCGGAAACCGCGCCCTGACGGGTCAGCATCCCTTCAATCTGCACCACGCTGTGACCCGGCACGAACGGCGCCAGGTGCGCTTTCACGCCGATTGGGCCCATACCCGGGCCGCCGCCGCCGTGCGGAATGCAGAACGTTTTATGCAGGTTGAGGTGCGAAACGTCAGCGCCGATAAAGCCCGGAGAGGTGATCCCGACCTGGGCGTTCATGTTGGCGCCGTCAAGGTAAACCTGGCCGCCGAACTGGTGCACGATCTCGCACACTTCGCGAATGGTCTCTTCATATACGCCGTGGGTCGACGGATAGGTGACCATGATGCAGGAGAGATTCGCTCCCGCCTGCTCTGCTTTTTCACGCAGGTCGGCGAGATCGATGTTGCCGTTTTTGTCGCACGCGACCACCACCACCTGCATACCCGCCATCTGCGCGGAAGCCGGGTTGGTGCCGTGCGCGGAGCTTGGGATCAGGCAGATATCGCGATGGCCTTCGTTGCGGCTCTCGTGGTAGTGGCGAATCGCCAGCAGGCCAGCATATTCGCCCTGCGCGCCGGAGTTCGGCTGCATGCAGACGGCGTCATAGCCGGTCAGTTTCACCAGCCAGTCGGAGAGCTGAGCGATCATCTGATGATACCCTTCCGCCTGCTCTACCGGGCAGAACGGGTGCAGCTCAGCGAACTCCGGCCAGGTGATGGGGATCATCTCCGCCGCGGCGTTCAGCTTCATGGTGCAGGAGCCCAGCGGGATCATCGCCTGGTTCAGCGCCAGATCTTTACGCTCCAGGGCGTGCATGTAGCGCATCATCTCGGTCTCGCTATGGTAGCGGTTGAACACCGGATGGGTGAGGATCGCATCGTCGCGCAGCATCGCCGCCGGGATGGAGCGGCTGTCCAGCGCCACGTCTTTATCCAGGGTATCGATGTCCAGACCATGATCGTCGCTGACGATGGCGCGGAAGAGGTTGAGCACGTCTTCGCGGGTGGTCGCTTCATCGAGCGTAATGCCCACCGCGCCGTGAATATCGCTGCGCAGGTTAATCTGCAGGGCTTCGGCACGCGCCAGCACCGCGGCTTTATCCGCCACTTCCACGCACAGGGTGTCAAAGTAGTGGGCATGACGCAGCTTCAGCCCTTTCTTCTGCAGGCCATCGGCCAGAATGTCGGTCAGGCGATGAATGCGGCCTGCGATACGTTTCAGACCCGCCGGGCCGTGGAATACCGCGTACAGGCTGGCGATGTTGGCCAGCAGCACCTGCGAGGTACAAATATTGGAGTTCGCTTTCTCGCGGCGGATGTGCTGTTCGCGAGTCTGCATCGCCATGCGCAGCGCGGTGTTCCCCGCCGCATCTTTCGATACGCCGATAATCCGGCCCGGCATGGAGCGTTTGAATTCATCTTTCGCCGCGAAGAAGGCCGCGTGCGGGCCGCCATAGCCCATCGGCACGCCGAAGCGTTGGGCGGAGCCGAAGACGATATCCGCCCCCTGCTTGCCCGGCGCCGTCAGCAGCACCAGCGCCATAAAGTCGGCAGCGACGCTGACAATCACTTTGCGCGCTTTCAGCTCGGCGATCAGTTTGCTGTAATCGTGGATTTCGCCGGTGGTGCCCACCTGCTGCAGCAGCACGCCGAAAACATCCTGGTGATCGAGCACTTTGTCGGCGTCATCGACGATCACGTCGAAACCGAAGGTTTCCGCACGAGTGCGCACCACGTCCAGGGTTTGCGGATGGACGTCGGCGGCGACGAAGAAACGGTTGGCGTTTTTCAGTTTGCTGACGCGTTTGGCCATCGCCATCGCTTCGGCGGCGGCGGTCGCTTCATCGAGCAGCGAAGCGGAAGCGATATCCAGCCCGGTGAGATCCAGCGTAACCTGCTGGAAGTTGAGCAGCGATTCCAGACGGCCCTGGGAGACTTCCGGCTGGTAAGGGGTATAGGCGGTATACCAGCCCGGATTTTCCAGCATGTTGCGCTGAATAACCGGCGGCAGCTGCACGGCGGTGTAGCCCATGCCGATGTAAGACTTGAAGCGCTTGTTGCGACCGGCGATCGCCTTCAGCTCTGCCAGCGCGGCGAATTCGGTTGTCGCGTCGCCCACCTGCGGTGGGGTCGCCAGCTGGATATCCTGCGGCACAATCTGGCCGATCAGGGCGTTAAGCGAATCCGCGCCGACGGTCTTCAGCATCTCTTGCTGCTGCTGAGCGTCCGGGCCAATGTGACGTTCGATAAAGGCGTCGCGGTTTTCAAGCTGACTTAAAGTCTGAGTCATGAGCGATGGTTCCTGAAACGTGCGGTGAATCGTGATTGTCTGACTGGTTTGCCCGGCAAACGCTGATGCTTACCGGGCCGGAATACGCAAAATCATGCGCGCGGCAGGAAGCCAACGCCCCTGCAGCGTGAAGGATGAAACGTATTTATTCGTCTTCTAACAGAGCTTCATAGGCGGTCGCATCCAGCAGCGCGGCAACCTGCGCTTCATCGCTGGCTTTGATTTTGAAGATCCAGCCGTCGGTGTACGGGTCGCTGTTGACCAGTTCCGGCGAGTCGTTCAGCTCTTCGTTAACGGCAACGATTTCACCGCTGATCGGGGCATAAATATCGGAAGCCGCCTTCACGGATTCGGCAACCGCGCAATCGGCGCCCGCTTCAACGGTGGCGCCCACTTCCGGCAGATCAACGAATACCATATCGCCCAGCAGCTCCTGCGCATGCTCGGTGATCCCGACGGTATAGGTGCCGTCCGCTTCTTTACGCAGCCACTCGTGTTCTTTGCTGTATTTCAGTTCTGCTGGTACGTTGCTCATCAATTCATCTCCAAAAAAGGGAAATCACACAATGGCTTTGCCATTGCGTACAAAACCAGGTTTAGTCACTTTTACCGGCATTTCACGGTTACGAATTTGCACCACCGCGGTGTCGCCTATCCCGGCCGGCACGCGAGCCAGCGCGATACTGTAGCCCAGGGTCGGCGAGAAGGTGCCGCTGGTGATAATGCCTTCTTTTTGATTACCGTCGCTATCGGTAAAACGTACCGGCAGGCCGCCGCGCAGGACGCCTTTCTCGGTCATCACCAGGCCAACCAGCTGTTCGGTGCCCTTTTCACGCTGCATCTCCAGCGCTTCGCGACCGATAAAGTTACGATCCGCCGGTTCCCAGGCAATAGTCCAGCCCATATTCGCCGCCAGCGGAGAGACGCCTTCGTCCATCTCCTGGCCATACAGGTTCATCCCGGCCTCCAGGCGCAGAGTATCGCGCGCGCCGAGACCGCACGGCTTAACGCCAGCGTCCAGCAGACCGCGCCAGAAATCTGCCGCCTGCTCGTTCGGCATGGCGATTTCATAACCCGCTTCGCCGGTATAGCCGGTGGTGGCGATAAACAGCTCGCCGGCCTGCACGCCGAAGAACGGCTTCATACCTTCCACGGCCTGACGCTGCGCGTCGGTGAACAGCGTCGCCGCCTTCGCTTTCGCCTGCGGACCCTGAACCGCGATCAGCGACAGATCGTCGCGAACGATGATTTCAAGGCCGTAAGGTTCAGCTTGTTCGGAAATCCAGGCGAGGTCTTTTTCGCGGGTGGCGGAGTTAACAACAAGGCGGAAATAATCTTCAGAGAGGAAATAGACAATCAGGTCGTCGATGACGCCGGCGGAGGCGGTCAGCATGCCGGTGTAGAGCGCTTTGCCCGGGGTGGTGAGCTTCGCCACGTCGTTGGCCAGCAAATAGCGCAAGAACTCTCTGGTCCGGCTGCCGTGGAAATCAACGATGGTCATATGCGACACATCGAACATGCCTGCGTCGCCGCGCACCGCATGGTGCTCATCAATCTGGGATCCGTAATGCAGCGGCATCATCCAGCCATGGAAATCCACCATGCGCGCGCCGCACAGCGTGTGTTGTTCATACAACGGAGTCTGTTGAGCCATCTTTTCCTCATCGAATAAAACGGAACCAGCCACGAGATTGTCGGCGATTTTTCGCCACGAAATGGGGCGTCGGCATCGCTGACGGATACCGACGCAAACGTTCTCTTTTGCCTGAACTTACCACCGAACCCGGCGCTAAACCATAAGCTCATTCAGGGCATCACATTAGCTTATGACTAAAATCCGCCGAAAAGCCTACAGAGTTATTGACTGGGAAAAAGCGATTTACGCCACATATAATTAACAATACCGCGGCTCAAATTAGGGAATGATGGTGTTTTATGCGATTTTATAGCCCTAATTTCTTTAACAAAAAAAAGGACGCATTAATAAAACTAATGCGAAAAAAGAGGTGAAATTAGAATATTTCAAATGAGGGGGAAAACCCGGCGCGCAGGCCGGGTGAAAGAAGTGTGACGCGGTTAACGTAACCAGGCAGGCAGATCGTTAAGGCCCATCGCCTGGCGAATCAGCTGCGGTTTCACGCCCGGCAGCGTATCGGCCAGTTTCAGCCCCATGTCGCGGAGGAACTTCTTCGCCGGATGGCTACCGGAAAACATGTCGCGGAAGCCCTGCATACCCGCCAGCATCAGCGCGGCGCTGTGCTTGCGGCTGCGCTCGTAGCGGCGCAGATAAAGATGCTGGCCGATATCTTTGCCCTGGGCGTGCAGACGCTTCAGTTCGTCGATAAGCTCGGCCGCATCCATAAAGCCGAGGTTGACGCCCTGCCCGGCCAGCGGGTGGATGGTATGCGCGGCATCGCCGACCAGCGCCAGGCGGTGGGCGGCGAACTGGCGAGCATAGCGGCCGGTCAGCGGGAAGACTTCACGTGCGCTTTCCAGCTGGCAGAGGCCAAGGCCATTATCGAAGGCGATATTCAACGCCTGGTTAAAGGTGGCTTCATCAGCCTCCTGCATCCGCTGCGCCTCCGCCGGCGACAGCGACCAGACGATCGAGCACAGGTGCGGATCGCAGAGCGGCAGGAAGGCGAGGATCCCGTCGCCATGAAATACCTGGCGAGCCACCGCCTGATGCGGCTCAGCGGTACGGATAGTCGCCACCAGCGCGTGATGATGGTAATCCCAGAAGGTCAGCGGAATATCGGCTTTATTGCGCAGCCACGAATTCGCCCCATCGGCGCCGATCACCAGACGCGCGGTGAGCATGCTGCCGTCCTGCAGGCTGAGAAAGGCCTCATTTTCGCCCCACGCCACCTGCTGCAGTTGCGCAGGCGCCAGCAGGGTGACGTCGGCGCAGCGCTGCGCCTTCTGCCACAGCGCATAATGCACCACGGCGTTTTCAATAATATGGCCCAGATGGCTGAAGCCCATGCTCTGGTCATCAAAGCTAATGCGGCCGAAGCTGTCTTTGTCCCACACTTCCATTCCGTGATAGCAGCTGGCGCGTCGGGCAACGATCTCGCGCCAGACGTCCAGCTTCGTCAGCAGCTTTTCGCTGGCGGCGTTTATTGCCGACACGCGCAGCGCCGGCGGCGCATCGGCAGCCAGCGGCTGCGGCTCCGCTTTCTCCAGCACCGCGACGCGCAGGCCGCTGCCCTGTAAACCGCAGGCTACCGCCAGCCCCACCATTCCACCGCCAACAATGGCAACATCAACACTTTGCACGTTCTACTCCTTAACGGGGAACCCAACCGAGGGTACGCTGCGCCAGCGCATCGCGCGCCGGGGTAAATAATTCCATGGCCATCAGACCGACATTGCGCCCCGCCACCAGCGGCGCCCAACGGTTGGCAAACAGATGCACCAGCCCATCGGTCACGCCGATGGTGGCGGCTTTATCCCCTGTTCTGCGCGCCTGATAGCGACACAGCAGCGGATAATGGCCGACATCTTCGCCGCTGAGATGGGCGTCAGCGAGCAGCTCCGCCAGACTCATCACATCGCGCAGGCCGAGATTAAAGCCCTGCCCGGCAATCGGGTGCAGCGTCTGCGCCGCGTTACCGACCAGCGCCAGGCGGTGCGACACCGCGCGGCTGGCGGTGGTGAGGGCCAGCGGATAGACGCTGCGCTTCCCGGCGTGGGTAATGCGCCCCAAACGCCAGCCGAACGCCTGCTGCAGCTCCTGACAAAAGCGTTCGTCAGACCAGCTCAGCACCTCGTCGCGGCGCGACTGCGGATGACACCACACCAGCGAGCAGCGCCCTTGCGACATCGGCAGCATCGCCAGCGGGCCATGCTCGGTAAAACGTTCGAAAGCGCGGCCTTCGTGGGGCAGCGCGGTGCTTACGTTGGCGATAATCGCCAGTTGCTCATAGGGCTGCTGTTGCCAGCTGATGCCGCAGCGGGCGCCCAGCGACGAACGCGAACCGTCCGCTGCCACCAGCAGCTTGCCGCTGATCGTTTCGCCCCCCTCAAGGGTAAGGCTGACGCTCTCCTGGCTGCGGCTGACCGCTGCCACCTTCGCCGGGCAATGCAGCGTCACGCCCGGCGCCTCGCGCAGCAGGCTAAACAGGCGCTGGCCGACATCGTGGAGTTCAACCACCTGACCCAGCGCCGGCAGGCGATAATCCGCCGCCGCCAGATTCACAAAACCGGCATGGCCGCGGTCGCTGACGTGTACCCGCTGGATAGCCGTCGCCCGCTCGGCGAGACGTTGCCAGACACCGATGCGCGCCAGCTGCTGGCAGGTGCCGGCGGCCAGGGCGATCGCCCGGTCGTCGAAGCCGGGGTGGCGAGCCGACTGGGGATCCTGCGCCTCAATCAGATGGACCGGCAGCGCGCCGCCGGTCAAACGGGAGATGGCCAGGGCGAGCGTCGCCCCGGTCATCCCGCCGCCGACGATCAGCACGCTCATGATTGGCGCGCCGCCGCCATCAGCGCTTCGATCTCATCCGCCTTCTTCACCACGCCGGCGGTGAGATTTTCGTTGCCGTCTTCGGTAATGACGATGTCATCTTCAATACGGATGCCGATGCCGCGGTACTGCGCCGGCACGTCGGCGTCGGCGGCGATATACAGCCCCGGTTCGACGGTCAGCACCATCCCCGGCTCCAGGACGCGAGAACGGTCGGTGTCGTAGTGACCGACATCGTGTACATCCAGCCCCAGCCAGTGGCTCAGACCGTGCATAAAGTACGGGCGGTGGGCATTGTTGGCGATCAGCTCGTCAACCTCGCCTTTGAGGATCCCCAGCCGCACCAGGCCGGTGATCATAATGCGCACCACTTCCTGGTTCACCTGGCAGATTGAGGTGCCCGGGCGATAGAGTTCCAGCGCGGTCTCCAGCGATTCCAGCACGATATCGTAGATTTCGCGCTGCGGCTGGCTGAATTTGCCGTTCACCGGGAAGGTGCGGGTAATGTCGCCGGCATAGCCGCGATACTCGCAGCCGGCGTCAATCAGCACTAAGTCGCCGTCGCGCAGTTCAGATTCGTTTTCGGTGTAGTGCAGAATGCAGCCGTTTTCGCCGCCGCCAACGATGGTGTTATAGGAGGGGAAGCGCGCGCCGTGGCGATTGAATTCATGGAGAATTTCGCCCTCCAGCTGATACTCGAACATGCCAGGGCGGCATTTTTCCATCGCCCGGGTATGGGCCAGGGCGCTGATCTCCCCGGCGCGGCGCATCACGGCCAGCTCTTCCGCGGATTTGAACAGGCGCATCTCATGCACAATGGGCCGCCAGTCGATCACCGAGTTCGGCGCCTGCAGGTTCTGCCGCGAGCCTTTGCGGAGTTTTTCGAGGGCGTTGAACACAATCTCATCGGCATAGGCATATTCGCCCTGGGCAAAATAGATAGCGTCCAGACCGTTGAGCAGCTGATACAGCTGCTGGTTGATTTCGCTGAACGCCAGCGCCCGGTCAACGCCCAGCTTCGCCGGCGCGGCCTCCTGGCCCAGACGGCGACCGAACCAGATCTCAGCGGTCAGATCGCGAACCCGGTTGAACAGCACGCTATGGTTGTGGGTTTCATCGCTTTTAATCAACACCAGCAGCGCTTCCGGTTCGTTGAAGCCGGTGAAGTACCAGAAATCGCTGTTCTGCCGGTAGGGATATTCCGAATCTGCACTGCGCACCGCTTCCGGTGCGGCGAAAATCAGCGCCGCGCTGCCTGGCTGCATCTGCGCCAACAGCGCCTGGCGACGCGAGAGAAATTCCTGCTGAGTCATGACGCCCCCTGAACGAATTTTAGTTAGTGTAATGTCGGTTTGCGGACTTCCGGTGCGGTTGGCTGCTGACGCGCAAAGGTGTCGTGGCACAGCAGTGCGGCAACGCGGACATACTCGATAATCTCCTCCAGAGACATCTCCAGCTCTTCCTGATCTTCGTCTTCATCGTAGCCCAGTTGGGCAATATTACGCAGATCGTCAATCGCTTCCCCGGTTTCGTCTTTCACTTTATCCAGCTTCGGCTGGCTAACGCCAAGGCCGAGAAGGAAGTGGTTGACCCAGCCGGCGAGGGCGTCGGCGCGGTCAAAGACGCTCACCGCATCGCCTTCCGGCAGATACAGTTGAAAGAGGAAGCCATCGTCATCCAGTGAGTCGCTGATGGCGGAATGCATGTTACGCAGCGCCTGGGCAAGCTCATGGCCGAAGGCGAGACCTTCGTTGGTCAGGTCGTGCACCAGCGGCTGCCAGCTGCTGTCCGTGTTGCCGCCGCACAGTAATCCGCTGATCAAACCGTGCATCTCGGCCGGGGTAAGCCCTACCCCTTGTTGGTTCAGTAACTGGTCTACATCGTTGTAACCAGGCATTTCGTTCTGTATAGACATGCGCATTCGTCATCGTTGGGAGGAATATTCATGGTATGCTACCACTTTGGACCTTGGTGAACCAGAATAGGGCTTGTATCTTCGCACCAGGGTAGCTATAGTGTCGCCCCTTCGCAGACCCGGGTCAGGGTGTGAAGGCAGCGCAGTCAATCAGCAGGAAGGTGGCATGTCTGCACAACCCGTAGATCTCCAAATTTTCGGCCGTTCACTGCGAGTGAATTGCCCGCCTGAACAAAGGGATGCCCTGAATCAGGCAGCTGAAGACCTTAATCAGCGGTTGCAAGATTTAAAAGAACGCACTAGAGTCACAAATACTGAGCAGCTGGTCTTCATCGCCGCGTTGAACATCAGCTATGAGTTGACTCAGGAAAAAGCGAAGACCCGCGACTACGCTTCCAGTATGGAGCAGCGCATTCGCATGCTTCAGCAGACCATCGAGCAAGCATTGCTTGAGCAAGGTCGCATAAGCGAAAGACCAGGGTCGAAGTTTGAATAACACTTTGCAGTTAACTGTGTTAGAGTAACTCCAGGAACAAAATTTCTCTGAGATGTTTGCAAGCGGGCCAGTCCCCTGAGCCGATATTTCATACCACAAGAATGTGGCGCTCCACGGTTGGTGAGCATGCTCGGTCCGTCCGAGAAGCCTTAAAACTGTGACGACACATTCACCTTGAACCAAGGGTTCAAGGGTTACAGCCTGCGGCGGCATCTCGGAGATTCCCTTCCTTACCTCGCATTATTTCCCCACGCCTGTTTTCGGCTGATGCCGCACTGTATTACACTGTTTTCTATTGTTTCGCCTGCTCGCCATGAGACCTGCATGACTCTACAGCCCGATACCCTGCTCTCCCGCCAGCACATTCGCCAGCAGATCCGCGAGCGTCGACGCGCGCTCAGCCCTGAGCAACAGCGGCAGTTTGCCCTGCAGGCCGCAGAGCGGATGATGGCCTGGCCGCCGGTGGTTCTCGCCCACACCGTGGCGCTGTTTCTCTCCTTTGACGGCGAGCTGGACACCCAACCGCTGATCGACCAGCTCTGGCGGGCCGGTAAGCGAGTCTATCTCCCGGTGCTGCATCCGTTTAGCCCCGGTAACCTGCTGTTTTTACATTACCATCCGCAGAGCGAACTGATAGTGAATCGCCTGAAGATCCGCGAACCGAAGCTCGACGTGCGCGACGTGCTGCCGCTCGCTGAACTCGATGTGCTGGTCACCCCGCTGGTGGCCTTCGATGCCGGCGGCCAACGGCTGGGGATGGGTGGCGGTTTTTACGACCGGACGCTGCAAAACTGGCAGCAGTATCGCCTGCAGCCGGTGGGCTACGCGCACGACTGCCAGCAGGTGGACACCCTGCCGAGCGAAGAGTGGGATATCCCGCTGCCGGCGGTGATCACCCCGGGCAAAACCTGGTGTTGGTAGGTACGCGGGGACGAGAAATTCAGCCTGGAAAGTATTAACAAAAAAACGGGCAGGTACGCGACCTGCCCGAGAGGCAAAAATGATTAGAACAGCAGACGGGCGCGGATAGTCCCCGGGATCGCTTTCATTGCCTGCAGCGCCTGCTGGGCAACGTCTTCTTCCGCTTCGATATCAATAACAACGTAGCCCATCTGCGGCGACGTTTGCAGATACTGGGCGGCAATGTTGATGCTCTGCGCGGCGAAGATCTGGTTGATGGCGGTCAGGACGCCCGGCCGGTTCTCATGGATGTGCAGCAGACGGCGTCCGCCGTGCAGCGGCAGAGAAACTTCCGGGAAGTTAACCGCTGACAGGGTTGACCCGTTGTCAGAGTACTTCGCCAGCTTGCCGGCCACTTCCAGACCGATGTTCTCCTGCGCTTCCTGAGTGGAGCCACCGATATGCGGAGTCAGGATCACGTTATCAAATTCGCACAGCGGCGAAGTGAAGGGATCGCTGTTGGTCGCGGGTTCGGTCGGGAAGACGTCGATTGCCGCCCCGGCCAGATGCTTACTCGCCAGCGCATCGCATAACGCCGGAATATCCACCACGGTGCCGCGGGAGGCGTTGATCAGCAGCGCGCCAGGCTTCATCAGCGCCAGCTCTTCCGCGCCCATCATATTTTTGGTGGAGGCGTTTTCCGGCACGTGCAGGCTGACCACGTCGCTCATGTTCAGCAGGTCGGAGAGATACTGTACCTGAGTGGCGTTGCCGAGCGGCAGTTTGTTTTCAATATCATAGAAGAAGACATGCATCCCCAGCGATTCCGCCAGAATGCCGAGCTGGGTGCCGATGTGGCCGTAACCGATAATCCCCAGTTTCTTGCCGCGCGCTTCAAAGCTCCCCACCGCCAGCTTATTCCATACGCCGCGATGCGCCTTGGCGTTGGCTTCCGGCACGCCGCGCAGCAGCAGCAGCAGCTCACCGATCACCAGCTCGGCCACCGAACGGGTATTAGAGAATGGCGCGTTAAACACCGGAATACCGCGCTTCGCGGCGGCGTTCAGATCCACCTGGTTGGTACCGATGCAGAAGCAGCCGACGGCAACCAGTTTTTCCGCCGCGGCGAAAATCTCTTCAGTCAGATGGGTACGGGAACGCAGGCCGATGAAATGGGCATCACGGATCGACGCTTTCAGCTGTTCGGAATCCAGCGCGCCTTTATGAAATTCAATGTTGGTGTAACCTGCCGCGCGAAGGCTATCGATTGCCTTTTGATGCACACCTTCAACCAGCAGAAATTTAATCTTGTCTTTTTCCAGTGATACCTTAGCCATTTCCCCGTCCTGTTTTGTCTTAACTGATGTCGTGCTGAACGAAAGTTCGTCTCAGCAACATATCAAAAAAAACTATCGCGGCAATATGAACGTTTGCGTCGCCGTCCTGAAGAAATGTCATTCAGAAGGAAATGGCAGGACAAAACACCAGAAAGATAATGAACGGTAGCGCGTTAATCAGAATGGTTGCACAAATGTGACAGAAGTCACTAAATTGCACCAGGTGAAAAAATATTTGCGAGGGAGCCGGTTGGCTCCCTGCGGACAGACTATTTTACGATGGTTTTCACACCGTCAGCGGTGCCGATCAGCGCCACGTCGGCGCCGCGATTGGCGAACAGCCCTACGGTCACGACGCCAGGAATGCCGTTAATCGCGTTTTCCAGCGCGATAGCATCGAGAATTTCCAGGCCGTGCACGTCAAGGATCACGTTGCCGTTATCGGTCACCACGCCCTGACGGTATTCCGGACGACCGCCCAGCTTGACCAGCTGGCGTGCAACGGCGCTGCGCGCCATCGGAATGACTTCAACCGGCAGCGGGAATTTGCCCAGAATATCGACCTGCTTGGAGGCATCGGCGATGCAGATAAATTTATCGGCCACCGAAGCGATGATCTTCTCACGGGTCAGCGCCGCGCCGCCGCCTTTGATCATCTGCATGTGACCGTTGATCTCATCCGCGCCGTCAACGTAGATCCCCAGGCGATCGACGCTGTTGAGATCGAAGACGGTGATCCCGAGGCTTTTCAGCTTCTCGGTGGAGGCATCGGAGCTGGAGACCGCCCCTTCGATCTGCCCTTTCATGGTGCCCAGCGCGTCAATAAAATGGGCCGCCGTCGAGCCGGTGCCAACGCCCACAATGGTCCCTGGCTGTACGTATTGCAGCGCTGCCCAACCTACCGCTTTTTTCAGTTCATCCTGCGTCATAATCATGGTCCGAGATGTGAATGCCTGTGGCGCATTATAGAACATCGACAGTGGAAATGTCCCTGCGATGCAGATCACACAACAGAGCAGACCAATTTCGTCTGTATCAAATAAAAATTTATGTCATAGTGCGAGATAACGATTAGTTATGGGGGCACGCCAGAATAATGAAACGACCGGACTACAGGACACTACAAGCGCTGGACGCGGTGATTAGAGAACGAGGATTTGAGCGCGCCGCGCAGAAGCTATGTATTACCCAGTCCGCCGTCTCACAGCGAATTAAGCAGCTGGAAAATATGTTCGGCCAGCCGCTGCTGGTACGTACCGTGCCGCCGCGCCCAACCGAGCAAGGACAAAAATTGCTGGCTCTGTTGCGCCAGGTTGAACTGCTGGAAGAGGAGTGGCTGGGCGACGAGCAGACTGGCTCCACGCCGCTGTTGCTGTCGCTGGCGGTGAACGCCGACAGTCTGGCGACCTGGCTGCTGCCGGCGCTGGCTAATGTGCTGTCGGACTCCCCTATTCGTCTCAACCTGCAGGTGGAAGATGAAACCCGCACCCAGGAGCGCCTGCGCCGTGGCGAAGTGGTCGGCGCGGTAAGTATCCAGCCGCAGGCGCTGCCAAGCTGCCTGGTGGATCAGCTCGGCGCGCTCGATTACCTGTTTGTCGCCTCAAAAGAGTTTGCGCAACGCTACTTCCCGAACGGCGTAACGCGTTCGGCGCTGCTGAAAGCCCCGGTCGTCGCCTTCGACCATCTGGACGATATGCATCAGGCCTTTCTGCAGCAAAACTTCGACCTGCCGCCGGGCAGCGTCCCCTGCCATATCGTCAACTCGTCGGAAGCCTTCGTCCAGCTGGCGCGCCAGGGCACTACCTGCTGTATGATCCCGCATCTGCAGATCGAAAAAGAGCTCAACAGCGGCGAGCTTATCGATCTCACTCCCGGCCTGTTTCAGCGACGTATGCTCTACTGGCACCGCTTTGCCCCGGAAAGCCGTATGATGCGGCGGGTGACCGATGCGCTCATCGACTACGGTCACAAGGTGCTGCGTCAGGATTAAACCGCGGGCATAAAAAAAGCCACTTCGCTGAAGTGGCTTTTTTGTTTCTCTCGTTTACTGGGCCGGTTTCGGCGCTTCAGCCGGTTTCGCCGGAGCCGCGGCCTGCGCCGGCTGCAGTTCAAACACGACGTCGACCTGGTCGTCAAACTGGATAGTCGCCTGCTCGTAGGTTTCCTGGGCGGAAACCGGCGCAGCGTCAGCGGCCTTCATCATGCGAACCATCGGGCTCGGCTGATAATTAGAGACATGGTAGCGCACGCTGTACACCGGCCCCAGCTTGCTGTGGAAACCTGCGGCCAGCTCCTGCGCCTGGTGCACGGCGTCGTCGATCGCCGCTTTACGCGCTTTATCTTTGTAAGCGTCCGGTTGCGCAACGCCCAGCGAGACGGAGCGAATTTCGTTCAGACCGGCTTTCAGGGCGCCATCCAGCAGACCGTTGAGTTTATCCAGCTGGCGCAAGGTCACTTCGACGGTGCGCACCGCGCGATAGCCTTTCAGAATGCTTTTCCCGTTCTGATAGTCGTAATCAGGTTGGGTACGCAGATTCGCCGAGTTGATGTCTTTTTTCGCAATGCCGCTCTTTTCGAGGAAAGAGAGGTATTGCGCAACGCGATCGTCAGCCTGTTTTTTTGCCGATGCGGCATCTTTTGCCGCCACGTTCACTTCGATCGCCAGGGTAGCGATATCCGGAACCGCAGCAACGCTTGCTGTGCCTGAAGTCACAATGTGCGGACCGTCCGGCAATTCGCTTGCCTGTGCCGCCATCGTGCTAAATCCGAGTGTTGCCGCCAGGGCTAAGACTTTTAACTTCACTGTCGTTTCTCCATGTTACTTAAATCGCCCTTACGGGACGCATGCCAGCAAGCTTAGCGCGTACAGCAGGAAAGTCCATCGGACAACGCTTAGTTGAGCAACGCCTGGATGTGGACGACGCCCTCTTTTGCCAGCTGAAACGCAATAAACCACATGACGGCGCCGACCACAATGTTGATGATCCGCTGGGCTCTGGCGGTACGCAGCCGCGGCGCCAGCCAGGCGGCCAACAGCGCCAGACCAAAGAACCACAGGAAAGAGGCGCTAATGGTTCCCAGCGCAAACCAGCGCTTCGGCTCCATCGCCAGCTGGCCTCCCAGGCTGCCCAGCACCACAAACGTATCCAGATAAACGTGCGGATTCAGCCAGGTGACCGCCAGCATAGTGATAATGATTTTCCAGCGCCCCTGCTGCATCGCCTCGGCGCTGGCGAGCTCAAGATTCGGACTGAACGCCGTCTTCAGCGCGCCAAAGCCGTACCACAGTAAAAAGGCCACGCCGCCCCAGGTCACGAGCGCCAGTAGCCAGGGGGACTGCATCAGCAGCGCGCTGCCGCCAAAAATGCCGGCGCAGATCAGCAGCAAGTCGCTGACGGCGCACAGCAAGGCAATCATCAGGTGATACTGACGACGGATGCCCTGGTTCATCACGAAAGCATTTTGTGGGCCAAGCGGCAAAATCATTGCCGCTCCCAAGGCAAGGCCCTGAAAGTAATAGGTAAACATAAGGATTTTTCCGCTGTCTTCGAGAGTGGCGCTGACTATAACGCGAATAAATTATTAGCGGAAATTGAAAGTATTAATCATTAATAAGCGAAGCTAATAATGAGCCATTAAAAAAGGCCGGCATGGCCGGCCTGAGTCACTGAGTAGTGGTTTACTCGGCTTTTTCCGGCAGGCGCACCACATGAACATCCATCTGCGGATAAGGGAAGCTGATGCCATTGGCGTCAAATTCACGCTTGATGCGCTCGAGGATATCCCAGTAGACGTTTTGCAGATCGCTGCTTTTGCTCCACACGCGCACCACGAAGTTCACCGACGAGGCGCCGAGTTCGTTCAGGCGCACCGTCATTTCCCGATCGCGCAGAATACGATCGTCAGATTCGATAATCGAGGTCAGGAGCTGCTTCACCTTGTCGATATCGGCATCGTAAGAGACGCCGATAATAAACTCATTGCGGCGCGCCGGTTCGCGGGAGAAGTTAATGATGTTGCCGGCGATAATTTTGCCGTTCGGCACCACCACGATTTTGCCATCGACGGTGCGCAGGGTCGTGGAGAAAATCTGCACATTCTGTACGGTACCCGCAATGCCGCCGAGATCGACATATTCACCGGCGCGGAACGGGCGGAACATCACCAGCAGTACGCCAGCCGCGAGGTTAGACAGTGACCCCTGCAGCGCCAGACCGACGGCTAAACCCGCGGCGCCCAGCACCGCAATGACCGAGGCGGTCTGCACGCCCACGCGGCCCAGGGCGGCAATCAGCGTAAAGGCGATAACCGCATAGCGCACCAGCGCGGAGAGGAAATCGGCAACGGTGGCGTCAATTTTACGCGCCAGCATCAGGCGGTTGACGGTGTTAGAGACGACGCGCGCCACGATCATCCCGACGATCAGGATAGCGATAGCCGCGACGATGTTGACGGCATAGCTCAGCAGCAGCTCCTGGTTGCGTGCCAGCCACGTCCCGGCGTGGTTGATGCTATCGACAACGTTCAAATCTTCCATTTAACATTCCTTATGAATCCCCTGGGGGAAGTAAATAACTCAGCCTGCGACAGGGCAGTCAGGTTATAGGGTAAACAATAAGTGCACGTTTTGCCAAATGGATCACAGTTTTCTGCCGCGCTATCCTGTTGTTAAGCTAATAAAAAAGCCCGCATTGCTGCGGGCTTCAGGGTAAGAAACAGATTTTTCTTACAGAACGTCGATCGCGTTCAGCTCTTTAAATGCCTGCTCCAGACGAGTCACCATGGAAGTCTGTGCAGCACGCAGCCATACGCGCGGATCGTAGTATTTCTTGTTCGGCTGGTCTTCGCCTTTCGGGTTGCCCAGCTGGCCCTGCAGGTAAGCTTCGTTAGTTTTGTAGTACTGCAGGATACCGTCCCAGGTTGCCCATTGGGTGTCGGTATCGATGTTCATTTTCACTACGCCGTAGCTAACGGAGTCTTTGATTTCCTGAGCGGAAGAACCGGAACCGCCGTGGAAGACGAAGTTCAGGCTGTTGTGCGGCAGGTTGTGTTTCTTGGAAACATATTCCTGAGAGTCGCGCAGGATAGTCGGGGTCAGAACGACGTTACCCGGTTTGTACACGCCGTGTACGTTACCGAAGGAAGCGGCGATGGTGAAGCGCGGGCTGATTTTGCTCAGCTCGGTGTACGCGTAATCCACGTCTTCCGGCTGGGTGTACAGGGCGGAAGCGTCCATGTGGCTGTTGTCCACGCCGTCTTCTTCGCCACCGGTGCAACCCAGTTCGATTTCCAGGGTCATGTCCATTTTGGCCATGCGCGCCAGGTATTTAGAGCAGATTTCGATGTTTTCGTGCAGAGACTCTTCAGACAGGTCGATCATGTGAGAAGAGAACAGCGGTTTGCCGGTAGCGGCGAAGTGTTTTTCACCTGCGTCCAGCAGGCCGTCGATCCACGGCAGCAGTTTCTTCGCGCAGTGGTCAGTGTGCAGGATAACCGGCACGCCGTAGTGCTCAGCCATCTGGTGCACGTGGTGCGCGCCAGAGATAGCGCCGAGGATAGCAGCACCCTGAGGAACGTCAGTTTTCACGCCTTTACCTGCGATGAACGCCGCGCCGCCGTTAGAGAACTGAACGATAACCGGAGAGCGAACTTTCGCAGCAGCTTCCAGAACGGCGTTGATGGAGTCAGTACCTACGCAGTTTACCGCCGGCAGTGCAAAGTTGTTTTCTTTCGCTACCTGGAACACTTTCTGAACGTCGTCGCCAGTGATGACGCCCGGTTTTACGAAATCAAAAATTTTAGACATGTTACTTAGTCCTGTATCTGTATCTTCGACCGTTGAAGAAGGTTCGCGAGCCCTTAAGCGCGCTGAAAAACAGGCGGGTTTCCCCGCCTGAACTGAATTACTGCTTAGCGCGCTCTTCGAGCATCGCTACTGCCGGCAGGACTTTGCCTTCGACGAATTCAAGGAACGCGCCGCCGCCAGTGGAGATGTAGGAAATTTTGTCAGCGATGCCGAACAGGTCGATCGCTGCCAGGGTGTCGCCGCCGCCGGCGATGGAGAAACCTTCGCTGTCCGCGATAGCGTTAGCCACGATTTCAGTCCCTTTACGGAAGTTCGGGAATTCGAATACGCCAACCGGGCCGTTCCACAGGATGGTTTTGGCGTTTTTCAGGATGTCAGCCAGTTTCTGTGCGGAAACGTCGCCGAGGTCCAGAATCTGCTCGTCATCTTTAATGTCGTTAACAGATTTCAGAGTCGCCGTTGCGGTTTCGGAGAACTCGGTCGCGACGCGAACGTCAGTCGGAACCGGGATATCGCAGGTGCTCAGCAGGCGCTTGGCTTCATCAACCAGATCCGCTTCGTACAGGGATTTACCGACGTTGTGGCCCTGAGCGGCAACGAAGGTGTTGGCGATACCGCCGCCGACGATCAGCTGGTCAGCGATTTTAGACAGGGAATCCAGCACGGTCAGTTTGGTGGATACTTTAGAACCACCGACGATAGCGACCATCGGACGAGCCGGCTCTTTCAGCGCTTTACCCAGCGCGTCCAGTTCAGCGGCCAGCAGCGGGCCTGCGCACGCCACGTCAGCAAATTTGCCGATACCGTGGGTGGAAGCCTGCGCGCGGTGCGCGGTACCGAAAGCGTCCATCACGAACACGTCGCACAGCGCGGCGTATTTTTTGGACAGCGCTTCGTCGTCTTTTTTCTCGCCTTTGTTGAAGCGAACGTTTTCCAGCACCACCAGCTCGCCGGCAGCGACTTCCACGCCGTCCAGGTAGTCTTTAACCAGACGTACTGGGCTGGACAGTTTGTCTTTCAGGTAATTAACAACCGGCAGCAGAGAGAATTCTTCGTTGTACTCGCCTTCGGTCGGACGACCCAGGTGAGAAGTAACCATGACTTTCGCGCCCTGCTTCAGCGCCAGTTCAATGGTCGGCAGAGAGGCACGGATACGTGCGTCGCTGGTTACTTTCCCGTCTTTAACTGGTACGTTCAGATCCGCACGGATAAAAACGCGTTTACCAGCCAGATCCAGATCGGTCATCTTAATTACAGACATGGTGAATCCTCTCGTTGATTCATAAAGTTTTGTCGACGTTTACGCGTCGAACCTGAAACCAATAGCCGCCATCGCTAACGTCGTGTCGAGCATTCGGTTAGCAAAGCCCCATTCGTTATCGCACCAGACCAGCGTTTTGATCAGATGCGCGCCACTGACCCGGGTTTGCGTGCCATCGACGATGGCGCTGTGCGGATCGTGGTTAAAATCTGTTGAGACCAACGGTAATTCCGTATAGTCAACTATACCATGAAATGCACCTTGTGCTGCTTTTTGCAGCAACTGGTTGACTTCACATGCTTTTACCGGTTTTTTGACCGTCACGCTCAGGTCAATTGCCGTCACGTTTATCGTCGGCACCCGCACGGCAATCGCTTCAAAACGGTCATTAAACTGCGGGAAAATACGGGTGATCCCTGCCGCCAGTTTGGTATCCACCGGAATGATCGACTGGCTGGCCGCGCGGGTACGCCGGAGATCCGGATGGTAGGCGTCAATCACCTGCTGGTCATGCATCGCCGAGTGAATGGTGGTGACGGTGCCGGACTCGATGCCATAGGCATCATCTAACAGTTTAATGATCGGAATAATGCAGTTGGTGGTGCAGGAGGCGTTGGAGACAATGCGATGCTCGGCGCGGAGTTCATCCTGATTGACGCCGTACACCACCGTCGCGTCGAGGTCGTTGCCGCCGGGATGGGAGAAGAGCACTTTCTTCGCCCCAGCCTGCAGGTGCGCCTCACCGTGTTCACGGCTCCCGTAAACGCCGGTGCAGTCGAGCACCACGTCTACCGCCAGCTCGCGCCAGGGCAGCGCCGCAATGGTCGGCTCGTGCAGCAGACGGATGGCATCATCGCCAACAAACAACTGCTCGCGCTCCTGACGAACATCCCAGGCGAAACGGCCATGGCTGGTGTCATATTTCAACAAATGCGCGATGCCCGCAGCATCCGCCAGCTCATTGATAGCCACCACGGTGATTTCCGCACGGCGCCCGGATTCATATAGCGCACGAACCACGTTGCGTCCAATACGACCGAAGCCATTAATCGCGATGCGAATGGTCATAGATCTCCTGCAAGGCTGTCCCTGTTATGAGGTGGCTGACAGAGTAATCCAGCTACGCTCTGAGGGAAACCTTACCAGCTGCAAACTGCGACTGATTGATTAATTGTCGAACATTTAAACGACTGAAACGCTTCAGCTAGAATAAGCCAAACGAGGAATAAAAGGAATGTTTGTCCAGCGCAATAAACCAGCTATATGACTCACATCACATTTTCGCTGGAATAATTTACAACCGTATTACATGGTTCAGGAATAGCAGATACAAAAAAGCCGGGTGGCGAGGTTAAAGCAAAACGGTAACCCAGGGGTTACCGTTTTTGGCGTTTGCACCCTCTCCTGTGGGAGAGGGTTTGGGTGCGGGCATCAGCCCGCACCGTAACCGCAATTACAGCAGCGCTTTCGCTTTAGCGACCACGTTGTCGACGGTGAAGCCGAACTCTTCGAACAGCTGCTCAGCCGGCGCAGACTCACCGAAGGTGGTCATGCCAACGATCGCCCCGTTCAGGCCAACGTATTTGAACCAGTAATCAGCAATACCCGCTTCCACGGCAACGCGCGCGGTCACGGCTTTCGGCAGTACGGATTCACGGTAGGCCGCATCCTGCTTGTCGAACGCGTCGGTGGACGGCATGGAGACCACGCGCGCCTTCACGCCTTCGGCGGTCAGTTTGTCCCACGCGGCCACCGCCAGCTCCACTTCGGAACCGGTGGCGATGAAGATCAGCTCCGGCTGGCCGGCGCAATCTTTCAGCACGTAACCGCCGCGGGCCACGTTCGCCAGCTGCGCTTCGGTACGCTCCTGCTGCGCCAGGTTCTGACGGGAGAGGATCAGCGCGGTCGGGCCGTCCTGACGCTCGACGCCATATTTCCACGCAATCGCGGATTCAACCTGGTCACACGGACGCCAGGTGGACATGTTCGGCGTTACGCGCAGAGAAGCCACCTGCTCTACCGGCTGGTGAGTCGGGCCATCTTCGCCCAGACCGATGGAGTCGTGGGTGTAGACCATCACCTGACGCTGTTTCATCAGCGCGGCCATACGTACCGCATTACGCGCGTATTCCACGAACATCAGGAAGGTGGAGGTGTACGGCAGGAAGCCGCCGTGCAGCGCGATACCGTTGGCGATAGCGGTCATACCGAACTCACGCACGCCGTAGTGAATGTAGTTACCCGCGGTGTCTTCGTTGATCGGCTTAGAACCAGACCACAGGGTCAGGTTGGACGGCGCCAGGTCAGCGGAACCGCCGAGGAATTCCGGCAGCAGCGGACCGAAAGCTTCGATGGCGTTCTGAGAGGCTTTACGGCTGGCGATTTTCGCCGGGTTGGCCTGCAGCTTCGCGATGAACTCGTTGGCTTTTGCGTCGAAGTCAGACGGCATCTCGCCTTTCATACGACGGGTGAATTCGGCTGCTTCCTGCGGGAAGGCTTTGGCGTAAGCAGCGAACTTCTCATTCCATGCCGCTTCTTTCGCCTGACCGGCTTCTTTGGCATCCCACTGCGCATAGATGTCAGACGGGATGTCAAACGGCGCGTGTTTCCAGCCCAGCGCTTCGCGGGTCAGGGCGATTTCGGCGTCGCCCAGCGGCGCGCCGTGGGAGTCGTGGGTACCGGCTTTGTTCGGCGACCCGAAGCCGATGATGGTTTTGCACATCAGCAGGGACGGTTTGTCGGTGACCGCGCGCGCTTCTTCTACTGCGCGTTTGATGGCGTCAGCGTCGTGACCGTCAACGCCGCGCACCACGTGCCAGCCGTAGGCTTCAAAGCGTTTGGCGGTATCGTCGGTGAACCAGCCTTCAACGTGGCCGTCGATAGAGATGCCGTTGTCATCATAGAAGGCCACCAGTTTGCCCAGCTTCAGGGTACCGGCCAGGGAGCACACTTCGTGAGAAATGCCTTCCATCATGCAGCCGTCGCCCATGAAGGCGTAGGTGTAGTGGTCGACGATGTCGTGGCCCGGACGGTTGAACTGCGCCGCCAGAGTTTTCTCGGCGATAGCCATCCCGACCGCGTTAGCGATACCCTGGCCCAGCGGACCGGTGGTGGTTTCCACGCCCGCGGTGTAGCCGACTTCCGGGTGGCCCGGCGTTTTGGAGTGCAGCTGGCGGAAGTTTTTCAGCTCTTCAATCGGCAGATCGTAGCCAGTGAGGTGCAGCAGGCTGTAAATCAGCATCGAACCATGGCCATTGGACAGTACAAAACGGTCACGGTCAGCCCAGGCCGGATTGTTCGGGTTATGGTTCAGGAAATCACGCCACAGCACTTCGGCAATGTCAGCCATACCCATCGGGGCACCCGGGTGGCCGGATTTGGCTTTCTGTACAGCGTCCATGCTCAGCGCACGAATAGCGTTAGCAAGCTCTTTACGTGAGGACATTTTGACTCCAGTTCGGACTGTTGAAGGCCATGCCCTTAACGACTTGACGAGAGCGCGTTTTGGGCTACGCCGGAAAAAAGTGTGAACAATGTAACCCAAGCGACAAGTCATGTACATGGAGCATCCTTTTGCCCTTTAAGAAATCTCTGGAACAGGTTGTGCTACGCCGGAATCCGCTCGCCCGCATCCTGCGATACTCTTTATAATTTACGCAGAATACGGTTCCCTGCCGTCGCCGTATTGTCGGATAAACAACCATAAGATTGTGGAAGATAAAAAATGAAAATTCGCTCAACCGTACTTGCTCTTGGGATCGCAGCAACGCTCACCGGATGTCAGAACATGGACTCCAACGGTCTGCTCAGCTCAGGGGCCGAAGCCTTCCAGGCATACTCTCTCAGCGACGCGCAGGTGAAAACCTTAAGCGACCAGGCCTGTAAAGAGATGGACGCCAAAGCGAAAATCGCCCCGGCCAGCAGTGAATACAGCCAGCGGCTGAACAAAATCGCGGCCGCGCTGGGCGATAACATCAATGGTCAGCCCGTAAACTACAAGGTCTATGAGACCAAGGATGTCAACGCCTTCGCCATGGCTAACGGCTGCATCCGCGTCTACAGCGGGCTGATGGATCTGATGAACGATAATGAAGTCGAGGCGGTGATCGGCCACGAAATGGGCCACGTCGCGCTGGGCCATGTGAAGAAAGGCATGCAGGTCGCCCTGGGCACCAACGCCGTGCGCGCGGCAGCGGCCTCCGCCGGCGGCATCGTCGGCAGCTTGTCCCAGTCGCAGCTCGGCGATCTGGGTGAAAAACTGGTGAACTCGCAGTTCTCCCAGCGCCAGGAATCGGAAGCAGATGACTACTCTTACGACCTGCTGCGTAAGCGCGGCATCAATCCGTCGGGACTGGCCACCAGCTTCGAGAAACTGGCCAAGCTGGAAGCCGGCCGTCAGAGCTCGATGTTTGACGATCACCCGGCCTCAGAAGCGCGCGCCCAGCATATTCGCGATCGCATGAAGGCCGACGGGATTAAATAATCGCCAGCGGGAGGCATGACTGCCTCCCTTTTATATCTGCCAGTAAAAATATTTAGCCGCATTAATTGATAACTTAAGCGCACAAACCGTTAATTATTATTTCACCTCGTCGCAGCCAATTATTTTATATGCTGTCACTCAGCAAAATATTATTTGGCAAATGAAAAACGGCGTACACAATCCGCCTTTCAGAGCCGGGTTAGACCAAATATTAAATAGTCCACCCCTCTTCGCCAAACCTGGCCGGCGTTGGCCACACCGCTTGTTTCCTGCCGATACCATTGCTCACACAATGATTGCTTTTGACATTATTTCAGGAGAATATCGCGATTGCAGTGATTCCCTTGAATATATCGACAGACAGAGAAGTGCCCTCAGTGAAAAAAGAATTATCATTCATCGCACTTGGCATTATTGCCGCCGCGCCGGCTTTCGCCAGCCAACAATCTACCAGCCAGGGTTTTATTGAAGACAGCCATCTGGATCTCTTTTTACGTAACGCGTATATCAAACGCGATTATCGCGATGGGCTGCCGGATAAAGCCGAATGGGGCCAGGGAATTATCGCCACCTTCGAATCCGGCTTTACCGAGGGACCGGTCGGCTTCGGCGTGGACGGCATCGCCCAGTACGCCGTGCGCCTCGACGGCGGCCGCGGCCGCAGCGGCGCGGGCGGGATCGACTTTTTCGCCCAGGATGACGACGGCCGGGCAAAATCCGACCTCGCGAAATTCGGCGCCACCGGCAAAATGCGCTTTTCGAATACCGTGCTCAGCTACGGCAGTCAGCGCCCGATGTTGCCTATTGTCTACGCCGACGACTCGCGCCTGCTCTACGAGAGCTATACCGGCACCATGCTGACCTCACGCGAAATCGACGGTCTGGAAATTAACGCCGGCTACCTGACCGATCAGCAGCGTAAAAGCGACGACAGCCATAACAGCGGTCTGAAAAGCCTGTCCTTCGGCGGCGCCAGCTACCGGTTCAACGACCAGCTCAGCGGCGCGCTGTATGCGTCGCATGTCGAAGATGTGCTGAACAAACAGTATCTCGGCCTGAACTATCAGCAGCCGTTCGCCGCCAACCAACAGCTGGTTCTCGACTTCAACGGCTATCACTCACGCCTGGATCAGCAATATGCCGATGCCAATGACACCGGACGCAGCAACAGTATCTGGAGCCTGGCCGCCAGCTACATCTGGGATATCCATACCTTTAAGGTCGCTTACCAGCAAAGCAGCGGCAGCACCGGCTACCACTACGGCGGCTACCAGAACCAGGGCGGCGTCGGCGATGGCGGGAACACTATCTGGCTGGCCAACTCCTACTGGTCTGATTTTAACGGCGAAGATGAACGCTCCTGGCAGGCATCGTATGGACTGGATTTTGCCGGGCTGGGGATACCGGGGCTGACCTGGACCACCGCCTACGTGCGCGGGGATAACATTAAAACGTCAGAGACCAGCAACGGCAAAGAACATGAATGGTTCAACCAGGTTCAATACCAGGTGCAAAACGGGGCGGCGAAAGATTTGAAATTCAGGCTTCGCTATTCGGTACTGCGGGTTTCCAGCAACGCCAGCGACTATAACGTCAGCGGTAATGAAGTGCGGTTCTACGTCGAATATCCATTTAACGTGTTTTAAGCACCTGATGAACCCTCTCCTGCGGGTCGGCCCTCTCCCGGCCCGCAGGAGCAACCGTCCGGCGCCTTGATTAACCCCCTGTGCCGTGCGGTACCCTCTCCCCGGAAGGGAGAGGGTTGGGGTGACCTCGGGTTATTCGCCCTTCTTCGCCGCCTGGATGTACAGCATCTCCAGCGCGAGGGTCGCCGCCGCCAGGGCGGTGATTTCGGACTGATCGTAGGCCGGGGCGACCTCCACCACGTCCATCCCGACGATGTTCAGATCCTTCAGACCGCGCACCAGCTTGATCGCGCGGTCAGAGGTGAGCCCACCGATAACCGGGGTACCGGTTCCTGGCGCAAACGCCGGATCCAGGCAGTCGATATCAAAGGTCAGGTACACCGGCATATCGCCAACGATCTGCTTCACCTGGGCAATCACGTCATCGACGCTGCGGTCGTTAACCTGGCCCGCATCAAGCACGGTGAAACCGTTATCTTTATCGAATTCGGTGCGAATACCGATCTGTACGGAGTGGTTCGGATCGATGAGCCCTTCGTTCGGCGCGGTGTAGAACATGGTGCCGTGGTCGAACTCGCAGCCGTTGGCGTAAGTGTCGGTGTGGGCATCGAAATGCACCAGCGCCATTTTACCGAAGTGCTTGGCGTGGGCGCGCAGCAGCGGCAGCGTAACGAAGTGATCGCCGCCAAAGGAGAGCATGCGCTTGCCGGCCGCCAGCAGCTTCTCGGCGTGGGCCTGCAGCTTCTCGCTCATTTCGCGCGCGTCGCCGAAGGCGTACACCAGATCCCCGCAGTCAACCACGTTCAGGCGTTCGCGCATGTCGAAGTTCCACGGAAAACGGTTGTGCTCCCAGGCGAGATTGGTGGAAACCTGACGGATCGCCGCCGGGCCATGACGGCCGCCCGCGCGCCCGGAGGTCGCCATATCGAACGGGACGCCGGTGATCACCCAGTCAGCATCGCTGTCGTAGGGCATGAAATTCATCGGCAGACGCAGGAAGCCAAAGGCATTGGATACCAGGGAGTTATCGTATTGATGACCTAAAGTGCTCATGGATATGACCTCTTTTCACAGTCGTGGAACGTAAAAAATAAGTATAAAAAAACCCCTCCGCGTCGTTAGGCCCGACGAGGAAGGGTTTGATAGATAAATCGCTTATTGGCGTGAATTATCGCCGGTAATGCATACGGGTTCAAGTGAGTATCGCCTTCTGCCGGATGACGGCTTCGCCTTAGGCGGCCGCCATACGCAGGCCCGGTAAGCGCAACGCCACCGGGCATCGGCGGTTACTCGTCTTCCAGATAAGTGTACCCGTACAGACCCGCCTCGAACTCTTCGAGGAACTGCTGCTGCAGCGCGTCGTCGAGGCCGGTGTTTTTCACCTGATCGCGGAACTGGGTCAGCAGCGTGTTGGGATCCAGCTGTACGTACTGCAGCATATCCGCCACGGTATCGCCCTCGTCGGACAGCTCAACCTCAACGCTACCGTCAGGGAAGACGAACACGTCTACCGCCTCGGTATCGCCGAACAGGTTGTGCATGTTGCCAAGGATTTCCTGATAGGCGCCGACCATAAAGAAGCCCAGCATCGGCGGGTTCTCCGGGTCATATTCCGGCATCGGCATAGTGGTGGCGATCCCGTCGCCGTCCACGTAGTGATCGATGGCGCCATCCGAGTCGCAGGTGATGTCCAGCAGCACCGCGCGGCGCTCCGGCGACTTGTTCAGCCCTTCCAGCGGCATCACCGGGAACAGCTGATCGATCCCCCACGCATCCGGCATCGACTGGAACAGCGAGAAGTTGACGTAGATTTTATCCGCCATGCGCTCCTGCAGCTCATCAATAATCGGGCGATGGGCGCGGTTGCTCGGGTCGAGTTGCTTCTGCACTTCATGACACATGTTCAGATACAGCTGTTCTGCCCAGGCGCGCTCCTGCAGGTTGAAAGTGCCGGAGGAGTAGCCGATATGGATATCGTGCAGGTCCATCTGGCTGTCGTGCAGCCATTCGCGCAGCGAGCGGCGATTGCCGGTTTCGTGCATCTCCAGCCAGGTTTCCCACATGCTCTGCAGCGGGCGCGCGGCGTCTTCCGCCGGCGGGGTCGCCTCGGTGTATTCGTTGCGCTCCACGCCGATGATGTTGGAAACCAGCACGGTGTGGTGCGCGGTCACCGCGCGGCCGGACTCGGTGATCACCGTCGGGTGCGGCAGGCCGTTCTCTTCGCAGGCGTCGCCGATGGCCCAAATGATATTGTTAGCGTATTCGTTCAGGCCGTAGTTCACAGAGCAGTCAGACTGCGAGCGGGTGCCTTCGTAATCCACGCCCAGGCCGCCGCCGACGTCGAAGCACTGGATATTGACGCCCAGCTTATGCAACTCGACGTAGAAACGCGCCGATTCACGCACGCCGGTGGCGATATCGCGAATGTTAGCCATTTGCGAGCCGAGGTGGAAGTGCAGCAGCTGCAGGCTGTCGAGGTGTCCTGCGGCACGCAGGATCTCCACCAGCTGCAGAACCTGGGTCGCCGCGAGGCCGAACTTGGACTTCTCGCCGCCGGAAGACTGCCATTTACCGGACCCCTGCGAGGCCAGACGCGCGCGCACGCCAAGGCGCGGCACCACGTTCAGGCGCTCGGCCTCTTCCAGCACGATGGCGATCTCCGACATCTTCTCGATGACCAGATAGACCTTGTGGCCCATTTTCTCGCCCACCAGCGCCAGGCGGATGTATTCGCGGTCTTTATAGCCGTTACAGACGATGACGCTGCGGGTCATCCCGGCGTGCGCCAGCACGGCCATCAGTTCCGCTTTCGAACCGGCTTCCAGACCCAGCGGCTCGCCGGAATGGATCAGCGATTCGATGACGCGGCGATGCTGGTTCACCTTGATCGGGTAGACCAGGAAGTAATCGCCGTTATAGCCGTAGGATTCGCGCGCGCGCTTGAATGCGGCGTTGATTGAGCGCAGGCGGTGCTGCAGGATCTGCGGGAAGCAGAACAGCGCCGGCAAGCGTTGCCCTTGCGCTTCGCGCGCTTTGACTAATTCAGCGAGGTCAACGCGCGCTTCCGGGACGTCCGGATCCGGGCAAACGCTGATGTGGCCCAGTTCGTTGACGTCATAATAGTTATTGCCCCACCAGGCAATATTATAAGTACGCAGCATCTTGCTGGCTTCCTGGGAGCTCATCGCTACCTCCTGCATGGAACGTAGTACACCGTGTTCGCCTGCTGACGAAGGCGAAACCATAGACATGTCGTCAGACATAGCGAACCTCAATTTTTAATAATAAGTGTAAGACAGTTAACTACTATCGCAGTCCAAAGATGCGATAACAACCCATGAACAGTCCTAAAGCCCAGCACTATCTGCTGGTTTTGCGACTGCGCGACCGGTTTCTTATTCATATCATCGTAAAACACGTAGCCGAACAGAGTATGACAGTCCGGAGAAACCACGAGAAAACTCTTGCCAGGCAAGAGCGCCCTTGTTCAGTTTTCTGACGACCGACCGGCCCTGGAATCCTGAGAAGCGCCGAGATGGGGTGAACATCGGCTGGTTTGCATGAGAGAGATGCAGGTTGCGGAGTGCTGACGCGCGACAGAACGACGCGACGAATCAAGCGAAAAACGTTGGTTCATTATCTGGTATCACCTCCACACCGCCCTGGGTCAGGGTCGGCGACAAGCCAAAGCTATACATACCGGGCAACAGGCGCTATGCCGTTGCGAGATTCTGTAAATACAGACTGCTTAACCCGGCTGGAAGTGGCACCACGGGGAGATCCCCGTGCGCTTTTTTAATGAGCCGCGCGCGGCGTTTTATACCGAGAAGCGGGGTAAAAAGCAAAATAAAAATGTGCAGGTTTGCGCGGTTGTCAGGAAAATTTGCCAGGCGAGTTTTCCGATAAATGCGACCGCCATCAAAAAAGGCTGGAAATGGGCTTAAGATTTGACCTAAAATAGCCGTCCAGAAGTTAATCCGTCTATACTGATTAACACTCAGACTGCTCGTGTCGCTACCTGCGCGGCTTTGCGCTGATTATCCACCAAAGCCACATTACACAACAGTATGAGCTATCCGAATCGTCCACAGGTGAAATAAAATATGGCAAAACACCTTTTTACGTCTGAGTCCGTATCAGAAGGGCATCCTGACAAAATTGCTGACCAAATCTCTGATGCCGTGCTGGATGCGATCCTCGAGCAGGATCCGAAAGCGCGTGTCGCATGTGAAACCTATGTCAAAACTGGCATGGTGCTGGTAGGCGGCGAAATCACCACCAGCGCATGGGTTGACATCGAAGAGATCACCCGCAACACCGTCCGCGAAATTGGCTACGTGCATTCCGATATGGGCTTTGACGCCAACTCGTGTGCCGTACTGAGCGCCATTGGTAAACAGTCTCCGGACATCAACCAGGGCGTTGACCGTGCCGATCCGCTGGAACAGGGCGCAGGCGACCAGGGGCTGATGTTTGGCTACGCCACCAACGAAACCGACGTGCTGATGCCGGCGCCGGTGACCTACGCTCACCGTCTGGTGCAGCGACAGGCTGAAGTACGTAAAAACGGCACCCTGCCGTGGCTGCGTCCGGATGCGAAAAGCCAGGTGACCTTCCAGTATGACGACGGCAAAATCGTCGGCATCGACGCGGTGGTGCTGTCCACGCAGCACGCGGAAGATATCGACCAGAAATCGCTGCAGGAAGCGGTGATGGAAGAGATCATCAAACCGATTCTGCCAACCGAATGGCTGAGCGCGTCCACTAAATTCTTTATCAACCCAACCGGCCGTTTCGTTATCGGCGGCCCGATGGGCGACTGCGGTCTGACCGGTCGTAAGATCATCGTCGATACCTACGGCGGCATGGCTCGTCACGGCGGCGGCGCCTTCTCCGGTAAGGATCCATCTAAAGTTGACCGTTCAGCAGCCTATGCGGCGCGCTATGTGGCGAAAAACATCGTTGCCGCAGGCCTGGCTGACCGTTGCGAAATTCAGGTTTCCTACGCCATCGGCGTTGCAGAGCCGACTTCCATCATGGTGGAAACCTTTGGTACAGAAAAAGTGCCTTCTGAACAGCTGACCCTGCTGGTGCGCGAGTTCTTCGACCTGCGTCCGTACGGCCTGATTCAGATGCTGGATCTGCTGCACCCGATCTACAAAGAAACCGCTGCCTACGGTCACTTTGGTCGCGAACATTTCCCATGGGAAAAAACCGACAAAGCGGCCCTGCTGCGCGAAGCGGCTGGTCTGAAATAATCTCCCCGCTTCCACTCTTCAAGGCCAGCCTCGCGCTGGCCTTTTTATGTCCGTTACCCCCCCTCCCATGCCCTGCTTCAGCGAACCGCGGCGATGCAATGAAAGCGATTACATCATGACAATGGTCGATTGCTGCCTGCAAGCGCCTTCACATGCGTGCATTTTTCACAATGTTACATATTGTTTCGGTTAACTCTGATTACCGTTTTTAAAATTGTCGTCTATCCTTGTTTATATTGCTGATTTAAAAAGCATTTAATGAATTACGTTTCTTTACCTTTGTGGAAACGATTACACAGCCGTGACTATAATCACGTTTTTTTACCGACGAGTGTCCTACGCTAACCATCGACAGAATCAATAACTCAACTGGAGGGCGTTATGCCTGACAACAAAAAACAAGGGCGTTCAAACAAGACCATGACGTTCTTCGTCTGTTTCCTCGCCGCGCTGGCTGGCCTGCTGTTCGGCCTTGATATCGGTGTTATTGCGGGTGCCTTACCCTTTATTGCCAATGAGTTCCAGATTTCCGCCCACACCCAGGAGTGGGTGGTCAGCTCCATGATGTTCGGCGCCGCCGTCGGTGCGGTCGGCAGCGGCTGGCTCTCCTTCAAACTGGGCCGTAAAAAGAGCCTGATGATCGGCGCCATCCTCTTCGTCGCCGGCTCTCTGTTCTCCGCCGCCGCGCCAAACGTCGAGATCCTGCTGGTTTCCCGCGTGCTGCTGGGCCTGGCGGTGGGCGTCGCCTCCTACACCGCGCCGCTGTATCTGTCGGAAATCGCTCCGGAGAAAATTCGCGGCAGTATGATTTCCATGTACCAGCTGATGATCACCATCGGTATTCTTGGCGCCTACCTCTCCGACACCGCTTTCAGCTACAGCGGCGCATGGCGCTGGATGCTCGGCGTAATCATTATTCCGGCGGTATTGCTGCTGATCGGCGTTATCTTCCTGCCGGACAGCCCGCGCTGGTTCGCCGCTAAACGTCGCTTTGTCGATGCCGAGCGCGTGCTGCTGCGCCTGCGCGATACCAGCGCCGAAGCGAAACGCGAACTCGACGAGATCCGCGAAAGCCTGAAGGTAAAACAGTCCGGCTGGTCGCTGTTTAAAGACAACAGCAACTTCCGCCGCGCGGTGTTCCTCGGCATTCTGCTGCAGGTGATGCAGCAGTTCACCGGGATGAACGTCATCATGTACTACGCGCCGAAGATCTTTGAGCTGGCGGGCTATGCCAACACCACCGAGCAGATGTGGGGGACGGTGATCGTCGGCCTGACTAACGTGCTGGCTACCTTTATCGCCATCGGTCTGGTCGACCGCTGGGGCCGTAAACCGACGCTGATCCTTGGCTTTATCGTCATGGCCGCGGGGATGGGCGTGCTGGGCAGCATGATGCACATCGGCATTCACTCCTCAACCGCCCAGTACATCGCCGTCCTGATGCTGCTGATGTTTATCGTCGGTTTCGCCATGAGCGCCGGCCCGCTGATTTGGGTACTGTGTTCCGAAATCCAGCCGCTGAAAGGCCGCGACTTCGGTATCACCTGCTCCACAGCGACCAACTGGATTGCCAACATGATTGTCGGGGCCACCTTCCTGACCATGCTCAATTCGCTGGGCAGCGCCAACACCTTCTGGGTGTACGGCGGTCTGAACGTGCTGTTTATCCTGCTGACGCTGTGGCTGATCCCGGAAACCAAAAACGTCTCGCTGGAACATATCGAACGCAACCTGATGCAGGGTCGTCCGCTGCGCGAGATCGGCGCCCGCGATTAACCCGCCTGAGCTTCCTCCCCTCACGGGAGGAAGCTTCCTCTTGCTCTCCCCCCTCCGCCGCACTATCCTCTGGCGCTATGAAAACACCCCGTATTCCCATCGCTATTCAGCAGGCCGTGATGCGCAGCCTGCGGGAGCATCTCGCCAAAGCGAACCTCAAGCTGGAACGCCGCTACGCGGAGCCGACGCTGGTCTACCAGCAGCGCGGTACCTCCGCCGGCACCGCCTGGCTGGAGAAAAACGAAATTCGTTTAAACCCGGTGCTGCTGCTGGAGAATCAGCAGGAGTTTATCGATGAAGTGGTGCCCCATGAGCTGGCGCACCTGCTGGTGTGGCAACACTTTGGCCGGGTAGCCCCGCACGGCAAAGAGTGGAAATGGATGATGGAGAGCGTCCTGGGCGTTCCCGCGCGTCGCACCCACCGTTTTGAACTTGATTCGGTCCGCCAGAATACCTTCCCCTACCGCTGCCGCTGCCAGCAGCATCAGCTCACCGTTCGTCGCCATAACCGGGTGGTGCGCGGCGAAGCCACTTACCGCTGCGTGCGCTGCGGCGATCTGCTGGTGGCTGAAAAATAACCATTGGAATTAATTAGAAACTTTCTGATCTGACTGATTGCATCCGGCACCCTCATTCGCTACGTTGCGGGCTCGTTTTGACACGGAGTGAACGATGTCCCGTATGCATGTTTTAGCCGTTGCAGTATTGTGCGCGGCAGTGAGTGGCCCGCTTGCGGCCGCCGAAATTACCAGCTTTTCCCAGGCCAAGGCCGCTGGCGTCAAAGTAAACGCCGACGTTCCCGGCGACTTTTACTGCGGCTGTAAAATTGACTGGCAGGGTAAAAAAGGCGTTATCGATCTGGAATCTTGCGGCTATAAAGTGCGTAAAAATGAGAACCGCGCCAGCCGGGTTGAGTGGGAACACGTGGTGCCGGCGTGGCAGTTCGGCCATCAGCGCCAGTGCTGGCAGGAGGGCGGACGTAAAAACTGCGCCAAAGATCCGGAGTACCGCAAGATGGAAAGCGACATGCACAATCTGCAGCCGGCGGTGGGAGAAGTGAATGGCGATCGCGGCAACTTTATGTACAGCCAGTGGAACGGCGGTGAAGGCCAGTACGGCCAGTGCACCATGAAGGTCGATTTTAAAGATAAAATCGCCGAGCCCCCTGCCCGCGCACGCGGCGCCATCGCCCGCACCTACTTCTATATGCGCGACCGCTACCAGCTGAATCTTTCCCGCCAGCAAACTCAGCTGTTTACCGCCTGGAATAAACAGTACCCGGTCACCGCCTGGGAGTGTGAACGCGATGAACGCATCGCGAAAGTACAGGGCAACCATAATCCGTATGTCCTGCAGGCTTGCCAGGCGCAAAAGAGCTAACCTACACTAGCGGCAATTGTTAATTTGCAGCCCTGTGCTTCCCGCCCAATGGCGGGAAGCTGGCATCTGCGCAAAGAACGGAATATCAAGCATGCGCATTCCTCGCATCCATCATCCAGAACGCCTCATTATCGGCAGCCTGATCGCGTTGAGCGATGACGCGGCCAACCACGTCGGCCGTGTCCTGCGCATGACCGCTGGTCAGCACCTTCAGCTCTTCGACGGCAGTAACCAGGTGTTTGACGCCGTCATCACCGAGGCCGGTAAGAAAAACGTCGCGGTTGAAGTCCTCAGTGGCGAACCCGACGATCGGGAATCGCCGCTGCATATCCATTTAGGCCAGGTGATGTCCCGCGGCGAAAAAATGGAATTCACCATCCAGAAATCGATCGAACTCGGGGTAAGCCTCATAACGCCACTGTTTTCCGAGCGCTGCGGCGTTAAACTGGACGCCGAACGTTTGCAGAAAAAGATCCAGCAGTGGCAGAAAATCGCTATTGCCGCCTGCGAACAGAGCGGTCGTAATGTGGTACCGGAAATTCGTCCGGCGATGCAGCTGGAGGAGTGGTGCGCCGAGCAGGACAGCGGGCTGAAGCTCAACCTGCACCCGCGCGCCAGCGCCAGCATTAACACGCTGCCGCTGCCGGTTGAACGTGTCCGTCTGCTGATTGGCCCGGAAGGCGGGCTCTCGGCTGAAGAGATAGCGATGACCGCGAAATACCAGTTTACTGATATCCTGTTGGGACCGCGCGTTCTGCGTACAGAGACTACTGCGCTCACCGCCATCACCGCCCTGCAGGTGCGTTTTGGCGACTTAGGTTGAGGCGTTAACGGAGAAGAACCATGATCAAGCTCGGCATCGTGATGGATCCCATCGCAACCATCAACATCAAGAAAGACACCAGCTTCGCTATGTTGCTGGAGGCGCAGCGTCGCGGCTATGAACTCCATTATATGGAGATGAACGACCTCTATTTGATCAACGGCGAAGCCCGCGCCCGGACGCGCACGCTGAGCGTCGAACAGAACTACGACAAATGGTATGACTTCACCGGCGAACAGGACCTGCCGCTGGCGGATCTTGACGTCATTCTGATGCGTAAGGATCCGCCGTTTGATACCGAATTTATTTATGCGACCTATATTCTGGAGCGAGCGGAAGAGAAAGGCACGCTTATCGTCAACAAGCCGCAGAGCCTGCGCGACTGTAACGAGAAGCTGTTCACCGCCTGGTTCTCCGAGCTGACCCCGGAAACGCTGGTCACCCGCAATAAAGCCCAGCTGAAAGCCTTCTGGGAAAAGCACGGCGATATCATCATGAAGCCGCTCGACGGCATGGGCGGCGCCTCTATTTTCCGCGTCAAAGCCGGCGATCCGAACCTTGGGGTGATCGCCGAGACGCTGACCGAGCTGGGCAGCCGCTACTGCATGGCGCAGAACTATCTGCCAGCCATTAAAGATGGCGACAAGCGCGTGCTGGTGGTGGATGGCGAGCCGGTGCCTTACTGCCTGGCGCGCATTCCGCAGGGCGGCGAGACCCGCGGCAATCTGGCCGCCGGCGGCCGCGGCGAAGCTCGCCCGCTAACCGAAAGCGACTGGGAAATCGCCCGCCGCGTCGGCCCGACGCTGAAGGCCAAAGGTCTTATCTTCGTCGGCCTGGATATCATCGGCGACCGTCTGACGGAAATTAACGTCACCAGCCCCACCTGCGTACGTGAGATCGAAGCCGCCTTCCCGGATATTTCGATCACCGGCATGCTGATGGACGCTATTGAAAGACGTCTCGCCCGATAAGCGCTACGGCGGACGAACGTCCGCTCAGGGCACAGCGAGCGCGGATCGCCGCGCTGGTGAAACCCTTCCAGCCAGGCGCCGCTCAGGCGCCTGCCAGATAAAGTGCATCGACACCATTCTACTTTGCCCGCATACTGGGTGTTGCTTTTTGAACCAGGAACAGAACCTCTGACAATGAATTTACAGCATCACTTTCTGATTGCCATGCCTGCGCTTCAGGACCCCATTTTCCGCCGCTCCGTGGTCTATATCTGCGAGTATAACGACGAGGGTGCCATGGGCATTATTATCAATAAGCCGCTGGAAAATCTGCAGGTGGAAGGGATCCTTGAGAAGCTCAAAATTGTCCCGGAGCCACGTAATCCGGAGATCCGCCTGGATAAACCGGTGATGCTGGGCGGCCCGCTGGCGGAAGACCGCGGCTTTATTTTACATACCCCGCCCTCTGACTTTTCCTCAAGCATCCGTATCTCGGATAACACGGTGATCACCACCTCGCGGGATGTCCTCGAAACCCTAGGCACCGACCGGCAGCCGGGCAACGTGCTGGTTGCGCTGGGCTACTCCTCGTGGGAGAAAGGGCAGCTGGAGCAGGAGATTTTAGATAATGCCTGGCTCACCGCCCCGGCGGACCAGAATATTCTTTTCCGTACGCCCATCGCCGATCGCTGGCGCGAGGCGGCTAAACTGATTGGCATCGACATCGTGACGATGCCAGGCGTCGCGGGGCATGCATGATGAGCGGAACCTTTCTCGGCTTTGATTTCGGGACGAAAAGCATCGGTGTGGCGGTGGGGCAACGCATCACCGCCACCGCCCGGCCACTGCCGGCGCTGAAGGCGCAGGACGGCAAACCGGACTGGAATATCATCGAAAAACTGCTTAAGGAGTGGCAGCCTGAGGCGGTGATCGTCGGCCTGCCGCTGAATATGGACGGCACCGAGCAACCGCTGACGGCGCGCGCACGTAATTTCGCCAATAAAATTCATGGCCGCTTTGGCGTCGCGATCCTTCTCCACGATGAACGTCTGAGTACGGTTGAGGCCCGGGCGGGCCTGTTCGAACACGGCGGCTATCGGGCGCTAAATAAAGGCAGCGTCGATTCGGCCTCTGCGGTGGTCATTCTGGAAAGCTACTTCGAGCAGAGCTTTTAAGCTCTGTCTTCTGCGCCGCCGGCGAACCGCTAACGGCGCACATCCTCCCGCCTAATGGCGCAGATGTTCGTTAGCCCAGCTCACCGCCTGGGTGCGATTCTTAACGCTCAGCTTACGGAACACGTTATACAGGTGCGTCCGCACCGTGTTCTCGCTGATAAACAGCGCGCGGGCAATATCCAGGTTGGTCGCGCCGCAGCGCAGTTCGTTGAGGATCTCGCATTCTCGTTCGGTCAGCGGCGAGTTTTCAACCGGCGCCGATGTATGGTCCGCAGCGTACATCGCCGGGTGCATCACGCTCAATTCAGCCGTCTGTTCGCCGTTCAGCACGGCCTTGACGCCCTCAATTAAGCGCGATTCATCATCGTCATGGCGGAACACGCCATATAAAGCCGGCCACTGCGCCATTTCGTATAACTCATACTTTTGCGCGCTGTTGATAATCAGCAAGCGGGGATTATCTGACTGAAGCCGAATAATATCTCGCCACACCCTGTTTAATTTCTTATTTGAAACGGCGATATCAAATAATATTACAGAGTCTTTCGCCAGTCGCTGCGCCAGCGGTTTATTAATATTATGTAAAACTACCGGTGCCATCAGAGTTTCGCTGAGATAGCTGGCAAAGGCTTTACTCTGGATTGACGGGTGGGTAATAAATGTAACCTGACGAGAAGATGATGAATTTCCATTTAAATTAATCACTTAAAACTCTCCTTAGCTGCTATCCACCGTCATGGTGGTTAAATGAATAAAAAAATATACAATCAGTCATGAATTTATAAATAGCCTTAGCAATTTACAAATTGAAACGTTATTCCATGAGAATCATCCTATTCCCGTAAACAGCATAAATCGAATACCGCAAAGCTGTCAAAAGGTAATCAAACTTTTTTCCTGGAAATGCGTATTCACTGTCGAAATATCTCAGCTGAATGTCTTATTTGAATTTATTCAGAAAGATTATTTGTATTATCAAATAATATCCAGAAACAGTATTTAAACATTCAGTTAACACATCATTTTAACCACCCAACCCGCTTCACGCCCCCCCTACAGCTGGCCTGTGGCCACACGTTGCTGAAAACTCTGGGTAAATGTCAGCATTCCGGCCTGCATCCCGGTCTGCATTACACCGGGCAGCTGGTGCACTTTTCCTTCGCGGATCAAATTCGCCACCGCCGGCGTATTGACCAGAAGCTCGTATAGCGCAACTCTGCCGCCCTGACGTGCGGGTAATAATTTTTGCGCCAGCACCGCGCACAGGCTTCCGGCCAGCTGACTCCGAACCTGATCTTTCTCCTCTGCCGGAAAGACATCGATCAATCTCTCCACCGCCGGCGCCGCGCCGCGGGTGTGTAATGTCGCCATCACCAGATGCCCGGTTTCCGCAGCCGTCAACGCCAGACGGATGGTTTCGCTGTCGCGTAACTCCCCAAGCAGGATCACATCCGGATCCTGGCGCAGCGCCACCCGAAGCGCCGCGGAGAACGAAGGACAGTGACGGCCAATCTCCCGCTGCTGGATCAGGCAGCGCTCGCTGTGATGAATAAACTCCACCGGATCCTCCAGCGTCAGAATATGGCCATCAAGATGCTGGTTGAGATGCCCGACCAACGCCGCCAGGGTAGTCGACTTGCCGCTGCCCGTCGCCCCGGTGACCAGCAGCAGGCCACTCTCTTCCGCCAGCAGCTCGCTTAGCGCAGGCGGCGCGCCCAGCGTCTCCAGACGCGGGCACTGGACGGGCAGCAGACGCAGCACCAGCGATATTCCGCGCGTATGGGCGAAAGCGCTGGCGCGTAGCCGCGAACCGCAGGCCAGAGTCAGCGCAAAGTCAATCTGGCCGTGCTCCTGCCAGTGCTGGAACTGTGCGGCATCGAGCCAGTCGTTGAGTAAATCCGCGATATCCGGCGCGGGAAAGGGAGCGGACTCCAGCTTGCCCTGCCGCCGCCAGCGCGGTGCGGCGGAATTGCACAGGTGTAGATCGGAGACATTATGCTTTACACTAAGGGCTACGATTTCTTCCAGCTTCATAACTCATCCTCGGAATATGAACGATATTGCGCATAACCTGGCACAGGTCCGGGACAAAATCTCCGGTGCCGCCGCCCGTTGCGGGCGTGCGCCAGAAGAAGTGACATTGCTTGCAGTGAGTAAAACGAAACCTGCGAGCGCGATCGAAGAAGCCATCGCGGCAGGCCAGCGGGCATTTGGTGAAAACTACGTCCAGGAGGGCGTGGAGAAGATTAACCATTTCCAGCAGGCAGGCGTCAGCGGTCTGCAGTGGCACTTTATTGGCCCCCTGCAGTCCAACAAAAGCCGGCTGGTGGCCGAACATTTTGACTGGTGCCACACCGTCGATCGGTTGAAAATCGCCACCCGCCTGAACGAGCAGCGCCCGGCGCATTTACCGCCGCTGAAGGTACTGATTCAAATCAACATTAGCGATGAGCAGAGTAAATCCGGCATCCCGCTGGAAGCGCTCGATGCCTTGGCGGCGGAGATCGCTGAGTTACCTCATCTGGAGCTGCGCGGCCTGATGGCGATCCCCGCGCCTGAGTCAGAATATGTAAGGCAGTTTGCCGTCGCCCAGCAAATGGCGGTAGCATTTGCGCGGTTAAAAACGCGGTACCCCACGGTCGATACGTTGTCTCTGGGAATGTCGGACGATATGGAAGCCGCTATCGCGGCGGGAAGCACAATGGTGCGCATCGGCACGGCCATTTTTGGTGCGCGCGACTACAGCAAATAATAAGGAATCTGAGGAACGCCATGAAGACGTTGACTTTCCTGCTTTCAACGGTCATTGAGCTTTACACGATGGTCGTGTTGTTACGCGTCTGGATGCAGTGGGCGCGCTGCGACTTTTACAACCCGTTTTCGCAGTTTGTGGTAAAGGCCACGCAGCCGATTGTCGGGCCGCTGCGCCGGATTATCCCGGCAATGGGGCCGATTGACAGCGCCTCGCTGCTGGTGGCATTCATCCTCTGCGTCATCAAAGCGATCGTACTGTTTATGGTGATCACCTTCCAGCCGATCATCTGGATCTCCGCTCTGCTTATTCTGCTGAAAACCATCGGCTCGCTGATCTTCTGGGTGCTCCTGCTGATGGCGATCATGAGCTGGGTCAGCCAGGGACGCAGCCCGGTGGAGTATGTGCTGATGCAGCTGGCGGACCCGCTGCTGCGCCCTATCCGCAACCTGCTGCCGTCGATGGGCGGTATCGATTTCTCGCCGATGGTGCTGGTGCTGCTGCTGTACGTGATCAATATGGGTATCGCCGAGGTGCTGCAGGCCACCGGTAACGTACTGCTGCCGGGGCTGTGGATGGCGCTATGAGTGCCGTTGAAAGCTGCGCTGACGGGCTGGTGCTGAGGCTGTATATTCAGCCGAAGGCCAGCCGCGACAGCATCGTGGGCGTGCATGGCGACGAGCTCAAAGTCGCCATTACCGCCCCGCCCGTTGATGGCCAGGCCAATGCCCATCTGGTTAAATTTCTAGCCAAACAGTTCCGCGTCGCCAAAAGCCAGGTACTGATTGAAAAAGGCGAGCTGGGCCGCCATAAGCAAGTTAAAATCATCGCCCCACAACAGATCCCGACTGCGGTCGCGGCGCTAACTGAATAAACAGGATTCATCATGCAAAAAGTCGTCCTCGCTACCGGCAACGCCGGTAAAGTGCGCGAACTGGCCTCGCTGCTGGAAGATTTTGGTCTCGATATCGTCGCTCAGACCGAGCTGGGCGTCGAGTCTGCGGAAGAGACCGGCCTGACCTTTATTGAAAATGCGATTCTGAAGGCGCGTCATGCGGCGCAGATCACCGGCCTGCCGGCTATCGCCGACGATTCCGGTCTGGCCGTCGATGCCCTGGGCGGCGCGCCGGGCATCTACTCCGCCCGCTATGCCGGCGTCGACGCCAGCGACCAGCAGAACCTTGAGAAACTGCTCGACGCCCTGCAGGACGTGCCGGACGACCAGCGCCAGGCGCAATTCCACTGCGTACTGGTCTATCTGCGCCATGCCGAGGATCCCACGCCGCTGGTGTGCCACGGCAGCTGGCCTGGGGTGATCGCCCGGAAAGCCGCGGGTCAGGGCGGTTTCGGCTACGACCCGATCTTCTTCGTCCCGTCAGAAGGAAAAACCGCGGCCGAACTGAGCCGTGAAGAAAAGAGCGCCATTTCCCATCGCGGGCAGGCGCTGAAACTGTTACTGGAAGCATTACGTAATGGCTAATTTGCCGCCGCTGAGTCTCTATATCCATATTCCCTGGTGCGTGCAGAAGTGCCCGTACTGCGACTTTAATTCGCATGCGCTGAAAGGCGAAGTGCCGCACGATGACTACGTCCAGCATCTGCTGAACGATCTGCGGGCCGAGGCGCAGTATGCCCAGGGACGGGAAATAGGCACCATTTTTATCGGCGGCGGTACGCCGAGCCTGCTGTCCGGCCCGGCCATGCAAACCCTGCTCGATGGCGTCCGCGCCTGCCTGCCGCTGGCCGCCGGGGCGGAAATCACCATGGAAGCCAACCCGGGCACCGTGGAGGCCGATCGCTTCGTTGATTACCAGCGCGCCGGGGTGAATCGCATCTCCATCGGCGTACAAAGCTTTAGCGAACCGAAGCTGCAGCGGCTGGGGCGGATCCACGGCCCGGAAGAGGCCAAACGCGCGGCACGCCTCGCCAGCGGCCTGGGCCTGCGCAGTTTCAATCTCGACCTGATGCACGGTTTGCCGGACCAGTCTCTGGAGGAGGCGCTGGACGATCTGCGTCAGGCCATTGCTCTCAACCCGCCGCATCTCTCGTGGTACCAGCTGACCATTGAGCCGAACACCTTGTTCGGCTCCCGGCCGCCGGTGCTGCCGGATGACGACGCGCTATGGGATATTTTCGAGCAGGGGCATCAGCTGCTGAGCGCCGCCGGCTACCAGCAGTACGAGACTTCCGCTTACGCCAAACCGGGCTATCAGTGTCAGCATAATCTCAACTACTGGCGCTTTGGCGACTACCTTGGCATCGGCTGCGGCGCGCACGGCAAGATAACCTTCCCGGACGGGCGCATTCTGCGTACAGCCAAAACCCGCCACCCGCGCGGCTATATGGAAGGCCGCTACCTCGAACGTCAGCATGATGTGGAAGAGGCGGATAAACCGTTTGAGTTCTTTATGAACCGTTTTCGCCTGCTGGAGGCCGCGCCACGCGCGGAATTCCGCCGTTATACCGGTCTTGATGAAGCGGCGATCCGTCCGCAGCTGGACGCGGCGATAGCTCAGGGCTATCTGCAGGAAGACGAGCAGAACTGGCAGATCACCGAGCATGGAAAGCTGTTTTTAAATTCTCTTCTCGAACTATTCCTTAGCGAATAAATATCGTTATCCCATTCCCGCCAGGCAGAGTGCGGGAATGGGAATAACTCGATTCCTCCGCCATATATACCTTATTATATCCGATTCATTCTTATTAAATATTCCACCCTTAAATTAATTTGCATTAATTAATACAAGTCAAATATCAATCCAGCAATAATATCGGTTATTTCCTTACCTCATTGCCAGAAAGTGTGAGTCAGGTAGCTTAAAGATGTACGACAACAAAGATAATATGTCATACAGAAATAAAGCATGATGCTAAAGATATTGACCAATTATCCCAAGTGCATGGAGCCAACTCATGAAAAAATATCCTTTTTCTCGTTCTCTGGTAGGTATAGCTTTACTGGCCCTACTCTCCGCAGGGGCCGTCGCGGCTGAAAAAGTCACGTTAAAACTGGAACATAACCTTGAGCGCAGCCATGTGGTGCATCAGGCGCTGGAGGAGATGTCCAGAGAGGTAAACCAGCTTTCTGACGGTAAGATGAAGATTCGTATTTACCCCAGTAGTCAGATGGGCAGCGCGCGCGAGACCATGGAGTTATTACAAAATGGCGCGCTGGATATGACCAAAGGTTCCGCCAGCGATCTGGAGTCTTTCGATAATATTTACGCCATTTATAATTTACCCTTCCTGTTTAACGACCAGAATCACTTCAATAAAGTCGTCTTCGGCGAAGTGGGCAAGGAAATAATGAACTCGACGAAAGAGAAAGGATTCTTTGCCCTTTCCGCTTATGTCGCCGGGACGCGAAGCTTTTATGCCAAAAAGCCCATTACTAAACCAGAAGATTTAAAAGGACTGAAGATCCGCGTCCAGGCCAGCCCGACAACGTTAAAAATGGTCGAATTAATGGGCGGTTCCCCGACCCCCATCTCCTTCGGTGAAGTTTATACCGCCATGCAGCAGGGGGTGGTGGACGGCGCGGAAAATAACGTTCCCTCCTGGGTGCAGACGCGCCATATCGAAATCGCGAAAGTATTCTCTGAAGATGAGCACGCCTCCATCCCTGACTTCCTCGTTATCTCGGCTTTGTTGAATAAATCAGATTTCGGGTAAGTCTCCCCCGTAGCGGGTTGTGTT
>NZ_JBEAJL010000097.1:0-68102 GCF_040065275.1 Klebsiella sp. JB_Kp042
CTCGGCGATCGCCGCCGGGGTGATGCTCAAGTACGTGCTGGCGATGTAGGCCGGCGTCCTCCCCGGAGGCGTGGCCGTTGCCCCGCCTCCGGGTCAGGATTAACAACACCCCTTTGCCATCGATCACTTTTCTGAAATTAGCGGTTCTGTGCGCCATCTGCGGGTTCTCGGGCCGCGAAACGGGGAAACTAATCATTTAATGTCTATTGGCGCTATGTATACCCGAAAAATCACCCACTGGTTTGCCAGGCGATCGTTTCAGAATCGCATCTTCCTGCTGATCTTATTCACCTCGACGATCGTTATGCTGGCGATGTCATGGTATCTGACCGACATTACCGAAGAGCGTCTGCATTACCAGGTCGGGCAGCGGGCGCTGATTCAGGCAATGCAGATTTCGGCGATGCCGGAGCTGGTCGAGGCGGTTCAGAAACGCGACCTCGCCAGAATCAAAGCGCTTATCGACCCCATGCGTTCGTTCTCCGACGCCACCTATATCACCGTCGGTGATGCTAGCGGCCAGCGCCTCTATCACGTCAACCCTGATGAAATCGGCAAATCGATGGAGGGCGGCGACAGCGATGAAGCACTGTTAAACGCGAAAAGCTACGTGTCAGTGCGCAAAGGCTCGCTGGGTTCCTCGCTGCGCGGTAAATCACCGATTCAGGACGAGACCGGCAAGGTGCTCGGCATTGTGTCGGTAGGCTATACCATTGAACAGTTAGAGAACTGGCTCAGCCTGCAGATAAGCTCGCTGCTGATCCCGATGGCGATCATGTTACTGCTCCTGCTCTACTGCGCCCGCCGCTTCTCGTTGCATATCAAAAAGCAGATGCTGAATATGGAACCCCAACAGCTGTCGCAGCTGTTGATCCAGCAAAACGTATTGTTTGAATCCGTGTTCGAAGGGCTTATCGCCATCGACTCCCGTTACAAGATCACCGCGATTAATCAGACTGCCCGCCGGCTGCTCAACCTGAGCCAACCGGAAACAACGCTTATTGGTAAAGGGATCAGCAGCGTGATTTCGCAGGAGGCTTTCTTCTACGATGCGCCGCAGACCAATAAAAAAGACGAGATCGTCACCTTCAATCAGATCAAAGTGATCGCCAGCCGGATGGCGGTGATCTTAAATAATGAGCCACAGGGCTGGGTGATCAGCTTTCGTAGTAAAGACGATATCAACACCCTCAGCCTGCAGCTTAGCCAGGTACAACAATATGCCGATAACCTGCGCGCCGTGCAGCATGAGCATCGCAATCTGATCTCCACCATCGCCGGCCTGCTGTTTCTTAAACGCTACGATCATGCGCTGGATCTGATCCAACAGCAGTCGGAAAGTCACCAGAAGGTCATCGATTTTATCGCGCGTAATTTCCAGGACAACCACCTGGCCGGGCTGTTGATCGGCAAATATTACCGGGCCAAAGAGCTTGGACTTGAGCTGATTTTCGATCCAGCCTGCTTCGTCGACAGATTACCCACCGCCCTTTCTCACAACGAATGGATCTCGATCGTGGGGAATCTGCTTGATAACGCCTACAATGCCAGCCTGCAACAGCCGCAGGGCTCAAGGCAGATAGAGTGCCTGATCAACAGTGACGGCCACGAGGTGATTATCGAGGTCGCCGATCAGGGATGCGGCATTGACGAGACGCTGCGCGATCGGATCTTCGAGCGCGGCGTCACCAGCAGCGTCAGCAAAGATCATGGCATCGGACTCTGGCTGGTTCGCAGCTACGTGGAACAGGCAGGTGGCAGCATCGTCGTCGAAAATAACCTTCCCTTTGGCACCATCTTTACTCTTTATATTCCCCTGACCCGAGATGAACATCATGGATAGCATCACCACTCTTATCGTTGAAGACGAACCTATGCTGGCGGAGATCCTGGTGGATAACATCAAACAGTTTCCCCAGTTCGACGTCATTGGCATTGCGGATAAACTCGAGAGCGCCAGGAAACAACTCAGACTGTATCAACCGCAGCTGATCCTGCTGGATAATTTCTTACCTGACGGCAAAGGTATCGACCTGATCCGCCATGCGGTCAGTACCCATTACAAGGGGCGGATTATCTTTATTACCGCTGATAATCATATGGATACCATCAGCGAAGCACTGCGCCTGGGGGTGTTCGACTATCTGATTAAGCCGGTGCACTATCAGCGCCTGCAGCACACCCTGGAGCGCTTCGCTCGCTATCGCAGCTCGCTGCGTTCCAGCGAACAGGCCAGCCAGATCCACGTCGATGCGCTGTTTAATATTCAGGCTCGGGAACAGACGGAACCGGCCAGCGCACCGCTACGCGGGATTGATGAAAGCACCTTTCAGCGCGTACTCCAGCTGTTTGCCGACACGGGGGTGGTGCATACCGCCGACTCGCTGGCGCGTATCCTTGGCAGCAGCAAAACCACCGCCCGCCGTTATCTGGAACAAGGGGTGAAGAACGACTTTCTGGAAGCGGAAATTAGCTACGGCAAGGTTGGTCGACCGGAGCGTATTTATCGCGGCAAACAGACCTCCCCTGAGCAGGTCTGAAACGTTTACGCCAGGGAATAGCTAACCACCAGCTGCCCCTTCTTCATCTTAATCTGACTGATAAGAATGTCGCCCAGCTCCGCCAGGCGGGCGACATGTGTGCCACCGCAGGGATAGGCGGGCAGTTCGCCAAACCCCACCATGCGCAAACCCTCAGCGAAGATCACCTGACGCGGGAGGTCCTGCGCCTGCCATGCCTTCACCTGGCTCAACAGCGCGCTGGCGTCGGGTATCACGGCGTGGTTCCCGCCGGTGAAAGCGATCCGCCCCTCGCCAGGCCAGTGGTGCGCTTTCACCGGTTGCCAGCCAAGCTGTTCGCCCGCCAGGCCAAGCAGGTGGCCGGCGGAATGCAGGCGGGCATGCAGGTGTCTCGCGGAGGCATCTATTCTCATCTCCACTTCACCGAGGGGAAGCGGTTGCGACAGAATATGCAGCACGCTGTCGCCGCGCACAATAACCGTCTCAACGGCCTGACCAGCTATCCAGCCGCGATCCGCCGGTTGACCGCCCCCTTGCGGGTGAAACAGCGTCCGATCCAGTTCGATGGCGTAGCGGCCATCCGCTTCCGCAGTGCAGGCGATGATCTGGGCGCGCCCATCGGTAGCGTCGCTGGTGTAATAAACCCGTTCAGTCATAGTGATTCTCCTCTCTGTCCGCCCAGTATATTATTAATACCGACAGCGATAATCCTATCACCAGCCAATGCACTCTTGCTCCGGGAGCACAAATGAATCTCAGCCTCCTGCCCGACCTTGCCCTTTTCGTCCAGATCGTCGACCAGGGCAGCTTCTCCGCCGTCGCCCGCCAGAGCGGCATTACCCCTTCCGCCGTTAGCCGCAGCGTGTCGCGGCTGGAGCGAGAGATGGGCTGCAAACTGCTGCAGCGTACCACCCGCAAGCTGCGTCTGAGCGATGCCGGGGAAACGGTGTATCAGCATGCCCAGCAGATGCTGGAAGCGGCGCGACAGGCGATGGATTCCGCCGGCAGTCGCCAAACGGTCGCCCAGGGAAAGCTGACGCTCAGCGTACCGAAAGCCGTCGGCCGCTTCGTGATCCATCCGCTGATGATGGCGTTTTTTCAGCGTTACCCGCAGGTTGACGTCTGCCTGCGGCTGGAAGATCGCCCTCTGGATTTTATCGATGACGGTATCGATCTGGCGTTACGCATCACCGATACCCCCTCGCCCGGTCTGCATGGCAAACCGTTGATGCCAGTCACGCACGTTATCTGCGCCACTGAGGTCTATTTACAGCGCCACGGTATGCCGCGCACGCCGCAGGAACTGCGCGCGCACAGCTGCATCAGCCTTGGCGAAACGCCCGCCGACGCGCGCTGGAAGTTCCGTCGGGAAGGGAAAACCGAAACGGTGCAAACATACGGGCGGTACGCCGCCAACCATACCGCCGTGCGCCTCGACGCGGTCAGGCAGCATTTAGGGATCGGCAGCCTGCCGCTGTTCACCGCCCGCGAGGCGCTGGCGAATGGCGATATCGTGCAGGTGCTGCCCGAATGGGAATTTATCAGCAGCTACTCCGGCGATCTGTGGCTGCTCTGGGCGGGAGATAAGCATATGCCCGCAAGAATGCGGGCGATGATTGATTATCTCAGCGAGACGGTGCCGGCGCTGAACGCAGGCAGCATAGCGCCAGCGAAATAACCGCAAACCACGGAATGATAACCCCCAGCACGAACCAGAGCCCGGAGCGGCCGATATCATGCATCCGCCGGCAGCCGATCGCCAGCAGAGGGAGAGTCATCAGCAGCAACCACAGCGCAGCAAAGGGAATAACAACAAAACTGAGGATGCCGTATTGAGGGTTAAAGCTGGTTGCCAGCCACCAGACGGCCAGCGGCGCGCTGGCGATCAGTAGATTGATAAGAAAAAACGTCCAGAACTGCTGTCGGCTGGCCCGGCCGCTAAAATTAAAGGTCTCTTTCCAGCCGCTTAAATACGCCTGTCCATAGGTCATCACTTCTCTCCTTGAAGATTGGGTGAGTATCACGGCGCCAGGGCGATCACCTCCGCCGCCCAGCGCTGAAACCCGTCGACATCGATATCCAGCGCCACCTGGGCATTGGCCGGCTGGCCCAGTCGCCCTTCGATATCCACCACCGTGGCGCCGGCGGTCCAGGTTCCCTGCGTCTCCACCGCCACAAAACACGGCTGTAGGGTGAACAGTTCCGGGCGGACCAGCCATGCGATAGCGCAGAGATCGTGCATTCTCAGACCACTACTCATGCTGCCGCTACGATAGTGGCTAAACAGCGCATGGAGCATTTTACCGGTCTGATTCAGCGTCGGCAGGGTCGCCAGATAATCCGCCGTCAGCAGCGCCCGATTGGTGACGTCCAGCCCGCACATGATAATCTCCAGCCCGCTGTGGAAGACTTTCGCGGCGGCTTCCGGGTCGATGGCAATATTGAATTCGGCATTCGGCGTAAAGTTGCCCCGGCCCGCCGAGCCGCCCATGATCACCAGCCGGTGAATGTTGAACAGGCATTCCGGATACTGGGTCAGCAGCAGCGCAATATTGGTCAATGGGCCAATCGCCACCAGAGTGATCGGCTCGGCAGCATGCATCAGCGCATCGCGGATCGCCTGGAAGGCCGGCTTCGCCAGCGGCTGCCGGTGATGCTCAACAAAGTCATACCCTTCCATACCGGATTCGCCATGCACCGAGGCGGCATCGCGCAGGGGACGCACCAGCGGCATCGAGGCGCCCTGCGCCAGCGGCACATCGGCATGCCAGAAGTGCAGCAGCTGCAGCGCGTTACGGGTCGTCTTCTCTACCGAGACATTGCCCGCCACGGTGGTCATCAGTTGCAGATCCAGCTCAGGGGCGAACAGCGCCGCGGCAATAGCGGCAGCATCGTCGATGCCCGGGTCTGTATCAAGAATGATCGGTAAGCGCATGGTTTCTCCCTAAAAAAAAATGCCAGACGTTAAGTCTGGCATCTTCTCATACTGCTGACGGAAAGAACTTACTCTACTTCACGGACATCCACACGCAGCTCTTTCGGCACTTCAAAGACGATATTCTCTTCCCGGCCTTCCAGCGGTACGGCTTCGCCGCCGCCCAGCTCCTGCAGGCGGGTAATGACGTTCTGCACCAGAATATCCGGCGCCGACGCGCCCGCCGTCACGCCAACGCAGGCCGCATCCTTGACCCACGCTTCCTGAATATCGGAGGCATCGTCAATCAGGTAAGCCGCCTTACCCATCCGCTGCGCCAGTTCGGCGAGACGGTTTGAGTTGGAGGAGTTTTTCGAACCAACCACCAGCACCACGTCAGCCTGCTCCGCCAGCGCGCGCACCGCTTCCTGACGGTTAGTGGTGGCATAGCAAATGTCGTCTTTGCGCGGGCCGACGATTTTCGGGAAACGCGCGCGCAGCGCGTCAATCACATCCGAGGTATCATCCACCGAGAGGGTGGTCTGGGTCATAAACGACAGCCGGGCGTCGTTTTTGACTTCCAGCTTGAGAACGTCTTCCGGCGACTCGACCAGGTACATGCCCCCTTGCGGGTTATTGTACTGCCCCATCGTGCCTTCGACTTCCGGGTGCCCGGCATGGCCGATCAGAATCGACTCTTCGCCACGGCGGCTGGCGCGGGCGACTTCCATATGCACTTTCGTCACCAGCGGACAGGTGGCGTCGAACACCGTCAGATCGCGGCTCTTCGCTTCATTCCGTACCGCCTGCGATACGCCGTGAGCGGAGAAGATCAGGATCGCGCCATCCGGTACTTCGCTGATCTGTTCGATAAAAATGGCGCCGCGCTTGCGCAGGCTATCCACCACATAGCGGTTATGCACCACTTCATGACGAACATAGATCGGCGCGCCGTACAGCGTCAGCGCGTTTTCTACAATGCTGATAGCGCGGTCAACGCCAGCGCAAAAGCCGCGCGGGTTAGCCAACAGGATCTGCATGTTAATCCTCCAGCGCCGGATCGATCTCCAGCACTTCAATATCAAAATGAACGGTGCGCCCGGCCAGCGGATGGTTGAAGTCGACGGTGATGGAATCGCCGTTCACTTCACGGATCACGCCAGGCATTTCGCTGCCATCCATTGCGGTAAAGAGCATAATCGCGCCGATCTCCGGCTCGCCGGCGTCGATAAACTCGCGGCGAGAGAAATACTGAATCAGGTCCGGGCTCGGGACGCCAAATGCGGCGTCAGGCTCCAGCGAAAAGGCCTTTTTCTCGCCCTCTTTCAGACCAAGAAGCTGTTGCTCCAGCCCCTCAGACAGGGAGGTGTCGCCGAGGCGAAACAGCGCCGGTTTGCCATTGTTACGGGTGGACTCGGCGGTGGATCCATCGTCCAGCTTCAGCGTGAAGTGAACGAGAACCGCGCTGTTGCTCTGTACGGATTTAGACATGCAAATTGCTCGCTTGTTTTCGGTCTCCTGTTGCCCGGAGGCGCTACGCTTACCGGGCGACGGGAGACCACACATTCTGTAGGCCGGGCTGACGTGGCGCCACCCGGCATTAACATTTACGCCTGCTCTTTTGCGGTCGGTTTCGGCAGGAAGCCTTCCAGCACAATCATCGCCGCGCCGATGCAGATAGCGCTATCGGCGAGGTTGAAAGTGGCGAAGTGCCAGTCGCCGACGTAGAAGTCGATCATATCGACCACAAAGCCGTGCCACAGGCGATCGAACAAGTTGCCCAGCGCGCCGCCGATAATCAGGGCGTAGGCAATATTGTTCAGCTTTTGCGTCGCCTTCGAACGGTACATCAGCACCGTCAGCACCACGCAAATGCCGATGGCGATCCCGGAAAAGAACCAGCGCTGCCAGCCGCCGCTGTCGGCGAGGAAGCTAAAGGCCGCGCCATAGTTGCGGGCATAATGCAGATTAAGCGACGGGAACAGCGGAACCGTCTCCCCCAGAGCGAAGTTCTGGAGGATCAGGAATTTGCTGCCCAGATCGATAATCAGCACGGCTACGACCACCCACAGCCAGCGTAGCCCCGTTGAACAAATCGATTTACTCATCAGGCGAATTTACGTTGCTCGCCGTCACCGGCGACGTTGCTCACACAGCGTCCGCAGATTTCCGCGTGTTCCGCCACCTTGCCGATATCGGTGGTGTAATGCCAGCAGCGCGGGCATTTCTCACCTTCAGCTTTGCTCAATGCGACTTTCAGCCCTTTGAGCAGTTCGCTCTGCTGGGCATCAGCAGGCGCGCTCGCATAGTCTGCGACGTTCGCCCCGGAGGTCAACAGGACAAATCGCAATTCATCGCCCAGCGCGTTGAGCTTAGCGGCCAGATCGGCATCAGCATACAGCGTCACCGAGGCTTCCAGCGAGCCGCCGACTTTCTTATCCGCACGCGCCTGTTCAATCACTTTGTTGACTTCGCCACGGACTTTCAGCAGCTCATCCCAGAAGCCGTCATTCATCGCTTCGTCGTCGGCCAGACCGAAGAGACCTTGATACCATTCGCCGGTAAAGACGTATTTCTCACGCTCGCCCGGCAGGTAACCCCAGATTTCGTCCGCGGTAAAGGACATGATCGGCGCCATCCAGCGCACCAGCGCTTCCACGATGTGGAACAGCGCGGTCTGGCAACTGCGACGCGCCACGCTGTCCGCTCTGGCGGTGTACTGACGGTCTTTGATGATGTCGAGGTAGAACGAGCCCATCTCAATGGAGCAGAAGCGCATCAGGCGCTGCACCACTTCGTGGAAGTCGTAGGATTCGTAGGCTTTCAGGATATCTTCCTGTGCCGCCTGCGCGCAGCCGACCGCCCAGCGATCCAGCACCACCATCTCTTCCGGTTTGACCATGTCTTTTGCCGGATCGAAACCGTTCAGGTTGGCCAGCAGGAAGCGCGCGGTGTTACGGATACGACGATAGCTGTCCGCGGCGCGTTTGAGGATCTCGTCAGAGACCGCCATTTCGCCAGTGTAGTCGGTGGAAGCCACCCACAGGCGCAGGATATCGGCGCCCAGCTTGTTCATCACGTCCTGCGGGCTAACGGTGTTGCCGATAGACTTGGACATTTTGCGGCCCTGACCATCGACGGTGAAGCCGTGGGTCAGTACCTGACGATATGGCGCTTTGCCTTTCATCGCCGTGGAAATCATCAGAGAGGACATGAACCAGCCGCGATGCTGGTCGGAGCCTTCCAGATACATATCGGCGGCGTGACCGGCGAATTCCGGACGCACGTCAACCACGGAAGAGTGGGTCGACCCGGAGTCAAACCAGACGTCGAGGGTATCCGGCACTTTCTCGTAGCTGTCAGCGTCATCGCCAAGGATGTCGCGGGAATCGAGATCCCACCACGCCTGGATGCCGTCGACTTCAACACGCTTCGCGACTTCTTCCATCAGCTCAAGGGTACGCGGGTGCAGTTCGTGAGTTTCTTTATGCACGAACAGCGACATCGGCACGCCCCAGGTACGCTGACGGGAGATGCACCAGTCAGGACGGTTGGCGACCATCGATTCGATACGCGCCTGGCCCCAGTCCGGGATCCACTGCACGCCTTTGATCTCTTTCAGCGACTGCGCGCGCAGACCTTTCTGATCCATGCTCACGAACCACTGCGGGGTGGCGCGGAAGATAATTGGCGACTTGTGGCGCCAGCAGCACGGATAGCTGTGCTGCATTTTTTCCACATGCAGCAGCGCGCCGCGCTCACGCAACATCTCAACGATGATATCGTTGGCTTTGAAGACGTTGATACCGTCCAGAGACGGATAGGTGCCTGGCAGATAAGCCCCGTCCGGGCCAACCGGGTTAGCGATTTCCAGACCGTATTTCTGGCTGATCGTGTAATCGTCCGGACCGTGGCCGCCGGCGGTATGCACCGCACCGGTACCGGCATCCAGCGTCACGTGGTCGCCAAGGATCGCCGGCACGTCGAAATCGAGGAACGGGTGCTGGAAACGCATCAGTTCAAGCTCGGCGCCGTTCACCGCCGCCAGGATGGTGTAATCGGCCGCGCCAACGCGCTTCATCACGCTCTCAACGAGGTCTTTCGCCAGGATCAGCGCCTGGCCGTCCACCTGCACCAGCGCATAGTCGAACTCTGGCGACAGGGAGATGGCGCGGTTAGCCGGCAGGGTCCACGGGGTGGTGGTCCAGATAACCAGCGACACCGGGCCGTTGACGTCGGCGACGCCGAATTTCGCCAGCACCGCGGCTTTATCTACCGCGTGGAACGCCACGTCGATGGATGGAGAAGTCTTGTCGTAATACTCCACTTCCGCTTCCGCCAGCGCGGAACGGCAGTCTACGCACCAGTGCACCGGCTTGGCGCCTTTATGCAGGTGACCGTTGCCGATGATTTTACCCAGCGCGCGAATGATGTTGGCTTCGGTTTTGAAGTCCATGGTCAGATACGGATGCGACCAGTCGCCCAGCACGCCGAGACGGATGAAATCTTTACGCTGACCCTCGATCTGCAGAGCGGCATATTCGCGGCACTTGGCGCGGAATTCTGCGGCGGTGAACTTCTCGCCCGGCTTGCCGTATTCCTGCTCTACTTTCAGCTCGATCGGCAGACCGTGGCAGTCCCAGCCCGGAACGTAAGGCGAGTCATAGCCCGTCAGTCCTTTGGACTTAACGATAATGTCTTTCAGAATCTTGTTAACCGAGTGACCAATATGAATACTGCCATTCGCATAAGGAGGGCCATCATGCAGAATGAAGGTTTTTTTGCCTTTTTTGGCTGCACGAATGATGCCGTACAGGTCATCATCGGTCCAACGCGCCAGCATTCCCGGTTCGCGTTTGGCGAGGTCGCCACGCATAGGGAACCCTGTTTCCGGCAAATTCAGGGTCGATTTATAGTCACTCATCAGATTCTCGGTTCCGTATTTCGGTTTGATAAACACCAGTGGCTCAGGCCTGGCTGGTCAGCCCAAATAATTCGCGGGCCGTTAACTCATCACGTGCGATTTGCGCCTTCAGCTCGTCGAGCGACGCAAACCGCTGCTCATTACGTATCTTTTTACGCAGTACTACATTGATATGGCGACCGTAGAGGTCCATTACAACATCCAACAGATGCACTTCGAGCTGCTGACGCACGCCCGCTACCGTTGGACGGGTGCCAATATTGGCGACGCCGGCGATCGGCTTGTCGCCCAGCCCTGTCACTTCTACCGCATAGACCCCTTTAACCGGGGAAACCTGACGACGCAGCGGTAAGTTCGCCGTCGGAAAACCTATGGTACGGCCCAGTTCGTCGCCATGCACGACGCGTCCGGAAATGCTAAACGGATGGCCGAGCAGCGTCTCCGCCAGCAGGAGATCGTCGTCGGCCAGCGCCTGACGCACCGCCGTGCTGCTGATCCGCACCCCGCCTTCGCAGAAGGTTTGGGTGCTGGTGACGTCGAAGCCGTATTCCGCCCCCGCCTTTTGTAATAACAAGAAATCCCCCTGGCGACCAGCGCCAAAGCGGAAATCGTCACCGACGGCAAGGAACTGCACGCCCAGGCGGCGCACCAGCAGTTCACTGATAAAATCCTGCGCCGTCAGCGCGGCGAACCGGCGGTCGAAGCGAACGCACAGCACATAGTCGACCCCGCTTTCAGCCAGATAGCTCAGCTTTTCACGCAGGCGGGTCAACCGCGCCGGGGCTTTATCGGCGGCAAAGAGCTCGAGCGGCTGGGGTTCGAAAATCATCACCACCACCGGTAAACCGCGCTGGCGGCCCTCTTCGCGCAAGCGCTGCAGCAGCGCCTGATGCCCACGATGCACGCCGTCAAAATTGCCAATGGTCAGCACGCACCCGTGCGGGGCCTGACTGAGATTATGTATGCCGCGTATCAGCTTCATGTCTGGCTCAAAACAGTGAAAATCGTCCGAGTATACCTTGTACAACTGTCAACGTTAACCAGCGATTGCTCCTCGGCAACGAAAGTTCTCAGGAATTCATTCACTCAGCGCGAGTCAGCCGGAAAACCGCCCGCCCCCGGCGATTTTTATGGTGGAAAAGCTGTATTCGCCTGCAACAAGCTGGTAGAATCTTGCGCCATCACTACGTAATGAAGCGCTGTGGTGTTAAACGGCGCTTATTTGCACAAATCCATTGACAAAAGAAGGCTAAACGGGCATATTCCTCGGCCTTTGAATTGTCCATATAGAACACATTTGGGAGTTGGACCTTGGCTAATATCAAATCAGCTAAGAAGCGCGCCGTTCAGTCTGAAAAGGCTCGCAAGCACAACGCTAGCCGTCGCTCTATGATGCGTACTTTCATCAAGAAAGTATACGCAGCTATCGAAGCTGGCGACAAAGCTGCTGCACAAAAAGCATTTAACGAAATGCAACCGATCGTGGACCGTCAGGCTGCTAAAGGTCTGATCCACAAAAACAAAGCTGCGCGTCATAAGGCTAACCTGACCGCTCAGATCAACAAACTGGCTTAATCGCTGCTTGTTGTCGCTTTGTGAAAAAACCCGCGAAAGCGGGTTTTTTTATGCCTGTCATCTTTCCCGTCCTGGCGCGACCTGAGCCACGCCAGCCCACGCTTTCCGGCTATCTGGGTTCAGTAAACAGCGACGAATAATCGCGATTGCAGATGCGCTGTACCGCCGGATGCTGAATCATCCGTTCGGCGAAAATGGCGTGATACTCCTCCATCACGCTATCCATGCGGCCAATTTCGACAATCGATTCATCATGGTAGAAATCATGCGCGTAGAGCGTCGGCGCGACAAAAATCGCATTATGCGCGGCGCCGAAGGCTTTCATGAGCGCCGCGTCGTCAAACTCGCCGAGGATCTCCACCTTCAGCCCCTGCACGTTAATCCAGTTCAGCAGCTTACGTCCCAGCATCGAGCGTCGACCAGGGATCAGAAGCCGTCGCTCTTCAAGACAGGCCGGGAACGGCTTCATTGGCGCCGGGTTCATGCACCAGAAGCTGACGCTGCACTCGCCAATCTTCACCGAAAACAGCCCTTCCTGCTGCGTCGAGTCGATCGGGCAGTCAGAGATAATCATATCGAGCTTATGCTGGCTCAGCTGCTCCAGCAGCAGCTCATGGGTGGATTCAAAACAGCGCAGATGGATCTGCTCGCTTTCGACAACGGCGGCATCCAGTACGCCGCTGACCAGCCGTTTCGATAGCGCATCGGCCACGCCGACGTCAAACAGCAGATTCGACTCTTTGCGGTAGTTGACGATGTCGAGCATCTCCTGGCTCAGGGTAAACATCCGGTCGGCATAGCGAAAAACCAGCTCCCCGAGCTCGCTCGGCTCCAGCCCTCTTCCCTTGCGCTTAAATAACTTACCCTGCAGACGCTCCTCCAGCGCTTTGATCTGCCCGGTAATGGTTTGCGGCGTCAGAAACAGCGCCTCCGCCGCGCCCACGACAGACCCTTCTTTATAGACGTGCCAGAAGTAGTACAGATGGTTGTAGTTGATATGTGACATGCTTCTCTCCCTGATAATGTCCAGGAGAGCCTGGCAGGCCCTCCTGCAGAAAGGTTATACCGCGAGGCGAGTATCCGTTACGCGCTGACGCAGTATGAGGTAGCCGGTAACAGCTGATACCACCGATCCAATTAAGATGCCAAGCTTGGCCCAGTTGATTAACGCGGGATCGACATTGCCGAAGGCCAGCGTGGCGATAAAAATCGACATCGTAAAGCCAATCCCGCACAGAATGCCCACCGCCATAATCTGCCGGCAGGTGGTCCCCTCCGGTAGCGAGGCCCACTTCAGCTTCAGGGCCAGCCAGCAGAACAGGCTGATCCCCAGCGGCTTACCGATAAACAGGCCGGCCATGATACCCAGGGGCAGCAGCGACGTCAGTCCATCAAGCGTAACCCCCCGCAGCGAGACGCCCGCGTTGGCGAAGGCAAACAGCGGCAGGATCATAAACGCCACCCACGGATGCAGGACATGCTCAAGCACTTTAGCCGGTGACTGACCCTGCTTCTCCTGGAGCGGGATCATAAAGCCGACGATGACCCCGGCAAGCGTCGCGTGAACGCCGGACTTCAGCACCGCGGTCCACAGCACCGCACCGACCAGAATATAGATCCCGGTGCGTCGCACGCCGCTCAGATTCAGAACCACCAGCACCGCAATCGCCGCCGCCGCCACGCCCAGCGAGAGCATTGACAGGTCGTGGGTATAAAACAGCGCGATAATCACGATAGCCCCAAGGTCATCAATAATCGCCAGCGCCATCAGGAAAATCTTCAGCGCCGTCGGGACGCGGCTGCCTAACAGCGCCAGCACGCCGAGGGCAAAGGCAATATCCGTCGCCGCCGGGATCGCCCATCCCTCTCTGGCGACAGGATCCTGAGCGTTAAAGGCCAGATAGACCAGCGCCGGGACGATCATCCCGCCGAGCGCGGCAATCACCGGAAAGACCGCCTGACGGCGACTCGCCAGCGAGCCCTGAATCAGCTCGCGTTTGACCTCCAGGCCAATCAGCAAGAAGAACACCGCCATCAGGGCATCATTGATCCATAGCAGCATATTCTTGTTGATCTCCAGCGCTCCCACCCGCAGCTGTACAGGCGTATCAAGGAAGGAGTGATACAGACCGCTGGTCACGCTGGTATTGGCCATGACCATCGCCAGCGCCGCGGCGATGATTAAGACAATGCCGCCGGAAGCATCGCTACTGAAGAATCGTTGCAGATGTTTCACTTTTACTTTCATCCTGTTGGTGAATAACTCGATAAAAGTATAATACACAGACTGATAACTCGAAAAAATCAGATTTAAGTTGCGCTAATGCTCGATTTTTACGAGTTAAAGAGGAGGGATAAGACAATGATAGACTGGGCAGCAAAAGGCCAGGCGTTGACGAAAGCAGAATTAACCGCGCAGATCGTCCCACATTTTCTGTCTTTTATTATATTCATATTTCAGACAATCCAGCGTCACGGTCACGTTCGCCGGAGACAGGCGATTTAGCTGCGGCAAAAAAGGATGCGCGTGCAGGTATTGAATAAATTTCGTCGCGCCATTTAACGTGGCGTGCCGCAGATTGGCCGTTTTTTTATTGCCGGTTAGGTTACAAACCGCCATCGCATAGTCCCGTGTAGAGAAGGTCCGCCAGACATTGTTGCGGTTCCCTCCGCCCATAAACAGGCGCGGCGGGATATCATGCAGCGGCGGCGTCATGCCTCGCTCTCTGACAAATGAGATATGGCATCGCCCCTGTTGAACCTGCTGCAAATTCGCCATCAGGCAGCCACCTAATATAAAACATTCCTGATCGATGTAGTGTTGAATATTGAGGGAGCGTGCATCTGTCAGTGTTTTGACTAATTCAAAATGGCGATAAGCCGGCAATACGGGTTTGACCAGCATTCCCGGATCGTTTTTGTATAACGCCGCCGGTCCGTAATCCACATCAAAAAGCGTTGCGCGCCGCATCGTTATCGCTTCTTTCCGTTGCACAAGATGTACCAGCGTACCGGGCGGCAGGCGCTCTTCGTAATAGGAGTGGTATTGATACTCCGCTTCAACGGGCTGGAGTGAATAATTGGTTGTTACGGATATAATCCGACCGGTAGTCTCCTCGGCGGTGACCAGCACATACAGAAAATTGTCACCGCCGTTAAATTTAACCCGAAAAGCGCGGGTGCTGAGGGTAATGTCGAAAGCGGGAAAGGCAAACTCGCGTTCCGCCTGATTTGCCCTGCGGGATAACTTCTGTAATTCACGGCTTAGTCCGGTACTGTCTAACGCAAGGGCGGATCGGATATCCGCCAGCGAAGCCCCTTCCTGGATGAGTGCGGCAAGATAATCCTGGCGCGGATCGGTTTTATATCTGACGGGATAAAGAAATGTTTTATGGCACTGCTGGCAGCAGACGCGTGGCTCTCCCTGCGCGGAAAAGCCATACTTTTTTAGTGAGGCGCCGCCGCATCCGGGGCAGGATTTTATCAACCCTTTCCATACCCGATTTACCGACTGGCGAAAAAGATTCAGCGATCTTGCCGAAATCACAGGAAAATGAAAACCACATGCCCTGCATAACACATTTTTCCCCTGGTTCTGGTAATCCGGGCTGTTCAGCACGCCCAGATTTTTGCAGCCTGGCGTTTTGCAGCTATCGACATTAACCTGAGAAAACATGATTAACTCCCTGTGACGGTATGGTTTTCAAACAAATATTGATTTTATCTCTGCCGGTGAAAAACCATTCTGATGGAGTGTTTTCATCGCGCTCATAGTCACCGCGCTATGAGAGAAAAACGCTTTATAGCCTGCGCACAAATAGTTGTGGTTTCTCTCGCCCGTCGCGGATGGCAAGAAGCGGTGCTTGGGGCAGCCGCCGTAGCAGGCAAATTGCCACTGACAAGAGCGACACTCCTGCGCCATTGAGTGGCTTTTATCATCACCAAACTGCTGGTTTTGCGCGCTATTATTCATTGCATGTAGCGTCGTATCCTGAATATTTCCCAGCCTGTACTGCGGATAAACAAAATGATCGCAGTTATAAACGTCGCCGTTCATCTCCATCGCAAACGCGCTGCCGCAGGTTGGCGCGAATACGCATACCTGGGGAGGCAACCCACACCAGGCGGCAAGCGTTTGTTCAAACATCTGTATGCCTATGTCGCCAATGTCTTCGCGGACCCATACATCAAAAATAGCGTTAAGAAAATGGCCAAACTGTAGCGGATCAACCGACCACGGCATCATTTTTGTTTGCCTGTCTTCAGGGTGCGCCAGCCCAAGGCCGCTCTTTTCGCTGCTTCTTTCCACCAAAGGGATAAATTGCATATAACGGCTGCCGATGCTCTTCAGATAGCGATATACCTGAAGCGGATGGCGCATATTGCTCTGATTAACAACCGTCAGCGTATTAAATTCAACGCCGTGGCGGTGCAGACATTGTATGGCCTGTTCAACTTTCGCATGCGTCGCTTTTCCCGAGCGCGTAACGCGCCATTCGTCATGCAAGGCTGCATCACCGTCAATGGAAATACCGACCAGGAATTGATTGGCCCGAAAAAACTCAGCCCATTGGTCGTCGATCAAAATGCCGTTCGTCTGGAAGGTATTCACAATCGTTTTTCCCGCAGCATAACGCTGCTGGAGTTCGATCGCCCGGCGATAAAAAGGCAGCCCCATCAACGTCGGTTCTCCGCCCTGCCAGGCAAAAATCACCTCATCAACCTCTTGCGCGGCAATATGTTGTTTAATGAAGCGTTCCAGCATCTCGTCTGACATTCTGTAGTTGCGCTTTCGCTCCGGGTAGAGCTTTTCCTTTTCCAGATAGAAGCAGTACTTACAATCAAGATTGCATACTGAACCTGTCGGTTTAATCATGACCTGACAGCTCTTTCTTCGCATGATCGCTATATCCATCCCAATAAAAAGAACCTGATTCAGTTTAAACACCGAATCAGGCGGGCATCGCCCTAAGTGGCATACTACGGTTTTATGGTTATTCGGTTAGCCCCAGGTGACCGGCGTCGGCTTATCGCCACGGGCTTTCATTAACGAATCGTTATCGATGTCTGCTTTATACTTCAGGAACTTATCGTATAGTTGTTTCTCAATATCCGGCCGTTTGCCAATCTGATTGAGCGTTTCGTAACGGTCGGTCTTCAGGTTGTAGAGATATTTCGGTTTATTTTCACGATCGATGATCATCTTCCAGTCGCCATCCCTGATCGCCCACTCATCGGTTGGATCGTCCTGGAATGGCATATCAACGCCGAAGATCAACGGCTTATTACGCTCCAGCGGCTTCTGTTCCAGCAGCGGAACCAAAGACTGGCCATCGTACGTGCGATCGTTCGGGAGTGTAAAATCCATCATCTTCGCCAGCGTCGGCATCCAGTCAAGACCGGAAACCGGCGTATCCGTCACCATCCCCTGCGGCAGATGTTTGCCATATTTAATAATCGCCGGAACGCGGATGCCGCCTTCCCACAGATTATCTTTACGGCCACGCAAACCATCGGTCTCACCCGCCAGGTTCAGCTCATACACCTTACGCGCCTCACGCGTTACCGGGCCATTGTCACTGGTGAAAATCACGATGGTGTTGTCTTCTTCGCCCATTGCCTTAATTTTATCCAGCACTTTACCGACCTGAGCATCCATGTAACTGATGTTCGCGTAGTACTCCCCCGTGCCACGCCACGGTTTATCAGCCCAGTCGCCATAAAACAGATCCGGGTGCTGTTTTTGGTACGCGCTCATATATTGCGAGTACATATCGAGATACTTCTTCGGCGAAGCCAGCGGGCTGTGCACCTCAGTAAACGCGACATATAAGAAGAACGGCTTATCATCTTTCTTATTATCCAGCCAGTTCACCACTTCAGAGCTGACAAATTCACCGCTCATTTTCTCTGCGCGACCAATTCGTTGCCCATTGCGTAGCCATCCTGTCGGATGCACCACCCCGTAGCGAGGACGCTCTTTGGCATTATCCAGCGTGGAATCCGTGACAAATCCCGCCGGATTCACCAGACTGTAATCAAACCCCATATCTTTTGCCTGGGGTTGATCGGTACGATCTCCACCTGCATTCAGGTGCAGTTTGCCCATCATCGCCGTGTCATAGCCCTGCTGTTTCAACAGATTGGCGATGGTCAGTTCATTACGCCCTAATGCAACATCTTTGCCTTCCGGGATCCATGAGCGAATACCAGTGCGAAATGGCATACGACCGGTTAACAGACCCGCACGGGAGGGGGAGCACAGCGGCGCAGGCGCATAATAATCGGTGAATTTCACCCCTTCCTGCGCCAGTTTGTCGATATTCGGGGTTTTGACAATGGGATGTCCATAAGTTGCAAGATCGCCATACCCTAAATCATCAGCCAGAATAATAACCAAATTAGGACGCTTTTCTGTTGCGGCATGTGCTGTTGACAGCGCGCTCCCGGCACATAGCGCCAGCCCAATCATACTGGCAACAACTGTTCTTTTCATTTTAACTCCTTTGACATTTTTTAAAATTCATACCCAACCATATAAATCATTTGATCGCCAAAGCCGTCATAACCTAATTTGTTTTTAAAATAACGCCAGGTTACCGTTGCCTTCCAGCGAGGATAAAATTTCCAGGCCAGCGTTAAACCACCATTAATTCCATAATCACCGTGTTGCTGTTCCGCGTAGGCATCATTTCGCTCAAATTCAATTTCATTCCAGTCTGACAGAACAAATTTCTCGTCAAATAGCGTGAAGTTATAAGCTGCCGTCCAGCCCAGCACATACCCGTTCCAGCCGCTTGTTTGCCCATATTTTGGTGAAACATAATCACCCGACTCATTGTGGAGTCCTAGGTAAGGTTTAAAGAATCCCCATTTCCCGGACCATCCCAGATAACCAAGACCATAAAACATGTCCAGATCATCCCCCCACGTATTTTCCCACTGGCCATAAATCTTGCCAAAGAGCGTATAGTCAGAGCCAAAAAGGCGAACATGCGTCATCGCTGAAACCGTATGGTTACGCCCCGCGACAGAATGGTTGAGTACATTACTTTCAAAAAAAGAATAGAATTCGGCTTCTTTAAAATTGACGCCAAAATCAGCTGTGGCTTTCCAGACTTCACCACGACCTACATCGACAAAGCCGCTGTTCCAGTCAGCATAACCTGCATTAATCGATCCAAAAGAATATTGGTAGTCCAAAGATGCTTGTACGGAGTGACTAAATCCCAAGGATGCTGCAAGTATCGTACAAGCCAATAGCGTATTTTTTATCCGAGGCATTGAAAGTATTTCCCAAAGTTATAATTCGTCCATAGACATACACTACTTTTCTGCGGCGCTTATTGTTAGCGAAACACACCATCAAAATAGTGATGAAAATCTCATATCAAAAGGGACGATGGGTATTATCAGGCATGTGTCAAAATATGTTGTTTTAGTGAGGGTAAGTTATTATTTATAAATATCCGGCACGATCATAACGCACTTGTCTGTTACCTATTTTTGTCATAACTGGCGCGCAAGGACGTTATTGATTTGAGCGACGTCCGACAATACCCATTTGGGCAACCACAGATGAAACGTTCGGGCTTTATCCTGGATGATTAAGACATAATGCCCCAGCAACATCGAAATGACCAGACCATCAATTATTCATGTTATAAATAATAAAGCCCTATTGAGATTAACTGCACATATATTAAATGCATGTAGGTTATGCCATAAGGGAAAAATAAATCAATGGGAAGAACGCTGTTAATACTCCTGATTCAATAAAATAATGATTCTGAATCAAAGAGTTAAATTAATGGATGCATCAAGAACAAATAAAAAAGCCTGGGATTTCTCAATCTCAGGCTTTTTATCAGCAATAACGGAAATGATTAACGAGTCAAATCATCAAAAAACTTCTTCACACCGTCAAAGAAGCTTTTCGAACGCGGGCTGTTGTTTTCCCCGGTCGGGCCGCCGAAGCTTTCCTGCAGCTCTTTCAGCAGCTGCTTCTGCTTCTCGTTCAGCCCCACCGGCGTCTCCACCACCACCCGGCACAGCAGATCGCCCTGCGCGCCGCCGCGAACGGATTTCACGCCTTTCCCACGCATGCGGAACAGCTTGCCGGTCTGGGTTTCACCCGGAATTTTCAGGTTGACGCGACCGTCGAGCGTCGGGACCTCAATCTCACCGCCCAGCGCAGCCATGGTGAAGTTGATCGGCACTTCGCAGTACAGGTTATTACCTTCACGCTCAAAGATAGCGTGCTGCTTCACCTGAACCTGAACGTACAGATCCCCTGCCGGTGCGCCATGCTCGCCGGCTTCGCCTTCGCCCGCCAGACGGATCCGGTCGCCGGTATCCACGCCCGCCGGGATTTTAACCGACAGGGTTTTGGTCTTCTCAACGCGGCCGTGACCATGACATTTATTGCACGGATCTTTAATCAGCGTACCGCGTCCCTGACAGTGCGGACAGGTCTGCTGTACCGCAAAGAAGCCCTGACGCATCTGTACCTGGCCCGCGCCATGACAGGTCGGACAGGTCTGCGGTTTGCTGCCTGCTTTGGCGCCGCTGCCGTGGCAGACGTCGCACTCTTCCAGCGTCGGAATACGGATCTCTTTGGTGACGCCACGTACCGCTTCTTCCAGCGTCAGCTCCATGTTGTAACGGAGATCGGCGCCGCGCGCCGCGCGCTGCCGGCCACGTCCGCCGCCAAAGATATCGCCGAAAACATCGCCAAAGATATCGCTGAAGTCCGCACCGCCGCCAAAACCGCCGCCGCCGCCCATGCCGCCCTGCTCAAAGGCCGCATGGCCGTACTGATCGTAGGCCGCACGCTTCTGGGCATCAGTCAGGATTTCATACGCTTCTTTGATTTCTTTAAATTTGGCTTCGGCCTCTTTATCACCCTGGTTGCGGTCCGGGTGATACTTCATGGCCAGGCGCTTATAAGCCTTTTTGATTTCACGCTCTTCCGCTGTTTTGGAGACGCCTAAAATCTCGTAGTAATCTTGCTTTGCCATCGGTGTTTTTCAGCCCCTTAACATGCGTGCACGGGCGGAGAGGAAACCTCTTCGCCCGTGCCAGTGTTTTACCCGTTCAAAGGGCGATTATTTTTTATCTTTCACTTCTTCGAACTCAGCGTCGACAACATCGTCGTCTTTCGCGTTGCTCGCCTGAGCGTCAGCGGAACCCGCCTGCTGCTGAGCATGCTGCTGCTGGGCGATTTCCATCAGCTTCTGGGAAACCTGCGCCAGCGCCTGCATTTTCGCTTCGATGTCCGCTTTGTCTTCACCTTTCAGCGAAGTTTCCAGCGCGGTCAGCGCAGACTCGATGGCAGTTTTGTCGTCAGCCGGCAGTTTATCGCCTGCTTCTTCAACCTGCTTGCGAGTGCTGTGCAGCAGATGGTCGCCCTGGTTACGGGTCTGTACCAGCTCTTCGAACTTACGGTCAGATTCGGCGTTAGCTTCCGCTTCGCGAACCATTTTCTGAATTTCTTCTTCATTCAGACCGGAAGACGCTTTGATGGTGATCTTCTGCTCTTTACCGCTGTTTTTGTCTTTCGCGGAGACGTGCAGGATACCGTCAGCATCGATGTCAAAGGTCACTTCGATCTGCGGCATGCCACGCGGCGCCGGGTTAATACCATCCAGGTTGAACTGACCCAGAGATTTGTTATCAGACGCGCGTTTACGCTCACCCTGCAGCACATGGATGGTAACCGCGGACTGGTTGTCTTCAGCGGTAGAGAACACCTGGCTGTGCTTGGTCGGGATAGTGGTGTTTTTGCTGATCAGCGCAGTCATCACGCCGCCCATGGTTTCGATACCCAGCGACAGCGGGGTCACGTCGAGCAGCAGAACGTCTTTCACATCACCGGTCAGTACACCGCCCTGAACGGCAGCGCCGATCGCCACGGCTTCGTCCGGGTTAACGTCTTTACGCGGTTCTTTACCAAAGAACTCGGCCACTTTCTTCTGCACCATCGGCATACGAGTCTGACCACCAACGAGGATGACGTCGTTGATATCGGAAACGGACAGACCGGCATCCTGCAGGGCTACTTTCAGCGGCTCGATGGAACGGTTAACCAGGTCTTCTACCAGGCTTTCCAGTTTCGCACGCGTCACTTTGATGTTCATGTGTTTCGGACCGGTCGCGTCTGCCGTGATGTACGGCAGGTTAACGTCGGTCTGCTGAGCAGAAGACAGTTCAATCTTCGCTTTCTCAGCGGCTTCTTTCAGGCGCTGCATCGCCAGCGGGTCGTTGCGCAGGTCAATGCCCTGATCTTTCTTAAATTCATCAACGAGGTAGTTGATCAGACGGGTATCGAAGTCTTCGCCGCCCAGGTGGGTATCACCGTTGGTCGCCAGTACTTCGAAGGTTTTTTCGCCATCAACTTCGTCGATTTCGATAATAGAGATATCGAAAGTACCACCACCGAGGTCGTAAACCGCGATCGTGCGGTTGCCAACTTCTTTATCCAGACCGTACGCCAGCGCGGCCGCGGTCGGTTCGTTGATGATACGTTTGACTTCCAGACCGGCGATACGGCCAGCATCTTTGGTTGCCTGACGCTGCGCATCGTTGAAGTAAGCCGGTACGGTGATAACCGCTTCAGTTACCGGTTCACCCAGGTAATCTTCAGCCGTTTTCTTCATTTTTTTCAGCACTTCAGCAGAGATCTGCGGCGGTGCAGTTTTGGTGCCCTTCACATCCAGCCATGCGTCGCCATTGTCTGCGGCAACAATTTTGTATGGCATGATAGAAACGTCACGCTGAACTTCTTCGTCCTGGAAGCGGCGGCCAATCAGGCGTTTAATCGCAAACAGGGTGTTTTGCGGGTTTGTCACTGCCTGACGTTTAGCCGGCTGACCAACCAGAGTTTCACCATCCTGGGTATAGGCAATGATAGAAGGCGTGGTGCGATCGCCTTCGGCGTTCTCCAGCACGCGTGCAGTAGTGCCATCCATAATCGCTACACAAGAGTTGGTAGTACCCAGGTCGATACCAATAATTTTACCCATCTAAACGTCTCCACTAAAAATTCGATCAACATGTGGTTGTGAACCTGTAATAAGGGCGAAACGTGCGGTTTCAACTGCCCAGACATCATTTTTTTTCAGGTTCTTCACTGCGGTTGACTACAAGATGGGGTCGCCCACCCCGGCATCAAGGGGCAAGCAGAAAAATTTTTTGTCGGAGGCCAGCCGACGCCCTCGCCCGCTGCCGTCGATGGCTTAGCAAACGATGTTGTCGGGCGGCAAAAAAGATGGCGAAACACCCATACAAGTAACGAATAAAAAAACCGAATATATTCATAATATCATTGACATAAAACGCAATACTTGTGCGCTAAAAGCCCCGTTTTCGCAGTGATAAGATCCCCGCCCTCGCACTTAACTTATTCAGGGGACAAATTAATGAAATCACTATTCCGGCTTTCAGCCGGGCTTATCCTTAGCGTGTCAGTTATCACCTCGGCGGCCGCCAACGACCATAAGATCCTCGGCGTGATAGCCATGCCGCGCAATGAGACCAACGATCTGACGCTGAAGCTTCCCGTCTGCCGGGTGGTCAAACGTATTCAGCTCAGCGCCGAACGCGGCGACATTCAGCTTTCCGGAGCAACGGTCTACTTTAAGGCCAGCCACGGCGCCAGCCACACCCTGAACGTGCCCGCCGGGATCAAAGAGGGCCACACCACCGGCTGGATCTCCCTCAACAGCGATAACGACAACAAGCGCTGTGTGAAAAAAATCGCCTTCTCCGGCCACACGGTCAACTCCTCAGATATGGCCTCACTGAAAATTATCGGCGACGACTAACGTCGTCCCCTGCCCGAGAGAAAACGTTTTGCATATTAACTATCTGGATGATGACGATCTCGCCTTTCTGCCTGAGTGCAGCGAGGCGCATCTGGAAGCGTTTACCCGTATTCTGACCCACGGGGAAAATGGCAAACCCCGTCTCTCCAGTACGCTGCTGCGCAACGAGACCTTTCTGTCTATGGAGGGCCACCCGGAGCGCTATCGCCGCAACTGGCAGTTGATCGCCGGCGAGCTACAGCATTTCGGCGGCGACAGCATCGCCAATACGCTGCGCCGCCATGGCAAATTTTATCGCGCCATCCTGCTGGATGTGTGTAAAAGGCTAAAGGCGAAGGTCGATAAACAGATGACGACGCCGCAGATCGAGCAACAGTTGTTGACGCATTTTCTGCAGCACAGCTGGAATAAGCTGGATGAGGAACAAAAAACGCAGTTTCTCGCCGCGGTGGAGTGCCGGAGTCATGAGCTGGAAAGCCTGCTGCCCCATCTGTTGAGGCGCCGCAAGCTGAGTGAAGGCGTTGCCCTGCTACTGGATGAGCGGTTAACCGCCATCCTGCGCACGCACGCCGCCGTGAGCGTCATCGGCCATGGCCTGGTACGCGGCGCCGGGCTGGGGGGGCCGCTTGGCGCCGCGCTGAACAGCGTGAAAGCGGTAAGCGGCAGCGCTTATCGGGTCACCATCCCCGCGGTTCTGCATATTGCCTGTTTACGACAAATGCTCCACTCGTCGTCGGGCACAACTGAAATTGGTGAAAAATACCCCGCCAGATCATAGACAGCCTTTCCGCGCCTCATTATTATGCCGCGCCCCGCCGCCAAGTCGCGGGGTAATGCTTCCCTTTTAATGATAATTTTGAGGAATTATGGGCAACACTAAGTTGGCTAATCCGGCACCGCTGGGCCTTATGGGCTTCGGCATGACCACTATTCTGCTTAACCTGGCGAATAGCGGCCTGTTCGCATTCGATGTAGCTATCCTGGCGATGGGCATTTTTTACGGCGGCATTGCGCAAATTTTTGCCGGCCTGCTGGAATACAAAAAAGGCAACACCTTTGGCTTGACCGCTTTTACCTCCTACGGCAGCTTCTGGCTGACGCTGGTTGCTATTCTCCTGATGCCGAAAATGGGCCTGGCTGATGCGCCGAACGCGCACTTCCTCGGTATGTATCTCGGCCTGTGGGGTATTTTTACGTTGTTCATGTTCTTCGGTACGCTGAAAGCCGCACGCATGCTGCAGTTCGTGTTCCTGAGCCTGACGGTGCTGTTCGCGCTGCTGGCGATTGGTCATCTGGTGGATAACGAAGGCATCGTGAAAGTTGCTGGCTGGATCGGCCTGGTTTGCGGCGCCAGCGCCATTTACCTGGCGATGGGCGAAGTGCTGAACGAGCAGTTCGGCCGCACCGTGCTGCCGATCGGCGAACCGCGTTAATCTTCCGCCGCCGCCCTGTGACAGGGCGGCGGCTGGTCATCATCGGCAAACCTGCCTAGCGCTGCAGCTCCCCTTCCGGCAAGCTCGCCTCCGTCAGCCCCTGACGCAGCCAGATACCTAATCCCAGCCCCATCAGCGACAAGGCCAGCACATACCAGGCCGGGGCCATCGGCGACACCCCCATCAGCATCGTGACGGCAATTGGCGTCAGGCCGCCAAAAATCGCGTACGACAGATTGTAGGAAAAGGAGATGCCGGTGAAGCGCACTTCCGCCGGGAAGGCCCGCACCATAACATAAGGCACCGCCCCCACCACGCCCACACAGAGTCCCACCGTGCCGTAGAGCAGAAACAACCGCTGCGGGCTGGCGCCAGACAGGTGGTAAAACGCCCAGCTGGCAACCGCCAGCAGCAGGCTGCCGACGATAAAGGTGCGGCTGGCGCCGAAGCGGTCCGCCGCCAGCCCGGCGAGCAGACAGCCGATGCACAACATAATCGTGGCAATGCTGTTGGCCTGCAGGGTTATCGCCGGGGCGAAGCCATAGTGTTTCTGCAGCCAGACCGGCGACATCAGGATCACCACCACCACGCCTGCCGACAGCAGCCAGGTCAGCAGCATAGAGACCGCCACCGCCTTCTGGTGTTTGAGGACGACCGCTTTTACCGGCAGCTCCTGCGCCAGCGCTTTGCGCTGCTGCATCTCAAGAAAAATCGGCGTCTCCTGCAGCCAGCGGCGCAGATACATCGCCACCAGACCAAATACGCCTCCCAGCAGGAAGGGGATCCGCCAGCCGCCGTCGTGGATCCCCTGCGGCGTCAGGCTGGTGTTGATAAGCGTCGCTACCACCGATCCCAGCAGGATGCCTACGGTCAGGCCGGCCGTCAGCGTGCCGCAGGCGATACCAATGCGTTTTTCCGGAACATGCTCGGCGACAAACACCCAGGCGCCAGGCACCTCGCCGCCGATCGCCGCCCCCTGCAGAATACGCATCAGTAGCAACAGCAGCGGCGCCACGATGCCCACCGAGCTGTAGGTCGGCAACAGACCAATCGCCAGGGTCGGCAGCGCCATCAGCAGGATGCTGAGGGTAAACATTTTCTTGCGGCCAACCAGATCGCCAAAATGGGCCATGATGATCCCCCCCAGCGGACGCGCCAGGTAACCGGCGGCGAAAATGCCAAAGGTCTGTACCTGGCGAAGCCATTCCGGAATATCCGCGGGGAAGAAGAGCTCGCCGACGACGGCGGCGAAGAAAACGAAGATGATAAAGTCATAAAACTCCAGCGCGCCGCCAAGGGCGGCCAGCGTCAGCGTTTTATAATCCTGGCGGTTGAGCGGTCGGTTTGCATATGACATAACGCGATTTCATCCTGAGGCGTGCAGCGTATTTTATAGTGTGTAAAGTAAACAGCACTATATCGTAAATAAAACGGCACACCATCAGCGATGCATGTTATGTCACAAATGCATCAAATTCAGGATAAAGTTTCGCGTCGGGCACTTTTGGGACGAAATGCTTCTACCACACGGCCATCGGTTTCCACATAAGGCCCCTCCAGCAACTGTACACAATAAGGTACACTTGCGAAAATACCGTGCACCAGCACGTTGCCGTCAGCATCTTTCACCCCTTCCAGGGTCTCCTGAATCGCTTTCGGTTGTCCGGGAAGATTGAGGATCAGCGCCTGCTTGCGGATCACCCCGACCTGCCGGGAAAGGATCGCCGTCGGCACAAAGTGTAGGCTAACCTGGCGCATTTGCTCGCCGAAACCCGGCATCTCGCGATCGGCAACCGCCAGCGTGGCGTCGGGCGTCACATCGCGACGCGCCGGGCCGGTGCCGCCGGTGGTCAGCACCAGATGGCACCCCATCTCGTCAACCAGTTCGCACAGCGTTTGCTCAATAATGACCTGCTCATCCGGGATCAGGCGAGTCTGCAGTTCAAAAGGGGTGGTAAGGGCACGCGCCAGCCACTCTTCCAGTGCCGGGATGCCTTTGTCCTGATAGACGCCGCTGGAGGCGCGATCGGAAATGGAAACTAAGCCGATTCGTAAGGTATTCATGGTTATTCCGTTCAAACTGTGGCGTTAAACGAAATGATACACTGCTGCTGGCGGGACAGACAGTGTAATGTGGCCGACGGGCGTCGGCCACCTGCGGGATTACAGCAGTTCGCCGATCATTTTTTCCAGTTTTTCCTGGTCGATCGCAAACTTACGGATACCTTCCGCCAGTTTGTCTACCGCCATCGGATCCTGGTTATGCTGCCACAGGAACTCAGATTCGGTAATACGCTCCGGACGCGCTTTCACTTCACCGGTATATACCAGTTTACGCTCAACGGCGCCTTCGCTTTCGGACAGCTCTTTCAGCAGTGCCGGGGCGATGGTCAGGCGGTCACAGCCAGCCAGTTCCAGAATTTCGCCAACGTTACGGAAGCTGGCGCCCATCACCACGGTTTCATAACCGTGCTGCTTGTAGTACTCGTAGATTTCGCTGACGGAAACCACGCCCGGATCTTCTGCCGGCGCGTACTCTTTCTTATCGGTGTTGGCTTTGTACCAGTCGAGGATACGGCCAACGAACGGCGAAATCAGGAAGACGCCCGCTTCGGCGCAAGCGCGAGCCTGAGCGAAGGAGAACAGCAGCGTCAGGTTGCAGTTGATGCCCTCTTTTTCCAGCTGTTCAGCGGCGCGAATGCCCTGCCAGGTGGAAGCCAGCTTGATCAGAATACGATCGTTGCTGATGCCCGCGTCGTTATACAGCTTGATGATGCGCTTGGCTTTAGCGATAGACGCTTCGGTGTCGTAGGAGAGACGCGCATCCACTTCGGTGGAGATACGGCCCGGGATCAGTTTCAGAATTTCGAGACCGATGTTCACCGCCAGCTTGTCGGAAGCATCGAGGATCTGCTGCGCGCGATCGCTGCTCTGGCTACGAGCCCAGGCCACAGCGTCGTCAATCAGCTTACGGTACTCAGGGATCTGAGCCGCGCCGAGGATCAGGGAAGGGTTGGTGGTGGCATCCTGAGGCTGATACAGCTTCATTGCCGCAATATCTCCGGTGTCAGCGACGACAGTGGTGTACTGACGCAGAGAAGTTAATTTATCCGTCATGATATATTTCTCTTAAACAGCAGTTAAGGGGATGTAACCGGTCTGCCCAGATGATAACACGCTGCCGGGTCAGCGCAACCGCCGACGAGAGAAGAGCGCAGAGTGTGATAAACTATGCAGATTAATTTGCTGAAAGCGCAAGGATTGTCACTTAATTGGTAACGCTTACACTGGCGTGCCGGCATGGACAAGAGGATGTTTAATGCCTGATTTTCTCTCATTTATCAATGAAATACTCTGGGGCTCAGTGATGATTTATCTGCTGCTGGGCGCCGGTATCTGGTTTAGCTGGCAAACCCGGGGTATTCAGTTCCGTTACGTGCGCAAATTTGGCCGCAGCCTGAAAAAAAGCCTGCACCCGCAGCCGGGCGGTTTAACCTCCTTTCAGGCGCTCTGTACCAGCCTTGCTGCGCGAGTCGGCAGCGGTAATCTTGCCGGCGTCACGCTGGCTATCGCCGCCGGCGGGCCCGGCGCCGTATTCTGGATGTGGGTCTCCGCCCTGCTCGGCATGGCCAGCAGCTTCGCCGAATGTTCCCTTGCCCAGCTGTATAAAGAGCGCGATAGCCGCGGGCAGTTTCGCGGCGGCCCAGCCTGGTATATGGCGCGCGGGCTCGGCATGCGCTGGATGGGCGTTCTGTTTTCGATCCTCCTGCTGCTGGCCTATGGCTTTATCTTCAATACCGTACAGGCCAACTCCGTGGCCCATGCCCTGCGCTATGCGTTCGATCTGCCGGCGGCAGTCAGCGGCGGCGTGCTGGCCGTTGTCGTTCTGCTGGCCATCCGCCGTGGTTTACGCGGCGTGGCGCGCCTGATGCAGTGGATCGTCCCCATCATGGCGCTGCTGTGGATCGCCACCAGCCTGGTTATCGGCCTGTGGCATATCACCGCCCTGCCGACGATTTTCGCCACCATCTTTCGCTGCGCCTTCGGCTGGCAGGAAGCCGCCGCCGGCGCGGTGGGCTACACCATCAGTCAGGCGCTGACCAGCGGCTTTCAGCGCGGCATGTTCTCCAATGAAGCAGGAATGGGCTCTTCGCCTAACGCCGCCGCAGCCGCCGCCTCCTGGCCGCCGCACCCGGCGGCGCAGGGTATCGTGCAGATGATTGGCGTGTTTATCGATACCATCGTCATCTGTACCGCCAGCGCGATTATCGTCATGCTGGCGCCTCACCCCGACAATGAGTATACGCTCAACGGCATCCAGGCCCTGCAGCACGCGATGAGCATGCTGGTCGGGGGCTGGGGGGCGGGTTTTATCGCTTTCATCGTGCTGCTGTTCGCCTTTAGCTCTATCGTCGCCAACTACCTGTACGCGGAAAATAATCTGGTCTTTCTGCGTCTGGATAAGCCGCGCTATATCTGGGCGCTGCGGATACTTACCGTCCTGATGGTGCTGCTGGGAACCGTGGTTAGCCTGCCGGTCGTCTGGCAGAGCGCGGATATCATTATGGCGCTGATGGCGATGACCAACCTGACGGCCATCCTGCTGCTCTCCCCGACGGTGCGGATTATCGCCAGTGATTATCTGCGTCAGCGCCAGCTGGGCATTCAGCCTACTTTCGATGCGTCGCGCTATCCTGAGATTCACCAACAGCTGGCCCCGGGCGCGTGGAATGAACTGCCGCGCGAATAGCGCGGCAATCGCAGCTATCGATCCCACCATGCACTTTTTTTGTTAAAATTCGTCGAAATTACCTGCAAGGACTGGATATGCTGATTCTGATTTCACCTGCTAAAACGCTCGATTATCAAAGCCCGCTGGCAACGACTCGCTATACCCAGCCCGAACTCCTCGAGTATTCTCAACAGCTTATCAGCATCGCCCGTCAGCTGACCGCGCCGCAAATCGGCAAGCTGATGAGCATCAGCGACAAGCTGGCGGATCTGAACGCCACCCGTTTCCACGACTGGCACCCTGACTTTACGCCGCAAAATGCCCGCCAGGCGATCCTCGCCTTTAAGGGCGATGTCTACACCGGCCTGCAGGCAGAGACGCTCACCGAGGACGACTTTGACTTCGCCCAGCGACACCTGCGCATGCTCTCCGGCCTGTATGGCGTGCTGCGTCCGCTGGACCTGATGCAGCCCTACCGCCTGGAGATGGGGATCCGTCTGGAAAACCCCCGCGGCAAAGATCTGTACCAGTTCTGGGGCGAGACCATTACCGAGAAGCTGAATCAGGCGCTGCAGGCTCAGGGCGACGATATCGTCATCAACCTGGCTTCCGATGAATATTTTAAATCGGTGAAAACGCAAAAATTGCAGGGCCAGCTGATCAAGCCGGTATTCCTCGATGAGAAGAACGGCAAATTCAAAGTGATCAGCTTCTATGCCAAGAAGGCCCGTGGCCTGATGAGTCGCTACATTATTGAAAACCGCTTAACCCAGCCGGAACAGCTGAAATCCTTTAATAGCGAAGGCTATTTCTTTGATGCGGAGGCGTCGGAGAAAGGCGAACTGGTGTTTAAACGCCACGAGCAGTAAGTAAACGGTCCCCCTACGGCGTTCGACGCAACAGGGGGACGGTAAGGATTTAGCCCATCATCAGCTTACGCAGCGCGGCGAAATCCGCCGGCAGGTTGTGAGACAGCAGCGGCAGGTCGGCGCGGTCGGCCAGCTCTTTCGGCAGCGGCAGGGTCTCCTGCAGGATCTCCTCCACGCTCTCTTTGAACTTCGCCGGATGGGCGGTGCCGAGGAACAGACCGTACTCTCCCGGCTGCAGCTGATCGCGCAGCGCGCGCCAGGCAATCGCCGCGTGCGGTTCAGAGATGTAGCCGATGGCCTTCAGCTCGCGCATTGCCGCTTTGGTGGTCTCATCATCGACCGCGGCATAGCCCAGCTCGCTGAGACGCCAGATTTTACGGCGGAACAGCTCTTCGACACGCGGCCAGTTGTTCGGCTGGCTGACGTCCATGGCGTTGGACAGCGTCGCCTGGGTGGCTTTTGGCGCCCACTCGCCGCCCTGCAGATAGCGCGGAACGGTGTCGTTGGCATTGGTGGCGGCGATAAAGCGTTTGATCGGCAGACCCAGCGACTTCGCCAGCAGACCGGCGGTCAGATCGCCGAAGTTGCCGCTCGGCACGGAAATCACCAGCTGATTGCGGGCTTCCTGCGGCAGCTGCGCCGCCGCTTCGAAGTAGTAGCAGATCTGCGCCAGCAGGCGGCTGATGTTAATGGAGTTAGCCGAGTTGAGCCCCAGCGTCGCCTTCAGTTCTTCATCGTCAAACGCCTGCTTCACCAGCGCCTGGCAGGCGTCGAAGTCGCCGTCAATCGCCACGGTTTCAATGTTGCCGCCGAGAGTACAGAACAGCTTCTCCTGCAGCGGGCTGATCTTGCCGCGCGGATAGAGGATCACTACCTTAACGTTCGGCAGTCCGTAGAAAGCATGCGCCACCGCCGCCCCGGTATCGCCAGAGGTCGCCGTGAGGATGGTGACCGGCTTATCGCCTGCGATATGGGTCAGCATCTGCGCCATAAAGCGGCCGCCGAAATCCTTGAACGCCAGCGTGGGGCCATGGAACAGCTCCAGACAGCCGACATCCTCCTGAACCTTGCTCACCGGCGCCGGAAACGCAAACGCCGCGCGGACCCGCTGCTGCAGGATATCCTGCGGGATCTCATCGCCGATAAAGGCGGATAAAATTTTGGCGCTGCGGGTGACAAAATCCTGCGCCAGCATGTCGTCGATTTCAGTCAGGCTGAATTCCGGCAGATCGTGCGGAAAGAACAGGCCCTGATGCTTGCCAAGTCCCTGGGTAACGGCCTGCGCAAAGCTGACCTGCTCATTGTGATCTTTTAAGTTATACAGTTTCATTGGTTATCCCACTACGCGTGCGCCCGCCGTGTCCAGCCGGCAAATATGAACAAAGCCTTCCTGATTCTGCAGATAGTGCGCGCCAAGCCAGTCGGCGACGCGCTGTGCGGTGTCCGGCTTATCGCACAACGCGAACAGCGTTGGGCCAGAGCCGGAGATGCCGCAAGCCTGGGCGCCCATCTCCATGGCCGCCTGACGCGCTTCGCTAAAGCCCGGCAGCAGTTTGGTTCGGTACGGTTCGGCAATCACATCTTTCATCAATTTTGCCGCCAGCTGCGGCTGGCGGGTGTAGCAGGCGTGAATAAAGCCCGCGAGGTGGCGACCATGGGCGATACAATCCTGACGGCGGTACTGCGCCGGCAGAATCGCCCGCGCTTCGGCGGTGGATACTTTAATCCCCGGATAGGCCAGCACCCACAGCCACTCATCAAACCCGGGCACCTGCTGGCTGATAATCCCGTTCTCTTCGATCATCAACTGCATACCGCCAAGATAGCACGGCGCCACGTTGTCGTAGTGAATGCTGCCGGAGATACGCCCTTCCATCTCCCCCATCAGCGCCAGCATGCGCGTCTCGTTCAGCGGCTTACCGCAAAACTCGTTCATCGCCACCAGCGCGGCGACCACCGAGCAGGCGCTGGAGCCCAGCCCGGAGCCAATCGGCATGTTTTTTTCCAGGGTCATCGCCACCGGCACCGTTTTACCGATCTCCCGGCAAAAGCTTTCCCAGCACTGGTAAACAATGTTCTCCTGCGGCGCCGTCGGCAGTTTGCTGGCGAAGCGTCCCAGATTCTGCAGGCTGAATTGCTCCGCCGCTTCGACAGTGACGTTGTCGCCCAGCAGCGTGCCATCGACCGGCGTGATCGCCGCGCCCAACACATCAAACCCGACGCTCATATTGGCACTGGAAGCCGGGGCATATACTTTGACCATCTTAAACTCCTAACTTCCAGGAAAGGGTGCGCAGCAGGTCGGCGAATACACCGGCCGCCGTGACGTCGTTCCCGGCACCATAGCCGCGCAGCACCAGCGGCAATGGCTGATAATAGTGGCTGTAAAAGGCCAGCGCGTTCTCGCCATTTTTCACTTTGAACAGCGGATCGTTGCCGTCAACGGCGGCAATTTTCACCCGGCAGGTACCATCCTCTTCGATGTTACCGACATAGCGCAAGACTTTACCTTCATCGCGCGCCTTAGCGATCCGCGAGGCGAACGCATCATCCAGCGACGGCAGACGGGCCATAAAGGTCTCAACATCACCGCTGGCGTCGAAGTCCGCCGGCAGCGCCGACTCGACGATAATGTCCGACAGCTCCAGTTCACGTCCGGTCTCACGGGCCAGAATCAGCAGCTTACGCGCGACATCCACCCCGGATAAATCGTCGCGCGGATCCGGCTCGGTATACCCCATCTCACGGGCCATCGCCGTCGCCGCCGAGAAACTCACGCCCTCATCCAGCTTGCCGAAGATAAACGACAGAGAGCCGGAGAGGATCCCGGAGAAATGGCGCAGTTCATCGCCGGCGTTGAGCAGGTTCTGCAGGTTCTCAATCACCGGCAGGCCAGCGCCAACGTTAGTGTCATAGAGGAACTTGCGGCGCGAGCTGCTCGCGGCGTGGCGCAGCTGATGATAATAATCCAGCGAAGAGGTATTGGCCTTTTTATTCGGCGTGACCACATGGAAACCTTCGCGCAGGAAGTCGGCGTACTGATCGGCGACCGCCTGGCTGGAGGTACAGTCGACGATCACCGGATTAAGCAGGTGGTACTCTTTTACCAGGCGGATCAGGCGGCCAAGATTAAAGGGTTCTTTCGCCTCCGCCAGCGCCTCACTCCAGTATTCCAGATTCAGACCATGCACGCTGGTCAGCAGCGCCTGAGAGTTGGCCACGCCGCAAACGCGCAGATCGATATGTTTGCTCTTCAGCCAACTCTGCTGGCGTTTGATTTGCTCCAGCAGCGCGCCGCCGACGCCGCCGACGCCGATGACGAACACTTCGATCACCTGGTCGGTGTTGAACAGCATCTGATGGGTCACGCGCACGCCGGTGGTGGCGTCGTCATTGCTGACCACCACCGAAATGGAGCGCTCGGATGAACCCTGGGCAATCGCCACGATATTGATATTGGCGCGGGCCAGCGCGGCAAAAAACTTTGCCGAGATACCGCGCAGAGTGCGCATTCCGTCGCCCACCACCGAGATAATAGCCAGACGCTCCATAATGGCCAGCGGCTCCAGCAGCCCCTCTTTCAGCTCGAGATAAAACTCATCTTCCATCGCCCGTTTAGCACGCGCACAGTCGCTCTGCGGCACGCAGAAACTGATGCTGTACTCGGAAGAAGATTGGGTGATCAGCACGACCGAGATGCCGGCGCGGGACATGGTGGCGAAGACGCGGGCCGCCATGCCGACCATGCCTTTCATCCCCGGCCCGGAGACGTTGAACATCGCCATGTTGTTGAGGTTAGAGATGCCTTTGACCGGCAGATCGTCCTCGTCGCGGCTGGCGCCGATGAGCGTTCCCGGCGCCTGCGGGTTGCCGGTATTTTTAATCAGACATGGGATTTGGAACTGGGCGATAGGGGCGATGGTGCGCGGGTGCAGCACTTTCGCGCCAAAGTAGGAGAGCTCCATCGCCTCCTGATAAGACATCGATTTCAGCAGACGCGCATCCGGCACCTGGCGCGGGTCGCAAGTGTACACGCCGTCGACATCGGTCCAGATTTCGCAGCAATCGGCGCGCAGGCAGGCGGCCAGTACCGCAGCCGAATAGTCGGAGCCGTTGCGCCCCAGCACCACCAGCTCGCCCTTCTCATTGCCGGCGGTAAACCCGGCCATCAGGATCATATGGTCTGCCGGGATCTGGCTGGCGGCGATGCGGCGGGTGGATTCGGCGATATCGACCGTGGATTCCAGATAGTGGCCCACCGCGAGCAGTTTTTCCACCGGGTTAATCACACTGACTTTATGACCACGGGCTTCCAGCAGACCCGCCATGATGGCGATGGAGAGCTTTTCGCCTCGGCAGATCAGCGCGGCATTGACGCTGTCCGGGCACTGACCCAGCAGGCTGATACCGTGCAGGACATGCTTAATCTGAGCAAACTCCTGCTCAACAAAGGCTTTCAGCTGGGCGAGCGGGAAAGCGGGCTGGGCGTCGGCAAGGCCCTGAAGAAGTTCGGTAAAAATGCGTTCAGCGTCGGCAATATTGGGGAGGGCATCCTGGCCGCCAATGGTCTTTTCAATCATCGCTACCAGATGGTTGGTGATCTTCGCCGGGGCAGACAGGACGGTCGCTACCTGCCCCTGCCTGGCATTACTCTCCAGAATATCGGCAACCCGCAGAAACCGTTCCGCATTTGCCACTGATGTACCGCCGAACTTCAACACTCGCATGGTTCTTACCCCTTGATCTCTTGTCAAAAAAAAAGCCCGCACTGTTCAGGTGCGGGCTTTTTTCTGTGTTTCCTGTACGCGTCAGCCCGCACCGTTACCTGTGGTAATGGTGGTGGTGATAATGGTGGTAATCATGCCGATGCGATTCATGGATGTTGTGTACTCTGTATTTTTATCTGTCTGTGTGTCCTGCCTATATTGGTTAAAGTATCTGCCCTCTTAAGTCAATGAATTTCTCAATTAACCTCATTTCAGCGAGCTTACGTATTGCGCCACCCCGACAAGGAAAAACATCCAGATCGGCGGAACACTCCCCGCAAAAACAGTACATACAACCATAATTAAAATATATAACAGAGCTTTATTCTGGCAGGTTTTTTTCAATATCATGCAGCAAACGATGCAACATTGCCGTGTCGCGCTGCTGCAGCAGCCCCATTCGTTGCGACAGCCAGTCGGCCAGTTTGGCATCATCCTCCACGCCCAGACGCGAAAGCAAGGCCAGGGCGCGCAGGCGCAACGCCTGCAGCTGATGATGGTCTGCCGCGGCGGCGGTGGGCGCCGGTTGTTGCATAAGCGATGCTAATTGATAGCAGTAGACCATCACCGACTGACCGAGGTTTAGCGAAGGATAATCCGCGGCCATCGGCACGCCGGTCAGCACATCGGCCAGGGCCAGCTCCTCATTGGTCAATCCGGCGTCTTCACGGCCAAATACCAGCGCGGTATGGGTCATCCAGTTCGCCTTCTCCTCCAGCAGCGGCAACAGCTGCTGCGGCGTGGCGTAATAGTGAAACCGCGCGCGACTGCGGGCGGTGGTGGCGACGGTAAAATCGACGTCGTGCAGCGCCTCGGCGAGGGTGGAATAGGTGGTGATGCCATCGAGGATGTCGCCTGAGCCGTGCGCCACCCAGCGTGCCGCCGGCGCCAGATGGGCTTCACTGTCCACGATCCGCAGATCGCGAAATCCCATGGTTTTCATCGCCCTGGCGGCGGCGCCGACGTTCTCGGCCCGGGCAGGACCGACTAAAATAATCGTTAAACGCATTGCGGTTTTTTTCTCTCTCAGGCGTTGTCGAGGCGCGGAGCCCCGCATTTTACGCGGTGAAAATTTACAAATTTGCAACAAAAATCACTAAAATTGCGTTTTCTTACCCATAAAAAAATCTAAACTGTTCTCAGGAGGCCATGACAAGGAGTATGTTAACAGAACCCATTTATCCATATGATGGGCAATGAAATTTCACCTGACGCATCGTTCCAGGCATTGGATTCACTGTATTTATTAATTTATCCACGCAACTAGTTGAGCCGGGTAAAGATTGTGACTATAAAGAGCATGGCGATGCAATGATTTCACAAGACTGTTAACGTGCTACAATTGAACTTGATATATGTCAACGAAGCGTAGTTTTATTGGGTGTTCGGCCTCTCTTAGCCTGTTATGTTGCTGTTAAAATGGTTAGGATGTCAGCCGTTTTTGACACCGTCGGGTCCAGAGGGAAAGTACCCACGACCAAGCTAATGATGTTGTTGACGTTGATGGAAAGTGCATCAAGAACGCAATTACGTACTTTAGTCATGTTACGCCGCGCATGTTAATTTGCGACATGCAGCAGGCAGGTCAGGGACTTTGGTACTTCCTGTTTCGATTTAGTTGGCAATTTAGGTAGCAAACATGCAGACCCCGCACATTCTTATCGTTGAAGACGAGTTGGTAACACGCAACACGTTAAAAAGTATTTTCGAAGCAGAAGGTTACGATGTATTCGAAGCGACCGATGGCGCGGAAATGCATCAGATCCTGTCTGAAAATGATATCAACCTGGTGATCATGGATATCAACCTGCCGGGTAAAAATGGTCTTCTGCTGGCGCGCGAGCTGCGCGAGCAGGCTGACGTCGCGCTGATGTTCTTAACCGGTCGCGACAACGAAGTGGATAAGATCCTTGGCCTCGAAATCGGCGCTGACGACTATATCACTAAACCGTTTAACCCGCGTGAACTGACTATCCGCGCGCGCAACCTGCTCTCCCGTACCATGAACCTCGGTACCGTGAGCGAAGAGCGTCGCAGCGTGGAAAGCTACAAGTTCAACGGCTGGGAACTCGATATCAACAGCCGTTCCCTGGTCAGCCCGAACGGCGAACAGTACAAGCTGCCGCGCAGTGAATTCCGCGCGATGCTGCACTTCTGCGAAAACCCGGGCAAAATTCAGTCTCGTGCCGAGCTGCTGAAGAAAATGACCGGTCGCGAGCTGAAGCCGCATGACCGTACCGTTGACGTGACCATTCGTCGGATTCGTAAACACTTCGAATCCACTCCGGATACCCCGGAAATCATCGCTACCATTCACGGTGAAGGTTACCGTTTCTGTGGCGATCTGCAGGAATAATGCGATTTATTCCGCAGCCATGATGTGAAAACGGCGCCCCGAGGGCGCCGTTTTTTTATGCCGTCACTCTTTCCAGAGGCGCAGTTTGTCGTCATCGGCAGACGGCGGCGGAGGCACACTGCCTTTCGGTAACGATAACGCATACCAGTCCACTCGCCGGGTCAAAAACATCAGGCTGCTTAGCGCCAGCACCAGCACCCCGGTACCCAACAGCAGCGCGCTGTCCTCGGAATGCAGCAGAAACCACATCACCCCGTCCAGCAGCAGCAGCGCCGCGACAAACAGCAGGCTGTTACGCCATCCCCTGAGCACCGCCTGGAGGTAGATCCCGTTCATCACCGCGCCGGACAGGCTGGCGGCCAGCCAGGCGGCGGTAAAGCCAATGTGCTCCGAAAGCGCCAGCAGCACCAGGTAAAACAGCACCAGCGATAGGCCCACCAGCAAATATTGCATCGGATGCAGGGGGCGATGGGTCAGGCTTTCGAAAGCGAAAAAGGCCATAAACGTCAACCCAATTAACAGGATGGCATATTTTGTCGCCCGGTCGGTTAGCTGATACTGGTCGGCAAGCGACATGACATCGGCACTGAACGCCGGCAGGCGCGACCACGGGATCTCCATATCATCCTTGAAATAGCTGCCCATATCGTTGGCGAACCAGCTGCTTTGCCAGTGGGCGCGATAGCCGGCAGCATTCACTTCGCGTTTCGTTGGCAGGAAGCTGCCGAGAAAGCCGGGATGCGGCCAGTTACTGGTCAGCTGCAGCTCGCTGTTGCGCCCGAGCGGCACCAGTGAAAATGCGCCCGTCCCGTTCAGATCGAGCGAAAAAGCGATCTCAAGCGGCTTGTTGTCCTCCGCCAGCGCTGGCATCGGCATATGGATGCCCGCCCCATCGCCGCTGATCCCCAGCCCAGGCTCCACGCTTAATACGCTGCCGTTAACCTCCGGAGCATGAATGGCGCCAATGCCGCGGGCATCGCCGACGCTCACCACCAGCCGCGGCTGGCCTAAGACAATATTCGTTTTTTTCAGCGCCGCCAGACGCAGCGGATCAAACGAAGCCTTAATCTGCAGGGCGTTATGCCAGACCTGTCCGCTGTAGATGCCCACCCTCCTCGACTCCACGGTCTGTTTGCCGGTGACCGCCAGCGACTCCGGCAGCCAGTAGTACTCCCAGCTCCGCTGATATTCGACCTCTTTTTGGTTCTCCCTGCGGGTCAGCGTCTCGGTTACCGGAATAGCGATCAGCGGCCCGGCGAGTTTTTGCGGGCCGCTGGTGCTCTGTTCAATGGCATCCACAACCTCGCTGCGATAATCAGCCCGCTCATTGATGAGCTCCCTGACTATCATCAAAGGCAGAGATAACAGCACAATACAGCCTATTAACGTGGTGATTTTCCAGAATAACGGTGATTTCAACATAGCTTTCTCCCTATCGTGATGGCCTCACAATAGGGCGGTTGTGTGGGGGGAATTTGAAGCTATGTGAAGGGACGGTGAAGTCTCAGCGTGGCGACCACGCCGCCTTCGGGCCGATTGTGTAGACGGATATCGCCGTGATGCAGGCGCGCGACTTCACGAACAAAGGCCAGCCCAAGGCCGCTGCTCTTATGGCCGTCTTCACGCGGCAGCGAGTAGAACCGATCAAAGATCCGCGTCAGGGCATACTCCGGAATACCGCATCCGTTATCCGTTACGCTCAGTCGCACCTCTGCATTTCGTTTCTCTACTGCCAGGGCGATCTCACCCCCCTGGGGGGTAAAATCAATCGCGTTGTCGAGCAGATTGCCCAGCGCCTGGGACAGCAGTTCGCCATCGCCATTGACCAGCATCCCACTCTCCTGCCAGCGCAGGGTGATGGCTTTCGCCGCCAGGGCGATGTCGCGCTCTTCCGCCAGGCGTTGGTATAGCGCATCTATCGACACCGGCTGCGGCTTTATCTCCAGCCGGCTTTCCAGTCGCGCCTGCTGGAGCAACCGCTCCACCAACAGCTGCATGCGAGTATTTTGCGCGAGGATATTCTCAGTAAACCGCGCCGCCACCGCAGGCGGCGGCTCTTCGCGCAGGATCTCCGCCGCACCGCGGATGGCCGCCAGCGGACTTTTCAGCTCGTGAGTCAGGTCATAGACATAATTTTCGATGGCGTTTTTGCCTTCGAGCTTCACCCGCATGCTCTCCAGCGCCTGGGCCAGCTTACGCAGTTCGCTGCTGCCGACCTCCGGCAGCGGCAGCGGGCGGTCAGCGGTCACCGAGTCCGCATAGCGCACCAGCTTGCCGATAGAGAAATTGATCCACCAGACGACGCCGCAGCCAATCAACAGGGCAATGCCCAGCAGGGCGCCGCCGGCCCAGAGGATCCGCCGCTCGCTGCGCTGAATGACCGGCGTCATCGCCAGGTTGGGTTTACCGACGCTCAGCACGCCGATAATCCGCCCCTTATCCATCACCGGCGCGGCGATATACATCACCGAGCTGGCTTCATCATGCGGATCGCTGCGCGTACTGCGCGCGCCGTACTGGCCGCGCAGGGTGAGCCAGACGTCGTTCCAGCGTGAATAGTCCTGCCCTGTCGCCTCTCCGCTCGAGTCAAACACCACCTTGCCCCGGGCATCAGTCAGATAGACGCGGTACTCATTCCGCACCTTTTTAATTCCGCCAATATTGGCGTTGAGCCGCTGCTGGTTGAGCTGGTGAAAGGCCTGCGCCAGCCTGCCCTGCTGCGGGTTTGCCGCCAGCAGGTCCTCACGCGCCAGCGCCGCCAGCAGGGTGGCGGTATCGTTGAGGGTCCCCTCCGTCGCCCGGCGCACGCCCGGCTTCACTTCCTGGACAAAGATCGACAGTACAAACCACGCGGCGATCGCGACGATAAGAAAATAGCCCAGCAGCAGGCGCATGCCGATGCGCATCAGCCGCGCCCCAGGCTGTAGCCCATCCCGCGATGGGTATTGATTGGCGCCACCTCAGGATTAACGACCCGCAATTTAGCGCGCAGGGTTTTGATGTGGGTGTCGACGGTGCGGTCGAGGCTTTCCCAGGCATCGCTCCACACCAGCTCCATCAGTTGCTGGCGGGAGAAGACGCGACCGGGCGCGTGAAGCAGCGTTTTCAACAGCAGAAATTCATAGCGCGTCAGGTTCAGCGGCTGGCCGAACCAGCTTATCGACGCCGCCTGCTCGTCAAGCACAAACTCGCCGACGCGAACTACCGACGAAGGCGCGGCGAATTTTTGCAGCCGCCGCAGCACGCTGCGCACCCGCGCGCAGACTTCGCGCGGCGAAAACGGCTTGGCGATGTAATCGTCAGCGCCGATTTCCAGCCCCAGCAGCTTATCGACCTCGTCGCTCCGCGCCGTCAGAAACAGCACCGGCAGCGCCGGAAAGCGCGTCAGCAGGCGCCGACAGAGCTCGAAGCCGCTGATATCCGGCAAGCCGACGTCGAGGATGGCCACATCGGGCGCCTGATGCGCCGCCGCCTCCAGCGCGGGCAACCCGCGGTCAAAGACGGTGACCTGGAAGCCCTCCTGCTGGAGCATATAAACCAGGGTATCGGCGATACTCTGTTCATCCTCAACTAACCAAATCCGTGGCTGCTGCATGCGCGCTCCCGTTTATTTATTCCAGGGCATAATCGGCACGGCGCTGATGGCGTTCTTCGGCGAACCATCAACCACTTTATCCGAATAGGTCAGGTAGACCAGCGCATTGCGTTTCGCATCATAGAAGCGAACGACCTGTAGCTTTTTAAACACTAGCGAGGTGCGCTTCTGGAACACCACGTCGCCCTGGCTTTTGCCATTTTTGATTTTGTCCGTCAGCTCAATCGGCCCGACCTGCTGGCAGGAGATGGCCGCGTCAGAGGTATCTTCCGCCAGACCCAGTCCGCCTTTGATCCCGCCGGTCTTCGCCCGGCTGATATAGCAGGTCACGTTCTGCACATCCGGATCGTCAAAGGCTTCGACGACAATTTTGTGATCCGGCCCTAACCATTTGAAGACCGTATCCACGGAACCAATCTGCTCCGCCTGAGCGACCTGGCAGCCGGCCAGCAGCAGCAGGCCCATCGCAAACTTCTTGTATTTCATATTGTTACCATTCTTAAAAAATATAGCTGAGTGATTATCACGCACTTTTCGGAAAAGGTTTATAGATCACAGCTTTACAAAATTCTCGTTCAGATCCACGGACCTACCGCATTTAAAAGCAAAAAAAACACTGAATGCTAAAACATCAAAAAATGCTATTATCCGCTACTTTAATATCAGGCACCTGTGTTTAAGGATGGGGACATTTTATGGATCAAGCAGGGATTATTCGCGATCTCCTTAGCTGGCTGGAAGGTCACCTGGATCAGCCGCTTTCTCTGGACAATGTGGCGGCGAAGGCGGGTTATTCCAAGTGGCATTTGCAGCGAATGTTTAAGGATGTCACCGGCCATGCCATCGGTGCCTATATTCGCGCGCGCCGGTTGTCGAAATCAGCTGTCGCATTACGCCTTACCGCCCGTCCAATCCTTGATATTGCGCTGCAGTACCGTTTCGACTCCCAGCAGACCTTCACCCGGGCGTTTAAGAAGCAGTTCTCGCTGACGCCGGCGCTCTACCGCCGCTCGCCGGACTGGAGCTCGTTCGGTATGCGTCCGCCGCTGCGTCTTGGCGAGTTTACCCTGCCGAAACATGAATTTGTCGCCCTGCCCACGACTCAACTGCTGGGGGTAACCCAGAGCTATACCTGTAAGCTGGAGGAAATCTCCGACTTCCGCAACCAAATGCGGGTCCAGTTCTGGCGCGATTTCCTCGGCAACTCGCCGTCGATCCCCCCGGTGCTCTATGGGCTGCATGAACCGCGTCCGAGCCTGGAGAAAGACGATGAACAGGAAGTGTTCTATACCACCGCGCTGACGCCGGAGATGGCTAACGGCCACCTGCAGAACGCCCATCCGGTGACGCTGGAGGGCGGCGAGTATGTCATGTTTACGTATGAAGGGCTGGGTACCGGCCTGCAGGAATTCATCCTGACGGTCTACGGCACCTGCATGCCGATGCTGAACCTGACGCGTCGCAAGGGGCTGGATATTGAACGCTTCTATCCTGAAGATGAAAGCCGGGATCAGGCCACGCCGATTCAGTTGCGCTGCGAATATCTGATCCCGATCCGCCGTTAACGCTGCAGCTCGTCCATCGCGGGGGCGTCAAGATGCGAGACGTCGCCCGCCGTTTCCACCACCCAGCCGGAAGCCAGCCACGGGCTCTGCTGATAATCGACGCGCGAGATAGAGCAGTTGCGCAGACGCAGCCGACGCTCTGCGTAAGCCGGCAGCCCTAAAATCGTGCTCACCAGGCAGCCCAGCGCGATACCATGACTCACCAGCAGCGGTCGACTACCGGCCGGTAATTCCAGACAGGCTGCCAGCGCCGCATGCATGCGTTCGCTAAGCTCCTGCATCGATTCGCCCTGAGGAATACGACCATCCGGCGTGCCGTTGACCAGCTGGCGGCGCCAGCCCTCTTCTTCTTCGCTGAGCGAGTCGATATGGCGCTTCTCCAGCACCCCCATATCCAGCTCGCGCAGGCGCGCATCGGCGATCACGCTGCAGCCGCAGGCTTCGGCGATAATCTCTGCTGTGCGGCGGGTTCGTCCCAGATCGCTGGTAATGATATGGGTGATCCCCAGCGTTCTGGCGCGCTCGCCAACCTGCCAGGCCTGGCGCTCACCGTGTGCGGTCAGCGGGCTGTCGGACTGACCCTGAATACGTCGCTCGGCGTTCCACTGCGTTTCACCGTGGCGAACAAGGTATACCTGTAACATGCTTTTTTTCCGTTCTGAACTCGTTATCGACCGCTTTCAGGCATTACCGCCTGCCCTGGGGGTGATTTAGAGTATACTGCGATGACGTTAGTTTATTCTGAGTTGTTTTGATTATGCACCATGTTGTCTCAGCGACCACTAATCCCGCCAAAATTCAGGCAATTCTGCAGGCTTTTGACGAGATTTTCGGCGAAGGATCCTGCCACATTGAGTCCGTATCCGTCGAGAGCGGCGTGCCGGAACAGCCCTTCGGCAGCGAGGAAACGCGCGCTGGCGCACGAAATCGCGTCGCCAATGCGCGCCTCGCCCAGCCCCATGCCGATTTCTGGGTCGCCATCGAAGCCGGAATTGACGATGGCAGTACCTTTAGCTGGGTGGTCATCGAAAGCGCCAGCCAGCGCGGAGAAGCGCGCTCAGCCACGCTGCCGTTGCCTGACGTTATTCTTGAGCAGGTTCGCGCTGGCGAAGCCCTCGGGCCGGTCATGTCGCAGTATACCGGCATCGATCAGATCGGTCGTAAAGAGGGGGCGATTGGGGTTTTCACCGGCGGCAAATTAACCCGCAGCAGCGTTTACCATCAGGCGGTCGTGCTGGCGTTAAGCCCGTTCCACAACGCTATTTATCGCTAGCCAGCAGCGTCTGCTCCAGCCACTGGCGCAGCTCAACCGGCGCCGACTTCAGGCTGTTCGACCCGCGGGTAATGGTCGCAATGCCGGCGCCGAGCTCATTTTTCAGCTCGCGCTGGCTCATCTCGCCGCGCAGCAGCTCTTCGATAATGCGCACCCGGGTTCCCAGCGCTTCGCGCTCATCAGGGGTTAGCATTAGCTGCAGCAGCGGCAGATGCAGATCCTGCGCATAGGCCTGCTGTAGCAGCGCCACAAAGCGCAGCCACTCCTGATGACGTTGTTCGGCAACGGCCGCGGAATAGGGAGATTGTTGGGTCATATCGCGCCACCATATTGAGACGGGCAGCTTACGCTGCCCGTCGAATGTACTCTTCAACGAGTACAAAGCATAACATACTTCCCGGCGATCAGTAACGCTGCCGCCACTCCGCATCGCTGAAGAGCTTATCCTGCTGTCCCATAAAGTAGCGGTAGTAGGCGTCATAGGAGAGGACGTTCTTCACGTAGCCGCGGGTTTCCGAGAACGGAATACTCTCGACAAACGCCACGGCGTCGATCCGTCCGGCGCTGTTCCCCTGCCAGGTGCGTACCCGACCCGGCCCGGCGTTATAGGCCGCCGAGGCGTAGATGCGGTTATTGCCGAACTGCTGGTAAACGTACTGCAGATAGCTGGTGCCGATGTTGATGTTGGTTTCCGGATCCAATAGCTGCGACGGGCCGCTGTAGCCGGGAATGCGGAACATGCTGACGGTATGCGTCGCGGTGCCCGGCATAATCTGCATCAGCCCGCTGGCGCCGACCGGCGAACGCACTTTCGGGTTCCAGGCGCTCTCCTGGCGGGCAATGGCCATCGCGTAGCTCTGCGGAATATCTTTACCGCTGATATAGCGGGCAAACAGATCGTTATAGGCCAGCGGGAAGCGCTCCTCCAGCTGATCCCACAGCTTGCCGGCGATCGTCGCCTGCACGCTCAGATCCCACCAGTGCTGATCGAAGGCATAGCGCGCCAGCTGCGCCTGCTGAGATTTCGTGCGGCTGGTGACCAGATTCGCCCATTCGGTGCGCGCGGTGTTATCCATATTCCAGTACATCAGCTCGCGTACCCGGGCCATCTCCGGACCGGAGGCCAGCGCCGGATCGAGCGTGCCAGTCGCTTTATCGATGCGGAAGGTATACTCCTCGCCGAGACGCTGTGCGGCGACCATCGGGTAGAAACCGCGCTGCTGCATCAACGACCGGAGGATCGCCTGCGCCTCCTCGTCCCTGCCGCGCTCCAGCAACAGATCCGCCTGCCAGTAGCGCCATTCGTCTTTCTCTTTCGCCTCCATCGGCAGGCGCGCCAGCCAGGTATTCAGGCCATGGCGATCGCCCGTCCCCAGCGCCATCCGCACCCGCCGCTCCACCAGCGGCGTGGACTGCGATCGCATAATCGCATCGTCGCGCCAGATGGCCTGCTCTTCGGTCACATCGTTCCCCATCAGGCGCCAGGCGACAATATCGCGTAGCTCCTGGGTCTGATCCTCATTGAGCTGCTGGGCCTGCACCAGCGAAGGGATCATCAAACGGGCATTTTCCACATCCTGACGGGCGACGCTGGCGAAGGCGACGGCGGCCATCTGGCGGGTAAAGTCCGTCGCCCCGGTGGTGCGGGCAAAGGTCAGGACGCTGTTAGGATCGTTAGCCAGAGCGACCACGGCGCTGGCGATGCTCTGGTAGTTGGCGGGCATCTGCTGGGCCAGCGATTTCACCAGCCCGATATTGCCGGCCTTCATCGCCAGGCGGATCCGTTCGAGATAAGCCAGCGGATCCTGCTGGCCGGAGTCGCGCCAGGCGCTGAACAGCGGTTCACAGGCGCCGGGCTGGTTCTTGCCCGTCAGCCAGAGGTCTTTCGCTCCGCTCCAGGCCTCCTGCGACTGCCCCACGCTCAGTTTGGCGTAGTAGTAGTTGCACTGCGCCTCGGTGCTGGTCGGCTTATCGGGACTAAACGCCAGCAAGCCGCGCCAGTCGCTGCGCCGGGCCAGTTCATTCACGAAGCGCGAACGTAATGAACGCGCGGGGGGCAGCGTCGGGTTGGCGTCAATAAAGTTTTTCACCACCAGCGCCGGCTGGTTCATCAGATCGTCGGTAATCTGCCGGTACTGCAAATAGGGATACAGGGGATAGGTGCTTAACGTGGGCATCAGCTGGTCAACCACATCCATCTGCCGGTTATCCCACGCCTGCTTAATTTGTGCGTAGCGGCTGCGCTGTTCATCCAGTGAATCCGCATGCGCCAGCTGACTCAACGCCAACAGACCAACGCTGGCAGCCAAAAGATGCCACGCCATTTTTTTGGCTTTTTCCACAAGCTCTTCCTCTTTCAGGTGCATTTTCGCAGCATCGTGCCGCTTAAAAGCCCCTGCCGGTTCGGCAGGCGGCTTTACTTATGCTAATCAGACAACGCTAAACGCGCCATGTCCTGAACATTTTTTTACGCTTCTGTGAATCCTGTCGCCTCGCTGGGATTAGCGCGCGAAAAAGGCTACACTTCGGCTTTGAACTATCTATCAAAATAGAAAGAGGCGAAGTCCAACGTGGCTCAATTCGTTTATACCATGCATCGTGTCGGCAAAGTGGTTCCGCCGAAACGTCATATTTTGAAAAATATCTCCCTCAGCTTTTTCCCTGGCGCAAAAATCGGTGTGCTCGGTCTGAACGGCGCCGGTAAATCTACCCTGCTGCGCATCATGGCCGGTATCGACACCGAGATCGAAGGTGAAGCGCGTCCGCAGCCTGGCATTAAAATCGGCTACCTGCCGCAGGAGCCGCAGCTCAACCCGGAGCACACCGTGCGCGAGTCCGTTGAAGAAGCGGTCGCCGAAGTGGTTAACGCGCTGAAGGGTCTGGACGAAGTCTATGCCAAGTACGCCGAGCCGGATGCAGACTTCGATAAGCTTGCCGCACAGCAAGGCAAGTTCGAAGAAATTATCCAGGCGCACGACGGCCACAATCTGAACGTGCAGCTGGAGCGCGCGGCCGACGCCCTGCGCCTGCCGGACTGGGATGCGAAAATCGCCAATCTTTCCGGTGGTGAACGCCGCCGCGTCGCGCTGTGCCGCCTGCTGCTGGAAAAACCAGACATGCTGCTGCTCGACGAACCGACCAACCACCTGGACGCCGAGTCCGTCGCCTGGCTGGAACGCTTCCTGCACGACTTCGAAGGCACCGTGGTGGCAATTACCCACGACCGTTACTTCCTCGATAACGTCGCCGGTTGGATCCTCGAACTTGACCGCGGCGAAGGTATTCCGTGGGAAGGCAACTACTCCTCCTGGCTGGAGCAGAAAGATCAGCGTCTGGCGCAGGAAGCCTCTCAGGAAGCCGCGCGTCGCAAATCCATCGAGAAAGAGCTCGAGTGGGTTCGCCAGGGCGCGAAAGGCCGTCAGTCCAAGGGCAAAGCCCGTCTGGCGCGCTTTGAAGAGCTCAACAACGTTGAATACCAGAAACGTAACGAGACCAACGAACTGTTCATTCCACCAGGCGCGCGTCTGGGCGATAAAGTTCTGGAAGTCAGCAACTTGCGTAAATCCTACGGCGACCGCGTGCTGATCGACGATCTGAGCTTCTCGGTACCGAAGGGCGCTATCGTCGGCATCATCGGCCCGAACGGCGCGGGTAAATCAACGCTGTTCCGCATGATGTCCGGCCAGGAACAGCCAGATTCCGGCACCATCACCCTGGGCGAAACCGTTAAGCTGGCCTCCGTCGATCAGTTCCGCGACGCGATGGACAACAGCAAGACCGTGTGGGAAGAGGTCTCCGGTGGTCTGGATATCATGAAGATCGGCAACACCGAGATGCCGAGCCGCGCCTACGTGGGCCGCTTTAACTTCAAAGGCGTAGACCAGGGCAAACGCGTTGGCGAGTTGTCCGGCGGTGAACGCGGTCGTCTGCACCTGGCGAAGCTGCTGCAGGTTGGCGGTAACGTACTGCTGCTCGATGAACCGACCAACGACCTGGATATCGAAACCCTGCGCGCGCTGGAAAACGCCCTGCTGGAGTTCCCGGGCTGCGCGATGGTTATCTCGCACGACCGTTGGTTCCTTGACCGTATCGCCACCCACATTCTGGATTACCAGGATGAAGGTAAGGTGGAGTTCTTTGAAGGTAACTTTACCGAGTACGAAGAGTACAAGAAACGCACCCTCGGCGCCGACGCGCTGGAGCCGAAGCGAATCAAGTACAAACGTATCTCAAAATAAAATGCAAAAAGGCAACGCAAGTTGCCTTTTTTAATGTTTGCTCCCTCTCCCACCGGGAGAGGGCCGGGGTGAAGGCATCAGCCCGCAGAGGATCTACCCCTGCTCACCCATCAGCTGCTTCACCAGCTCGACGCAGCGCAGGAAGCGCGTATCGTAGTCCGACTCCTTAACATGGACGAACTCGATCTCATTCTCTTTCAGCAGCGACACCAGCAGCGACTGAAACTCTTTACGATCCACCGAACTCCCAAGGCTGCGTAACCCATCGGCCACCCACGGGGTATTGTTCTCCAGCAGGATCACCAGATCGAAGCGGTATTCATCAATCAGCGCCTGCACGAACGGGTGCTCTCGCCCCTCGTACTTCAGGCAGAACGCCTGAGTGCTGACGAAGTCGGTATCGATAAACGCCACCTTGTTGGCATATTTCACTGCGAAATCAATATACTGGGCATGCCCGAGGGCTATTTTATCGTAATCCGAATACTGGAGCGCCATCTCATCGCCGCCGAGATGCGAAAAGACATAATCCCGGCCATATTCCCAGGCGCTGGTGGTATTGAAGATATTGGCGAGCTTATTGACCAGCGTTGATTTCCCGCTCGACTCGCCGCCGAGGATCGCCACCGTCCGCACAAAGAACGGTTTCACTTCCGTCGGAATATATTCCCAGTAACGGAACGGGTTCTCGCGGATCTGGCCGCCGCTAATATTCATAAAGGTCCGCCTAGGATCGATAAGCACCGTCTCGATCCCCAGATGCTCAAGGTACTGCGGCGCATCGGCCTCTTCCGAGGTATAGATCCGGTTCGGCTCGATCCCTTTTTCGCTCATAAAAGCGCGGATCCCATGACTCCACACATCCCAGCCGTGCGGATAGGGTTCCATCCCCTCTTCATTGAAGGCGTGGATGCGAATATTCTTCTGATATTTAAAGGTTTGTAGCAGCCAGCGCAGGCGGTCAGGCACCGTCGGCTGCTGCGACATGGCGCTCTCTTCAAACAGCTCGCGGTCGCGAGTGTCGTCATAGCCCATGATGATATGCAGCTCATCGACCTGGCTACAGGCGCGTTGAATCAAATAGATGTGCCCGGTATGCAGCGGGTAAAATTTACCAAACACCACGCCGACGCTTTTCTGTCGGCGGGGAAACTCCAGCCCGAGGAAACGATGCAGCGCTTCTAGCTTCTGCGCGCTCGGGCTTTTGATTTTGGCATTCAACAGTTGGCTGAGATACCCTTTGGTCATCCCGCTGGCTTCCGCCACCTGCTGCAGGGTACAGCCTTTCTGCTTTATGGCGCTTTTTAAATAGTCAAATGACGACATCGCTAATCTCCTTTTAACTTATTATAAGTCGTCAAAAACGCTTAGCGCGTCTGAAAGCTTTTTCACACCAAAGATTTGCATGCCTTCCGGCACTTTTTTCGGCACATTGGCCGCCGGGACGATGGCGCGGCGGAAGCCATGCTTCGCCGCTTCGGAGATACGCTCCTGTCCGCTCGGCACCGGGCGAATTTCGCCAGCCAACCCCACTTCGCCAAAGACCACCAGGTCCTGCGGCAGCGGGCGATCGCGCAAGCTGGAGACCATCGCCAGCAGCAGCGCCAGATCGGCGCTGGTTTCCGTGACCTTCACCCCACCGACCACGTTGACGAAAACGTCCTGATCGGCCATCTGCAGGCCGCCGTGGCGATGCAGCACCGCCAGCAGGATCGCCAGACGGTTCTGTTCCAGCCCCACCGCCACGCGGCGCGGGTTGGACATCATCGAGTGATCCACCAGCGCCTGGATCTCCACCAGCAGCGGGCGGGTCCCTTCCCAGACCACCATCACCGAGCTGCCGGAGGTGATTTCATCTCCCCGGCTGAGGAAGATAGCGGATGGGTTGCTCACTTCGCGCAGCCCCTGCTCGGTCATAGCGAAGACGCCCAGCTCGTTCACCGCGCCAAAGCGGTTTTTGTGGCTGCGCAGAGTGCGGAAGCGGGAGTCGGCATCGCCGTCCAGCAGCACCGAGCAGTCAATACAGTGCTCCAGCACCTTCGGGCCGGCCAGCGAACCGTCTTTGGTGACGTGGCCGACCATGACGATCGCCACGCCGCGTGTTTTGGCAAAGCGCGTCAGGTAGGCCGCCGTTTCACGTACCTGGGCGACGCTGCCCGGCGACGACTGAACGTCGGCCATATGCATCACCTGGATAGAGTCGATCACCATCAGCTGCGGTTTTTCTTCCTCGGCAATCTGACAGATCTGCTCAATGCTGGTTTCCGACAGCATGTTCAGGTTCGCCGTCGGCAGCCCAAGGCGATGGGCGCGCATCGCCACCTGCTGAAGGGACTCCTCCCCGGTGACGTACAGCGTTTTCATCCCTTCCGCCAGCTTGCACAACGTCTGCAGCAGCAGCGTCGATTTCCCCGCGCCGGGGTTACCGCCAATCAGGATCGCGCTGCCCGGCACCACGCCGCCGCCGAGTACGCGGTCGAACTCTTTAAAACCGGTGGAGAAACGCGGCAGCGCTTCCAGGCTGATGTCTGACAGCTTCTGCACCTTCGAGACGCCGGCGTGACCGGCGTAGCCTGACAAACGCTCGTTTCTCGCCACCTGCGGCGACGCGGCGATGCGCATCTCGGTGATGGTATTCCAGGCATGGCAGGCGCTGCACTGCCCCTGCCAGCGCGGGTAATCCGCACCACATTCATTACAGACAAATGCGCGTTTTGGAGCTTTCGCCACGTTTACCTCTTACTTTTGGTTCATGCTGCCCGAGAGAATACAGAATACCCCCATCAGGTCAGCGTGGCGGATAGTCACTTCCGCCTGTTCATTCACTTTAGGCTTAGCATGATACGCGATGCCGAGTCCTGCCGCTTTAATCATCGGCAGATCGTTTGCGCCATCGCCAATAGCGACGGTTTGCGCTGGCGGGATTTCATACTTTTCCGCCAGCTTGCGCAGCGTATTGGCTTTGTATTTGGCATCGACGATATCGCCGAGCACGTTGCCGGTGAGCTTGCCGTCGCGGATCTCCAGTTCGTTGGCGAACACCGCGTCGAGATGCAGCTTATCGCGCAGATACTCGGCGAAGAAGGTGAAGCCGCCGGAGGCGATCGCCACCTTCCAGCCCAGCGTTTCCAGCTTGAGCACCAGCTGCGCCAGGCCCGGCATCAGCGGCAGCGCGTCGCGAACCTGCAGCAGAATGCTGGCATCAGCGTCTTTCAGCGTCGCCACGCGCTGGCGCAGGCTGGCGGTGAAGTCCAGCTCCCCGCGCATCGCCCGCTCGGTCACTTCCGACACCAGCTCGCCGGTGCCGGCCAGTTTCGCGATCTCATCGATGCATTCGATCTGGATCGCCGTGGAGTCCATATCCATCACCAGCAGTCCCGGGGTGCGCAGATGAGGGATTTTACCCAATGGCGCGACGTCCAGCCCCGCCTCATGTGCCAGTCGCGTCGCACGGGGGGTCAGCGAACCGGCCAGGCGGATCACCTGGTAATCCTCGACCACCCAGGAGGCGACGATCACTAACGCGGCGCCCAGCTCACGCTGCCAGTCCGTCAGACGGCGTTTATCCAGCCCACGCCCGTACAGCAGCCAGCCGCTGCGCCCGGCGTGATAATCCAGCGGCATGACCTCGTCACCGCTCAGGGAAAGCGGCAACCCAGGCCACAGGGAAACGTCTTCAGGCAGGTCGCACCAGGTCAAACTGTTAGGCATTACGGCTCCACATCTCTTCATTCAGGCGAGGAAAATAACGCATGAGGCTACCTTGTAACCAGCGCTTCTGGCAACATTAAGCTGCAAATTTTCAAAGGTGGAATATGGTTCGCGCAAAACTGAAATTCCGGCTGCATCGTGCGGTCATTGTCCTTATCTGTCTCGCCCTGCTCGTCGCGCTGATGCAGGGCGCCTCGTGGTTCAGTCAGAACAGTCAGAAACAACGCAATCCGCAGCTGGAAGAGCTGGCCCGCACGCTGGCGCAGCAGGTGGTGCTGAATCTTGCGCCGCTGATGCGCAGCGAGACGCCGGACGAAAAGCGCATCAATCAGCTGTTGACGCAGCTCACCCACAACAGCCGCGTACTGGACGCCGGGGTATATGACGACCAGGGCGACCTGGTGGCGCGCTCTGGCGAAAGCGTCGAGGTTCGCGACCGGCTGGCGCTGGATGGTAAGAAAGCCGGCGGCTACTTCAACCAGCAGATTGTCGAGCCGGTGCCGGGAAAAAACGGTCCGCTGGGCTACCTGCGTCTGACCCTCGATACCCATACGCTGGCGACCGAGGCGAAGCAGGTGGATAATACCACCAATATCTTACGCCTGATGCTGTTGCTGTCCCTGGCCATCGGCGTGGTACTGACCCGCACGCTGCTGCAGGGCAAACGCACCCGCTGGCAGCAATCGCCCTTCCTGCTCACCGCCAACAAGCCGGTTGAGGATGAAGACGATGAAAAGAAAGGAAATCTATAATGTCCACACTGCGCCTCCTGCTTTCTGACTCTTACGACCCGTGGTTCAACCTGGCGGTCGAGGAGTGCATTTTCCGCCAGATGCCCGCCACCCAGCGGGTGCTGTTCCTGTGGCGCAATGCCGATACCGTGGTCATCGGCCGCGCGCAGAACCCGTGGAAGGAGTGTAATACCCGCCGCATGGAGGAAGATCATGTGCGGCTGGCCCGTCGCAGCAGCGGCGGCGGCGCGGTGTTCCACGACCTCGGCAATACCTGCTTTACCTTTATGGCAGGCAAACCGGAGTACGACAAAACTGTCTCCACCGCTATTGTGCTGGCGGCGCTCAATTCACTGGGCGTAACCGCCGACGCCTCCGGGCGCAACGATCTGGTGGTCAAAACCGACAGCGGCGACCGCAAAGTCTCCGGCTCCGCCTATCGTGAAACCATGGACCGCGGTTTTCACCACGGCACCCTGCTGCTCAACGCCGATCTAAGCCGTCTCGCCAACTACCTCAACCCGGACCAGAAAAAGCTGCAGGCTAAAGGCATTACCTCGGTGCGCGGGCGGGTGGCGAACCTGGTTGAGCTGCTGCCGGGCATTACCCATCAGCAAGTTTGCGAGGCGATCCAGGAGGCGTTCTTCAGCCATTACGGCGAACGGGTAGACGCCGAGGTGATCTCCCCGGACAACACGCCGGACCTGCCGAACTTTGCCGACACTTTCGCACGCCAGAGCAGCTGGGAGTGGAACTTCGGCCAGGCGCCTGCCTTTTCCCACCTGCTGGACGAGCGCTTCCCCTGGGGTGGCGTCGAGCTGCATTTTGACGTTGAGAAGGGCCATATTACCCGCGCGCAGGCCTTTACCGATAGCCTGAATCCGGCGCCGCTGGAGGCGCTGGCGGAACGCTTAATCGGCTGTCAGTATCGGGCTGAGGTTTTGCAGCAGCAGTGTGAGGCGCTGATGGAGGACTTCCCGGAGCAGGAAGCGGAACTCAAAGCGCTGTCGGTGTGGATTGCCGGCGCGGTACGCTAAAAAAAAGCCCGCTGGCGTAGCGCTTAGCGGGCCTGGAAAACCGCAGGCCGGGTCAGGCGAAGCCGCCGCCCGGCACAACAGCTTTTACTCTTTATCGCCCAGCAGCACGGATTCCAGCGCGATTTTAATCATGTCGTTGAACGTGGTCTGACGCTCCGCGGCAGTGGTCTGCTCGTGGGTACGAATATGGTCAGACACGGTGCAGATGGTCAGCGCTTTCGCCCCGAATTCCGCCGCCACGCCGTAGATACCCGCCGCTTCCATTTCCACGCCCAGGATGCCGTATTTTTCCATCACGTCGAACATGGACGGGTCCGGGGTATAGAACAGGTCTGCAGAGAAGATGTTGCCGACGCGCGCGTCAACGCCCAGCGCTTTCGCCGCGTCTACCGCGTTACGCACCATGCCGAAATCGGCAATCGCCGCGAAGTCGTGGTCTTTAAAACGCAGACGGTTCACTTTGGAGTCGGTGCAGGCGCCCATACCGATCACCACGTCGCGCAGTTTGACGTCTTCGCGCACCGCGCCGCAGGAGCCGACGCGGATGATTTTCTTGACGCCGAAATCGGTGATCAGCTCTTTGGTGTAGATAGAGCAGGACGGAATACCCATCCCGTGGCCCATGACGGAGATTTTGCGGCCTTTATAGGTGCCGGTGAAGCCCAGCATGCCGCGCACGTTGTTCACTTCACGCACGTCTTCGAGAAAGGTTTCTGCAATGTGCTTGGCGCGCAGCGGGTCGCCCGGCATCAAGACTACGTCAGCGAAATCGCCCATTTCTGCGTTAATGTGAGGAGTTGCCATCTTCAGTTCCTTTTACATTGTTGTTTTTGCCGGGCGGCGGCACGCCTGACCCGGCCGACAAAACCGTAGGCCCGGATCGCTGAGCGCCACCGGGCAATTGCATCACAGCATGTTTTTACCGTAGGCCATTGGCGAGGTACCAAAGTATGTCGCCAGCGTCTGGCCGATGTCCGCGAAAGTTTCGCGGTGGCCTAACGATCCTGGTTTCACTTTCGGGCCGTACACCAGCACCGGAATATGCTCGCGGGTGTGGTCGGTACCGGTCCAGGTCGGGTCGCAGCCGTGGTCGGCGGTGAGGATCAGGATGTCGTCTTCCCCTACCAGCTCCATCAGCTCCGGCAGACGGCGGTCGAACAGTTCCAGACCCGCCGCGTAGCCGGCGACATCGCGACGGTGGCCCCAGGAGGAGTCAAAGTCGACGAAGTTGGTGAAGACGATAGTCTCGTCGCCGGCTTCCTTCATCTCTTTGATGGTCGCGTCGAACAGCGCGTCCAGCCCGGTGGCTTTCACTTTTTTGGTGATGCCGCAGTTTGCGTAGATGTCCGCTATCTTACCGACAGACACCACGTGGCCGTTCTTCTCGTCAACCAGCTTCTGCAGCACGGTCGGCGCCGGCGGTTCGACCGCCAGATCGTGACGGTTGCCGGTACGCTGGAAGTTACCGGCTTTATCGCCGATAAACGGACGAGCGATGACGCGGCCAATGTTGTAGCCGCCTTCGGTCAGCTCTTCACGGGCGATTTCGCACAGCTCATACAGCTTGTCGAGGCCAAAGGTCTCTTCGTGACAGGCGATCTGGAACACGGAGTCAGCGGAGGTATAGAAAATCGGTTTCCCGGTTTTCATATGCTCTTCGCCGAGCTGATCGAGGATCACCGTCCCGGAAGAGTGGCAGTTGCCGAGGTAGCCCGGCAGGTTGGCGCGTTTCACCAGCTTATCCAGCAGCTCCTGCGGGAAGCTGTTTTCATGATCGCTGAAGTAGCCCCAGTCAAACAGCACCGGCACGCCGGCGATTTCCCAGTGGCCGGACGGCGTATCTTTACCAGAAGAGAGTTCATGCGCCCAGGCCCAGGCGCCAATCACTTCAGCATTGCCATCCATTCCGGCGGCAATTTTACCGGTAGAGCCTTCATGCGCTTTCACCAGCCCCAGACGGGTCAGGTTCGGTAAATTCAGCGGGCCTTTGCGGCCGTGGTCAGCCTCGCCTTTGGCGCAGGCTTCCGCAATGTGGCCCAGGGTATCGGCGCCGACGTCGCCAAAGCGGTCTGCGTCTTCCGTTGCGCCAATCCCAAAGGAGTCCAGCACCATGATAAATGCACGTTTCATCTTGTTCTCCATACATCTTGCGCTGCAAAAAAGCGATCAGATCAGTATATCGCTATTCGGTGATACGGCGATAGACTGTCGGTGTAATTTCCGGAGCTTTATCGTCCAGTTTAATGGCCGCTTTGACCGCTTTCGCGGCCTCCTGCCAGCTGTTCTCGTCTTTGGCATGGATCACCGCCAGCGGACGCTGTCCGTCCACGCGGTCACCCAGACGCGCCATCTCGGTAAAGCCAACGCTATAGTCAATGGTGTCTGATGCCTGACGGCGGCCGCCGCCCATAGAAACCACTGCCATACCCAGCGCACGTGTATCCATCGCGCTGACAAAACCTTCGGTATCAGCATAGACTGCTTTGCTCAGCATCGCCGTCGGCAGATAATGATCATAATTCTCGACAAAGTCGCTCGGTCCTTTCTGCGCCGCGACCATACGGCCAAAGACTTCCGCCGCTTTACCGTTATCCAGTACCGCCTGCAGCTTCGCGCGCGCGTCGGCATCGTCCGCCGCCAGCTTGCCGGAAATCAGCATCTCTACACACAGCGCCATCGTCACGTCGAACAGACGCGGGTTGCGGTATTCGCCGGTCAGGAACTGGACCGCTTCGCGAACTTCAACGGCGTTCCCGGCGCTGGAGGCCAGCACTTGGTTCATATCGGTCAGCAGCGCGGTGGTGCGCACGCCGGCGCCGTTGGCGACCCCGACGATCGCTTCCGCCAGCGCGGCGGAAAGTTCATAAGTCGGCATAAACGCGCCGCTGCCGACTTTGACGTCCATCACCAGCGCATCCAGCCCTTCCGCCAGCTTCTTGGCAAGGATCGAGGCGGTGATCAGCGGGATGGAGTCCACCGTCGCGGTAATATCGCGGGTGGCATAGAAACGTTTGTCCGCCGGAGCGAGGGAGCTGGTCTGCCCGATAATCGCCACGCCGACATCTTTAATAATCTCGCGGAAGCGGTTGTCGTCCGGGAAGATATCGAAGCCCGGGATCGCTTCCAGTTTATCCAGGGTACCGCCGGTATGGCCGAGTCCGCGGCCGGAAATCATCGGCACATAACCGCCGCAGGCGGCCACCATCGGTCCCAGCATTAGCGAAGTGACATCCCCGACGCCGCCGGTGGAGTGTTTATCGACGATCGGGCCGTTAAGGTTGAGGCTTTTCCAGTCCAGAACGGTACCGGAATCCCGCATCGCCATGGTCAGCGAAACGCGCTCCGGCATAGACATATCGTGGAAGAAGATGGTCATCGCCAGCGCGGCGATCTGCCCTTCTGAGATAGTATTGTCGCGGATGCCGTTGATGAAAAAGCGGATCTCTTCATCGCTTAATGCCTGACCATCACGTTTTTTACGAATAATTTCTTGTGCGAGAAACACGGTAACCCCCATGAGGAATCGGGTGAATGGTGGCGGGTGGCGCTACGCTTACCCGCCCTACGATCCTGTAGGCCGGATAAGCGAAGCGTCATCCGGCAATGTCTGACAATCAGTAGCTGCTGGCGCTCTTGCCGTCGCCGTGACCCAGGGCTTTCAACAGGCTGGCCAGCAGGCTGGAGGCACCAAAGCGGTAGTGACGGGCATCGGCCCAGTCGGCGCCAAACAGCTCATCGGCGATCGCCAGGAACTGCTGCGCATCTTCCGCGCTGCGCACGCCGCCCGCCGGTTTGAAGCCAACGGTTTTCTCAACGCCCATATCGCGGATGACTTCCATCATGATGCGCGCGCTTTCCGGCGTAGCATTCACCGGCACTTTACCGGTCGAGGTTTTGATGAAATCGGCCCCGGCTTTGATAGAGATTTCAGACGCTTTACGGATCAGCGCTTCTTCTTTCAGCTCACCGGTTTCGATGATCACTTTCAGCAGCACGTTGGCCGCCGCGCAGGCCTCTTTACAGGCTTTCACCAGCTCGAAGCCGACCTGTTCGTTACCGGCAATCAGCGCGCGGTACGGGAACACCACGTCCACTTCATCGGCGCCGTAAGCGATCGCCGCGCGGGTTTCCGCCAGCGCAATGTCGATATCGTCATTACCGTGCGGGAAGTTGGTGACCGTAGCGATGCGGATCTCCGGCGTTCCCTGCTCGTTCAGCGTTTTACGGGCAATCGGGATGAAGCGCGGATAGATGCAGACCGCCGCGGTGTTACCCACCGGGGTTTTCGCCTGATGACACAGGGCAATCACCTTCTCATTGGTGTCGTCGTCGTTCAGGGTGGTCAGGTCCATCAGTTTTAACGCGCGCAGGCTGCTTGCTTTTAAATCAGTCATTTCATACTCCGCCGGCGCAGTGCCGGTTCAATAGTTTGTTCACCTTGCGAGTCTGTTACTATTGTAACATTCACTCGCCGCTACACTTCGACATTCATCACAGTTAATGAAAACTACTTACTAATTTGCATTACTGTAATGTGACTTTAATCACAAAATATCAGCGCATACCGCGGCAATTATCCTCACGCCCCTCTTAAGCATAATCGAAACTCCGCACCCAATGAGGATGTGATAATTCTAACACACAATGACAGAGACTCTCGACACCGTGGCGCACATTTTGCCCACCCAGCCGGTGATACAATTATTATATTTTGAAATATAAGCTATTTTTCTGAAAGTCAGAAATGATGGAATTTTCACAAACTCAATAAAACCAGCGACGCGGCGGCCGCTGGTTGAGGGAACTGGCTTAGAGGGCGAGGAAAACCCCGGCGATGGTGGCGCTCATCAGGTTAGACAGCGTCCCCGCCGCCACCGCACGCAGCCCAAGCTGGGCGATATCCTGACGCCGGTTGGGCGCCATCCCCCCGAGGCCGCCGATCAGGATGGCGATCGATGACAGGTTAGCGAATCCGCACAGCGCGAAAGAGATAATGGCTTTAGTGTGATCTGAAATAACCTGCAGCCCGGCCGCCGCCACCTCGGCGTCCGCCTTCAGATACTCGCCAAAGTTCATATAGGCCACGAACTCGTTAATGATCAGCTTCTGGCCGATAAACGACCCCGCTACCGTCGCTTCGTGCCACGGCACGCCGATCACCCACGCCAGCGGTGAGAAGACCCAGCCGAGGATCATCTGCAGCGACAGCTCCGGATGGTTAAACCAGCCGCCGACGCCGGACAGAATGCCGTTCAGCAGGGCGATCAGCGCGATAAACGCCAGCAGCATCGCGCCGACGTTGAGCGCCAGCTGCATACCAGACGCGGCGCCGGAGGCGGCGGCGTCCAGCACGTTGGCCGGTTTATCCGCGTCAGCGCTCTGGCGGTCATGAGCCGGGTTATCGTCCGGCGTTTCCGTTTCCGGTACGATAATTTTGGCAAACAGCAATCCACCCGGCGCCGCCATAAACGACGCGGCAATCAGGTACTCCAGCGGAACGCCCATCTGCGCATAGCCCGCCAGCACGGAACCTGCCACCGAGGCCAGGCCGCCGCACATGACCGCAAACAGCTCCGAGCGGGTCATAGTGGCGATATAAGGACGCACCACCAGCGGCGCTTCGGTCTGACCAACGAAGATGTTCGCCGTGGCCGACAGCGATTCGGTACGCGAGGTCTTCAGTACCGCCCGCAGCGCGCCGCCGAGAATGCGAATGACCAGCTGCATAATGCCCAGGTAGTAAAGCACGGCAATCAGCGACGAGAAGAAGACGATCACCGGCAGCACGCGCAGGGCAAAGACAAAGCCGCCGCCGCCAAACACCTCGAACATTTTATCGGAGACCAGCCCGCCGAAGATGAAACCGATCCCTTCATTGCCATAGGCAATTACGCGGGCGACGCCGTTCGACATCGCTAACAGCGCCGAGCGCCCGGCCGGTACATACAATATCAACGCGCCGATACCCACCTGGATTATCCAGGCGCCGAGCACAGTACGCAGGTTAATGGCTTTTCGATTATTGGAGAGCAGCACAGCAATGGCCAACAGCGCCACCATGCCGATAAGTCCCATGAGGATTTGCATACAGATTCCCTGTGTTTTGATAGTCCAGCACTAACGGCGTGATTATATCGGCATGAAACTATCCTGCCTGCCAGGCTTCACACATTTTAAGCAAATCAATGATATGGATGAACAATTATGAGAATTCGATCACCATACAGTGGCTGAGGGCAGGGAAAACAAGGCGAGCGTGTTGCGCATTATCCCTTCGGCTATGGCTGCCGGCGGCTCCGACCGGAGTTCGCACAGGGCGTCAAATACCCGCGCAGCTTGCTCCGGGCGATTGGGCTGTCCCTGGAAGCCATTGAGCGGCATATCCGGGGCATCGGTCTCCAGCAGCAGGGCTGAAAGCGGCAGACGCGCCATCACCTCGCGGGTTTTGCTGGCGCGGGGATAGGTAATGGTGCCGCCAACGCCGATCTTATAGCCAAGCTGCACGAAACGCTCGGCCTGCTGCAGGCTGCCGGCGAAGCCATGTACCACCCCGGTACGCGGCAGGGCATGTTTTTTCAGCAGCATCGCCAGCTTATCGTGGGTGCGTCGGGAGTGGAGGATCACCGGCAGATCGTAACGCTTCGCCAGACGCAGCTGCGCTTCCAGCAGCGCCTGCTGACGATCGAACTGCGGCTCGTCGCGATAGAGATCGAGACCAATCTCCCCCACCGCCACCAGTTTTGGCGGGCGCTGCGCCAGCGACGCCTCCAGTTGCGCCAGCCCCTCATCGGTGTGCTGCTCGATGACAATCGGATGCAGGCCCAGCGCGGCATACAGCGCCTCGTGCTGCGCCGCCAGCGCCAGCACGCGGCTAAAACGCTCAGCGGAGATGGCCGGAACGATAATTCGCCCGACGCCGGCCTGCGCCGCACGCGCCAGGCTGGCGACCTCATCTTCCGCGAAGGGGGGAAAATCGAAATGGCAGTGGGTATCGATAAAACGGTGCGTCACGCCAGATCCTCATGATTAAAGCTTGCGTCATTGGCCTGCGGCGCAGCGATGATGGTCGCCTGCGGCGCTTCATTGGCCACCGGCACCGGCGGCACCACCACCGGCGCAGGCCGGGCGATACGCGGCGCGTGGCGCAACAGCGGCGGCCGGTCGGCCAGCAGTTTACCCACGGTGGCCAGGAAATAACGGCCGCACTGGCGTCCGGTTTTGTAGTCCTCCAGCAGCGCCGGCAGTCGGCTGCCAAGCGCCATGCTGCGCAGCGGCCGCTGGGGATAGATTTCGAAGATCCGCAGTTTGCCGGGCGGTTTTTCGATGAACTGCTGGATGGCGCGATAGGTGGTTTCGTGATGATGCACCAGATTGACCAGCGGCTGCAGGCTGCTCTCCCCCAGCCAGCGCTCCATCCGCTTAAACCACTCCGGGGTGTAAAACATCTGCGAAGGGACAGTGCGGATCACCACGATGGTCTGAGCGCCGCGGCGGGCCGCCTCCTGTACCGGGATCGCATCGCTGACGCCGCCGTCAAGGTAGCTAACGCCGTCAAGTAACACGCCGCTGCGGTAAAACCCGGGGATGGCGCTGGAGGCGCGGATCAGATCCAGCCAGGTTTGCGGCGTCGGTGAAAAATAGCTGGCGGAGTAATCGTCGCCGCGACAGGCGCACATCCACAGCTCTTTGCCCAGCGCGAACTGCGTTTCGGCATAGTTCATGGCCAGCGGCATCTGCTGCGAGGTGGCCTCCACCAGCCAGTCGAGATCGATAAGGTTGCCGCCGCGCACAAAGCGCATCGGATCGAAAAACTGGCGTGAGGTGGTGTAGCGTGTGATGACTTTGCGGGCATAGCCTTGCTGATTACACATGTAAGCGGAGAGGTTTTGCGCCCCCGCTGAGGTCCCCAGCATCAGGTCAAAGGGGTTAAATCCGGCGCGCATGAATTCGTCCAGAACCCCGGCGGTGAAAATCCCTCGCTGCCCCCCGCCTTCACACACCAGCGCCAGCTTGCCTGGTCGGAAGGGTTTAACCGCCAGCGGGGCGATATTGCCCAGCGTAACGGGAATGCGTTGCCCCACCCTGCTTTCCTGTTCGATTAGTCTTCTCCTGACAAGGTAACGCAATTTGCCCATCGCTTAAACCGCGAAAGCCAGTCCGCAGGACTGGCTTTGTGTAAGACGACGTGTCAGTAAAAACGCTCAGGCTTCAGCATCGCCCGGATTGTTGTCCCTCTACGGACGTCTGCGTCCTGTAAACAGGCTCACCAGGAACAGGATAATCCCGACGACAAAGACGATTTTCGCGGCGCCAGCGGCAGTACCCGCCAGACCACCAAAGCCCAGGGCCGCAGCAATTAATGCAATGACCAGAAAAATAATTCCCCATCGAAACATACTTTTCTCCTTACCATAATGGACGGTGAACAGCGGTTTGCGCACCCTTTCTGGAAAGCTCATCACTCAGTGGGTGCTGCTATTCGTTCGGCAACCTTGGCCAGACAACACTTTTGTTAATAACTCGATTTACTTCACGCTAAGATCGTTGCGGACGCTTTTCACACCGGAAACCGCTTTCGCAATCTCTGCGGCGCGCTCAGCCTGCGCCGCGGAAGCCACCGTACCGGTCAGATGCACTGCGCCGGCGTTAGTTTCGACTTTCACATTGCGCGAAGGGACAATGTCATCCGCCAGCAGCTTGGCCTTCACTTCGCTGGTAATAGCGGTGTCCCCGGCATAGCCTTTCAGCGTCGCCGTCTCACTCGACGATTTGTGCTGCACCGTCAGCTTGTCGTTGACCTGAGAGACGCCTTCGACCGCTTTTGCCACGCTCAGCGCCTGACTTTTCTGTTCAGCACTGGTGACGTCGCCGCTGAGGGTGACCACTTTGTTTTCCGTTTTCACCGAAATATCGCCGGAGTTAATATCTTTATGGTCGATCAGCGCCGCCTTTACCCGTGCGGTAATGGTGCTGTCGTCCATAAAATCGCCGACTTTATTAATCGAATTGTCTACCGCCTCTCCCGCATTGCTGGCAGCTGACTTCGCACTGTCTACCGTTGTTTTTTCCGTCTCTGCCGAGGCGTTCAACGCGGCTAAGCCTAAGAAGAGCGCCAGCAACATATTGGCATTCTTTAGTCTGGTCATCGTGATGTCCTCGTTTTTTCACCAGCGCTGGCGTCTTATCGCAGTGAATTACGCCAGCATTTTTAAAAACACGAATTAAATATAGTAGACAGGCGAAGGGGTTGCGGAGGATATGGATAAAAAACAGACGAATTAGCGGCGTTTTAAGAACTTTCCAGAAGGAGGGAAGCGCGGGCGGAAGAAGAAAAAAGCGCGGCCTGCGCCGCGCTTCGTCAGGGATTAGTGCTCGCGCGTTTTGCGGAACACCACGTCAGGATAACGCTCCTGCGTCAGGTTCAGGTTGACCATCGTCGGGGCGATGTAGGTCAGGTTATCGCCGCCATCCAGCGCCAGCTGAACTTCGTTTTTACGTTTGAACTCTTCGAATTTCTTCACGTCAGTGGATTCAACCCAGCGCGCGGTGGCCACGTTGACCGATTCGTAAATCGCTTCCACGTTGTATTCGCTTTTCAGGCGCGCCACGACGACGTCAAACTGCAGCACACCCACGGCGCCGACGATCAGATCGTTATTGGCGATCGGACGGAAGACCTGCACCGCGCCCTCTTCAGAGAGCTGAACCAGCCCTTTCAGCAGCTGTTTCTGCTTCAGCGGATCCTTCAGGCGAATACGACGGAACAGTTCCGGTGCGAAGTTCGGAATACCGGTGAACTTCATCATCTCGCCCTGGGTGAAGGTATCGCCAATCTGAATGGTGCCGTGGTTATGCAGGCCGATGATATCCCCAGGATAGGCTTCTTCAACGTGCGAACGGTCGCCGGCCATAAAGGTCAGCGCGTCGGAGATCACCACGTCTTTACCGATGCGCACCTGACGCAGCTTCATGCCTTTTTCATATTTACCTGACACCACGCGCATGAAAGCCACGCGGTCGCGGTGTTTCGGGTCCATATTGGCCTGAATTTTAAACACGAAGCCGGTGAACTTCTCTTCCGCCGCGGTGACTTCACGGGTGTCGGTGTTACGCGGCATCGGCGCCGGCGCCCACTCCACCAGGCCATCCAGCATATGGTCAACGCCGAAGTTACCTAACGCGGTCCCGAAGAACACCGGGGTGATTTCCCCGGCCAGGAACAGATCTTTATCGAACTCGTTCGACGCGCCCTGCACCAGCTCCAGCTCGTCGCGCAGCTGCTGCGCCAGATCTTCCCCCACCGCCGCGTCGAGATCCGGGTTATTGAGCCCCTTCACGATGCGCACTTCCTGGATGGTATGGCCTTTACCGGTCTGATACAGGTAGGTTTCATCTTTGTAGAGATGATAGACGCCCTTGAACAGCTTACCGCAGCCGATAGGCCAGGTAATCGGCGCGCAGCCGATTTTCAGCTCGTTCTCCACTTCATCCAGCAGCTCCATCGGATCGCGGATATCACGGTCGAGTTTGTTCATAAAGGTGAGGATCGGCGTATCGCGCAGACGGGTGACTTCCATCAGCTTACGGGTCCGATCTTCGACGCCTTTTGCCGCGTCAATCACCATCAGGCAGCAGTCCACCGCCGTCAGGGTACGGTAGGTATCTTCCGAGAAGTCTTCATGCCCCGGGGTATCCAGCAGGTTCACCAGACAGTCATGATAGGGGAACTGCATCACCGAGGTGGTGATCGAGATACCACGCTGCTTTTCCATTTCCATCCAGTCGGATTTCGCGTGCTGGCTGGAGCCACGACCTTTTACGGTACCGGCGGTCTGAATCGCCTGTCCGAACAGCAGCACCTTTTCGGTGATGGTGGTCTTACCGGCATCCGGGTGAGAAATAATGGCAAAAGTGCGGCGTTTGGCCACCTCTTGCAGATAAGGAGACAACGTCATAATTAATCTTCTAAGTAAACGCGGCCATGAGCCACGCATGTGGAATACGAAAAATTGCGGCTATTTTACCCATCAACGGGGGGGAGGCAATCAGTGTTTACACAGGAGCTGCTCCAGTTCGCTTAACGAGGTCACCGTCCAGTCCGGCTCGAGGTCCGCCGGCAGCTCGCGCTGATGCGCATTGAGCCAGCAGGTCGCCAGTCCGGCATTCACGCCGCCACGAATATCCGACTCGGCGGTATCGCCGACCATTAGCACCCGCGAGCGCGGTGGGTTACCCGCCTGCGCCAGCGCGTAATCGAAAATGCGCGCGTCCGGTTTGGCGACGCCCACTTCTTCAGAAATAATCAGCAAATCAAAGTGATCGCGTAAACCGGTCCGCTCCAGACGAGTCTGCTGCAGCGAGGTAAAGCCGTTGGTGATGATGCCCATCTTGACCTTGCCCTGCAGCGCGTTGAGCAGAGAGACCGCGCCCGGCAGCGGCGCACAGATTTCCGCCATCGCATTCATAAACGCGTCGTTGAGTTCCCCCGGCGGCACATTCAAACGTTCCGCCCAGCTGTCAAAGCGCTGGTGCTGCAGCTGCAGCGAGGTGATGGCGCCGTTCTGGTAATCCACCCATAGCGGCTTATTCACGGCCTGATAGTCCTGAAAATCTTCGGCGGTAAAGGTCACGCTGTAGTCGAGAAACATCCGCTGCAAGCCGCTGAAAGAATCAAACGTAAACAGCGTTTCATCGGCATCAAAGAAAATCCAGTCCCATTTCATCGTATCACCTTGTCTTACATACTGATTGGCAGAGCCATAATAATGGCGTCTTCGCGCCCGTCGGCCGTCGGGTAGTAGTTGCGGCGAATCGTCGCCTCATTGAAGCCTAAGCTTTCATACAGCGCGATAGCGGCAACGTTGGAGGCGCGCACCTCCAGCCATAGCGTGACGACGCCGAGCCTTTCGACTTCATCAATGACGTGTTCCAGCAGCGCTCGCCCCAGGCCACGGCGCTGGTAAGCGGGATCGACCGCGATATTGAACAACGTCGCCTCATCCAGCACCACTTGCGTAATGGCGAACGCCGCCATTTCGCCATCCACCGACAGCTGATAGTTGCGATAGCGTTCCCCCTGGTTACTGGCCAGGGTCTGTTCGCTCCACGGGAAAGCGTGGGCGCGGGTTTCGATTTGCCAGGCTCGGGTTAAATCAGCTGTGCTGAGGATAGAAATCGTGTTCATGTGCGCAGATTTGTTGCCAGAGCGCCCTGCGAGCCGGCGCGCTGGTCTGGAGTTCATCAAAAGCGGGGGTGGACACCTGGGCGCCCGCCAGCGGCAGCGACGCCTCTGTGCCCAACCGCCAGCTGTTGCAGCGGCTGTCCTGCGGCAGCATCGCCACCCGCTCCGGGGTCAGCTGCAGGACCTGATCTGGCGTCACGGCCAGCGCGCGCAATACGTCGCCAATCAGCGGCTCTGTCAGCGACGGCGGGGTTTCCGCCACCATCACCAGACGAATATGTTCAGGAAGCGAGATAGCGATTTCGCCCTGCAACGCCCCCGGTCGGCGCAGCGACCACTGGGTAATGCCCAGCTGCTGTAGTTGCCAGTCTCGTCGGGATGTCATAGCGAAACACTCCTGTTAAACAAGCGCGCAATATAGCAAATCCGTCGTATCTGCGCCAACAAACTACTATAATCGGCGCCAGTCTTAATGAAGGAGTGTTTCATGTCCGCTTTTACCCCGGCAAGTGAAGTCTTGCTGCGCCACAGTGATGATTTCGAGTCCGCCCGCGTTCTGTTTGCCGGTGACCTGCAGGATGACCTGCCTGCGCGTCTGGATACCGCGGCCAGCCGCGCCCACACCCAACAGTTCCACCACTGGCAGGTCCTCAACCGCCAGATGGGAGACACCGTCCGTTTTAGCTTAGTGGCTGAGGCCGCTGACGTCGCCGAATGCGACACCCTGATCTACTACTGGCCAAAGAATAAACCAGAGGCACAGTTCCAGCTGATGAACCTGCTCTCTCTGCTGCCGGTGGGAAGCGACATTTTCGTCGTCGGTGAAAACCGCAGCGGCGTCCGCAGCGCGGAGCAGATGCTGGCTGAATACGCGCCATTGAACAAAGTGGATAGCGCCCGCCGCTGTGGCCTCTATCATGGCCGACTGGAAAAGCAGCCCGCCTTCGACGCCGATGCCTTCTGGGGCGAATACACACTGGATAATCTGACGATTAAAACCCTGCCAGGCGTCTTTAGCCGCGACGGGCTGGACGTCGGCAGCCAGCTGCTGCTCTCCACCCTCGAGCCGCATACCAAAGGGAAAGTGCTGGACGTCGGCTGCGGCGCAGGCGTGCTGGCCGCCGCGCTGGCCAGCCATTCGCCGAAAGTGCGCCTGACCCTGTGCGACGTCAGCGCCCCTGCGGTCGAAGCCAGCCGCGCGACGCTTGCCGCCAACGGCCTGGCTGGCGATGTGTTTGCCAGCAACGTCTTCTCCGAGGTCAATGGTCGCTTCGACATGATCATCTCCAACCCGCCATTCCATGACGGGCTGCAGACCAGCCTCGAAGCCGCCCAGGCGCTGATCCGCGGCGCGGTTCGCCATCTGAACAGCGGCGGCGAGCTGCGCATTGTCGCCAACGCCTTCCTGCCGTATCCGCAGGTGCTGGATGAGACGTTCGGCTTCCATGAGGTGATCGCCCAGACCGGACGTTTTAAGGTCTATCGCACCATCATGACCCGTCAGGCGAAAAAATAGTCGCCTTCTCACGCCGGCGGCCCGTTTCTGGTACCGCTGGCGCTTCCTGCGGGCAAATCCGCCCATTTTTGCAGCAATCGATACAACCTGCATAATTAACTATTGACGTGTCGCCGAAAACCACTAGAATGCGCCTCCGTGGTAACGATACTTTCATAGTGTCGATGGTATGCGAAGGTGGCGGAATTGGTAGACGCGCTAGCTTCAGGTGTTAGTGTCCTTACGGACGTGGGGGTTCAAGTCCCCCCCCTCGCACCAACGAGGCAATATCTAAAGAAAGAATACTGTGCGAAGGTGGCGGAATTGGTAGACGCGCTAGCTTCAGGTGTTAGTGTCCTTACG